>JAGCDD010000420.1 GCA_017651345.1 Bacteroidales bacterium | reverse complement strand
TGTACCCTTGAAAATGGTGTCGCCAACGATCACAAATTTATCTTTTTCGGAATAAATTGCTTGCTGACCGCGTGAGTGTCCCGGAGTGTGCATCACTTTGAGTTCGGCGTTACCCAATTTAAAAGTGTCGCCATCGTTAGAAGGTTTGTCGATTACGGGAGCTACCACATCGTACCATCCCCAACGGTTTCCTGTTTCAGCGGCATTGTCAAGCCAATATTGATCGGCAGGATTTGCAATAAACGGAATATTGTAATGCTCCTTAACAAACTGTGCACCAACAATATGGTCGCAGTGGCAGTGCGTGTTGATAATAAACTGCGGCTGGTAACCTTTTGAGTCGATATGATCGCAGAGAGTCTGCTTCTCTTTTTCGGTATGGCAACCAGGGTCAATAATGGCGCATTTGCCGTTGTCAGACAGTATGTATGTGTTAACTGCAATGTCGTTGAATCTGAAAACCTCTATCTGCATTGTTGTTTTGATTATGACAAAAGTTCGTCTATTTTATCTTTTAGTGTGGGAATCAGCGAATGTGAAATGTAAAACCAAACGCGGCAATCGGCATTTTTGCAATCGGGGATTACCTTTTCGGAGTATGATTTTATTTCAGACCAATTGGTTAAAGCCTGTTTTACATCATCGTCGGTTTTAGCGTAGTTTTCGCTGATAATCACAAGATTCAAGTAGATATTGTCTATAATGGTATCTTGATTTTTAAATTCCGTTGCGTCGGCAATGGGCGCAGACACTGCAATAATGTTTTTGCAGGCCTGTGCCATTGGCGCAAGAAGGTTTCTCATTTTCTGTGATATTGCTGCCATTATTTTTCAGGGGTTATAGCAAGTGAAAGTTCGTCTAACTGCTCTTGCGAAATCAGCGAAGGAGCACCCATCATAATGTCGCGTGCAGCATTATTCTTGGGGAATGCAATAACGTCTTTAATAGAATCGCAGCCGTACATGATTGCTACCCAACGGTCTAATCCGAATGCAAGACCACCGTGAGGAGGTGCACCGAACTTAAACGCATTAATCAAGCAGCCAAAGTTGCTTTGTGCGCGTTCTTCGGTAAATCCGAGAAGGTTGAACATTTTAACTTGCAACTGCGAATCGTGAATACGGATAGAGCCGCCGCCAACCTCTGTGCCATTGATAACGAGGTCGTAAGCATTGGCGCGAACTTTGCCCGGGTCGGTATCCAAAAGTGGAATGTCTTCTTTTTTGGGCGAGGTGAAGGGGTGGTGCATTGCATAAAAACGCTGAGTTTCGTCGTCCCACTCAAATAGCGGGAAGTCGATAACCCAAAGCGGCGCAAATGTGTTTTTGTCTCTGAGTCCGAGACGGTTACCCATCTCGATGCGGAGAGTACCCATTGCGTTGAGGATAGGCAGTTTTTTGCCGCAGAGTATAAGAACGAGGTCGCCTGTGCCTGCTCCGGCTTTTTTGGCAATCTCAGTGAGTTGCTCGGGAGTGTAAAATTTGTCAACAGATGATTTTACTGTGCCGTCTTCGTTGTATTTGATGAAAACAAGACCTTTGGCACCAATCTGAGGACGTTTTACCCATTCGGTGAGTTCGTCGGTTTGTTTGCGCGAATAGTTTGCACAGCCTCCAACTGCGATAGCGCATACATATTCGGCATCGTCAAACACCTTGAAACCGTGACCTTTAACTTCGGCGGTAACATCGTGAATTTTCATTCCAAAACGGATATCGGGCTTGTCGCTACCGTACTGTTCCATAGCGTCTTGCCAAACAATGCGAGGGAATTGGTAATTCATCTCTATGCCTTTCACCTCTTTAAAAAGGTGTTTTGCCATGCCTTCAAATATCTGCAAGATGTCTTCTTGTTCCACAAAACTCATCTCGCAGTCGATTTGTGTAAATTCGGGCTGACGGTCGGCGCGGAGGTCTTCGTCGCGGAAACATTTTGCAAGTTGGTAATATTTGTCAACGCCTGCCACCATCAACAACTGCTTGTACTGCTGAGGACTTTGGGGCAATGCGTAAAATTCGCCATGATGAAGTCGTGACGGCACAACATAATCTCTTGCACCTTCGGGACTTGAATTGATGAGCATAGGAGTTTCAACTTCCATAAAGCCTTGTGCATCAAGATATTTACGTACTTCGAGACTCATTTTGTGACGCATCAGCAATCCTTGAATAATAGGTTTGCGACGGATGTCCAAATAGCGGTATTTCATCAAAAGGTCTTCGCCGCCGTCGGTGTTGTCTTCGATAGTGAAGGGCGGAACATCCGATTTGTTGAGTATATTTAATTGGCTTACAGTAATTTCAATATCGCCAGTAGGAAGGTCTTTGTTTTTGCTTGTGCGTTCGGTAACTGTTCCGATAGCTTGGATAACAAATTCGCGGCCGAGTTTTCTTGCGCGTTCGCAAAGTTCGGCGTTGGTTTCCATGTTAAAAACTAATTGGGTGATACCGTATCTGTCGCGGAGGTCCACAAAAGTCATACCTCCAAGATTTCTAACCCTCTGCACCCATCCGCTGAGGGTAACATTTTTATTAACGTCTGAGATGCGTAATTGTCCGCAATCGTGTGATCTGTACATTATATTATGTGTTTAAAATCGTTTTTGTAAAAGGCAAAGTTATAATATTTTTTGGAGAATAGCATATATAAGGTGTGGATTTTTTAGGATTTTACACCACTTGACCTTCCCACAAACGGGCAAATTCACCTTTATTGTTGATAAGTATTTGAAAATCACCTTGCTCCACTATTTGACCTTTCGACATTACAATAATGGTGTCGGAATTTTTGATGGTGCTGAGGCGGTGGGCAATGGTGATGATGGTTTTGCCTTGGGAGCGGAGATGCTGAACGGTGTCGAGAACATATTTTTCGGCAATGGAGTCGAGTGCAGATGACGCCTCGTCAAAAATGTATATTTCAGGGTCTTTGTAGATGACGCGAGCAATTGCAAGACGCTGTTTTTCACCGCCTGATAGTTTTGAACCGTTTTCGCCAACAAGAGTTTCCAAACCTTCGGGAAGGGATTCAACAAAATCGTTGAGACCAAGCATATTTATAATCTCCTGAATTTTAGGAATATTCGGTTCGTATTCGCCAACGGCAATGTTAGATAGTATGCTGCCCGAAAATAGCGTAATTTGCTGTGGTACAGTGGATATAAGACTGCGAATGCTTGTATTAGAAAGATGATTTAGTTTAAGGTCGCCGATAAAAATTGCCCCTTCGTTTACGGGATAGAGGTTTTGAATAAGGCTTGCAATGGTAGTTTTGCCGCATCCGCTTTCGCCCACAATGGCTGTGGTGGTGCCTTTTTTGATACGAAGGTTGAATTTTTCAAAAATCTTTTTGCGGGTGCCGTAGCTGAATGTTACATCAGAGAAAACTATGTCGCCGATGTTTTCGCGTGTGAGAGGAATCTTGTCGGTAATTTCTTCACGTTCAAGGTCAATGATTTCAAACAGACGGTCGGCGGCAATTTCTGCCTCGCGAAACGATTTGTTAGAACTAATCAATTCCGACACCGGACCTGTAAAATATCCGGCAAGGGCATAAAACGACATTAGTTCGCCTGCCGTAATATCACCGCCAAGTACAAAGTAACTACCTGTCCATAAGAGAATTATGGTAAATAGCCGCGAAACAAATTCCGAAGCATTTGCCGAGAAAATCACATTTTTTGACGACCCGTATGTGGTGTAAGTCATTTTAACAAAGCGGTTTTCGGTTTTGTTGTTGGTGTAATCCTCTATGCCATATTGTTTTATGGTTCTAATGGCGTTGAGCGATTCTACCAATTGACTTTCGAGCGAGGCGGTGTCTTCCATTACCTTGCGTTCTACACGTTTATTTACTTTGTCGGTTATTATGTAAATTATTAAGTATAAAGGAATTACCGCAAGCATAATAAACGCAAGCTGCCAATGGTAAAAAAACATCATACTAAACGATAGTATCACTATTAACCCGTTGACTATTATCTTGATAGCCGTTGAATTGATAAAATATCTGATATTGAACGCATCGTTGACCCTTGAAATAATTTCGCCCACTTTCATAGTGTCAAAAAACTGTTGTGGCAACTGCAAAAGGTGTTTGTAATAGCCCATAATCAGTTGAGCGTCCATCATTTGCCCCGTTCGCAGGGCCATCATATTTTGAAAAATTCCAATGGCAAACTGCAAAATCAGCAACGCCACCATTATCAAGCCCAACAAATTGAGCAAGTTGGTATTACCGCCCACAAGCACATAGTCGGTGATTTTTTCGATATAAATCGACATCGAAAGACCGAGCGCGGTAAAGCAAACCGCACCTATAATGGCTTGTATCAATACTTTACGGTGGGGAATTATTAAATCTTTGAAATGGCTCAGTACCGAAACACGTTTTTTGCCCGCCACAAAATCTTGCGATGGACGTATCAGAATCAGCACACCCGACCATTCTTTGAGAAAATTCTCCACGGCAACCTTTTCGGTGCGTCCAATGGCAGGGTCCATTATTTTTAAAACCCCTTTTTTGCAGCCGTAAATTACCACGTAATGATATAATACAGCATCATCTATCTGCCTAACAACGTGAGCGATAGTGGGAAACGGAAGCGTTGCCAACGCCGCCGCAGTGCCTTTTACGCCCTTTGCAGTAAAGCCCATTCGGGTAGCCGCCTTAATCATTCCCAAAACATTGGTGCCTCGCATATCGGTGCAGGCATACTGACGGATACGCGCAATCGAAAGGTCGAGTTTGTAATGCGCCGCTACCGATTTTAGGCAAGCCGCCCCACAGTCGTAATAATCGTGTTGAAGTACGTTTGTGTTCATCTTTGTTGCGGTATTTGTTTGGGATTAAACCATTTATCGGCCTTGTCGAACAGCAATTGCCATAATGTGCGTCGGGTAATGAGGAAACGCGCCGTAAGGGTCATGCCCTTTTTGATTTCTACTGTGTAGCCGTTTTTGAGGCTGAGCGTGTTGCCTTTGAGACGACAGCGCACCACAAAATACGACGATGTGTTTTCGATGCTGATGTTTTTGTCCACGTCTTCTACCGCCGCCAGACCAAGTCCCCATTGGTTGTAGTCGAACGCATCGTATGATAGTTTAACTTCTTGATCCTTAGCTATAAAACCAATATCGGCAGGCGAAACGTAACATTCGGCAATAAGACTTTCGTCGGGCGAAATTGAAGCAACGTTTTGTCCGGCAGCAATATACGAGTTTGGCTGAATTTGCGTTTGCGTAATAATTGTTCCCGAAGCCGGTGCTGTAACAATATAGTTGCGCAGTTCGGATTCTAAACGTTCTATTTCGCCGTTGCAAGTAATTAGCTGTTGTTCAAGTTGTTTCTTAGTGTTTTGCCACGACGCCAATTGCTGTTGCGATGCCGTTTCAAGAGTGTTTTTGGCATTGCGCCAACGGTCTTCGGCTTGTTCATAATCGGTTTTGGAGGCAAGTCCGCTGTTGTAGGATTCTTTTAAACGTTGATAATCGCGTTCGGCTTGTTGCGCTTTTATTCTTACGCCTTCGGTACGTTCTTGATAATCAGCTTGTTCTTGAATATACAATGCAGTACGGAGAATTGGATTTTTGGCACCCGAAGTCAACGCCTTTAAATCGGCAATGCGGTCCGAAAGGTCTGATTTTAAGTTGGTTTGCGCCAAAAGTTGCACCCTCATATTGTCTGATTCTATTATTAATAAGGTGTCACCGGCGTTAACGGGATGGTTGTTGACAATGTTAACAAACTTGACCCTGCCGCTAACGATTGGCACAATATTGAGGTTGTCGTTTTTAGAACGGATAATGCCGCGGCTTTGGCTCGTTACATCAACTTTTATGATGGGCAAAAGTATCACCGTGATAATCACCGCCGACACCAAAAGAATGTATATCCAATTGGTACGCTGACGATAACGCGAGTTTAGCACGTCGATTGTGTTTTCTATGTCGGATGGCAATTGCATTATAGTTCGGTAAAAAGTTTTAACACTGCAAGACGGAACAGAAATTCGTATTCGGCATTCACGGCTTGCAACTGCGAAGATACGAATTTGTTTTTATAAACGTATAACTCATAGCTGGCAATATTGCCAAGATTGAAATCTTTTTGTGCAAATTCGTATTGTTGACGTGCGAGTTCGGCTGTTTGAGCTGCCAAATCGGCTGTAGAGCGACTTTGTTCTACTCCGAGCCAAACATTGCGAAGTTCGCCGCTGAGGTCGAGAAGTATTTGGTCGAGGTCGTTGCGACGGCGACGGATTTCTATTTCGCTTTTGGTTATATTGTCTTTGCTGCTTAACTGACTGAAAATCGGTACTTTGAGTGAAAGATATATAGTTTGGTATGCATTATCTTTCCATTGTTTGCCAAAATCTTTGTTTTCCTCGTGAAAGAATTTTTGCCCTTGCGTACCAGCCTCATAATTAAGCGTTAACGATGGATATTGCAGGCGT
>JAGCDD010000419.1 GCA_017651345.1 Bacteroidales bacterium | reverse complement strand
TTATGCCTATATCCTGGGTTTCTATAAAGGTGCAGGAATAGATGTTGGCGAGGTCTATTATGTTTACTCCGCCTGCGGTTTCTACAGGTGCTGGGCGCAGAGGGTCGGTGCTGTCGCGGATTATTATCTTCATGGTGGATGTTTCGCGATAAATGCCGCCGCCGTTGGAATATGCCTGTGATAGCAATTCGGTCATACCATATTCAGAGTGTATGCTTTTTACGTCTAACTGTGTGGTGAGTATGCGGTGCACTTCGTCGCGGACAATCTCTTTTTTGCGACCTTTCATACCTCCGGTTTCCATAATTATTACTTTATCGCCGTAATGCTGAGGATATTGTTCTGCAAAATCGAGGAGTGCAAATGTTACACCTATCAATAATACTTTTTTGCCTGAGGCAATTTCTTGATTTATACGTTGTTGTAATGCAACAAAATCATATAGAAAAAATCCTTCTTCTTTTTGTCCCGAAAGTTGCATAAGCCGCTGAGCCATAACTATTAGCGATGATCCTTTGCGCTCTAAATAGGAGGGAAGGAGTGCCAATATGGTGTAATTATCGGGACTTCCATAAAATTCTTCAAAGCCTTTTTCAAGACTATCGTAATAAATATTGATGTCTTTTACATAGTGGCGGCTAGTGTTTTGTCCTGTGGTGCCGCTCGATGTAAATACTGCATCGCACTCGTCGGGTTTTGCTTCGCCGCTTATTACCTCGTGACTTTTGAAAAACTGTATGGGCAAAAAAGGTATGCCCGAAAGGGTAGTTACACTTTCGGGCTTTATTCCTAAATGATTGATATATTGTGCATAAACTTTGTTTTTGCCACTTTGGTAGCGAAAAAGTTCAAGCGCAGTTGATTCAAATGATGTATCCATCTTACATTCTTTCAATCATCTTCTTGATGATTGTGGTCATACGAGGTTCTGCTGCGTTGGCGGCTTTCTGAACTTCTTCGTGGGTGGGTTTCTCTACCTCGCCCGAGATGGTGATGCCCATATCGGTGATGATGGAGAGCGCAAAACAGGGCAATCCCATGTGACGTGCCACAATCACTTCGGGCACTGTGCTCATACCTACCGCGTCGGCACCTATCTTGCCAAAGAATTTGTATTCCGACGGTGTCTCAAATGTGGGACCTGTAACGCCGATATACACGCCTTGCTGAAGGTGAATGTTGTTTTCTTCGGCAACTTCAAAGGCAAGTTTAATGTATTTCTTGTCGTAAGCGCAACTCATTTCGGGGAAACGAGGACCAAGTTCGTCGATGTTTTGTCCAATGAGCGGGTTAGTACCAAAGAGGTTGATGTGGTCTACAATCACCATAATGTCGCCTACACGGAACGATGTGTTCATACCGCCTGAAGCGTTGCTGAGGATCAAGAGTTTGATGCCGAGCATTTTCATCACCCTGATGGGGAATGTTACCTGCTGCATAGTGTAGCCTTCGTAGTAGTGGAAACGTCCCTGCATGGCCACCACTTTTTTGCCACCAAGGTAGCCGAATACTAATTGTCCCTTGTGTCCCTGTACTATGGATACCGGGAAGTTGGGAATTTCGGCGTAGGGGATAGCCTTTTCTACTTTTATTTCGTCGGCAAGCGCGCCGAGACCTGTGCCGAGCACAATACCTATTTCAGGGTCAAAATTGATGGACTGACGTATGTAGTCGATAGTCTGTTTTATTTTCGTCAACATATTTTAAAATTTGATTGTTAAGATCTTCTGAGTCGTCGTATATAAAGTTTATCTCAACCGGAATGTAGCAGAGGACTTTTTTTATCTCGTCGTTGAGGGCGAGTTCGCTGAGCCTTACCGCATCTTTTTCGGTGGTGATGATGATTTTGTTACTTGGTAAAGATACAAATTTTTCTGTTATCTTGGCAATATCTTTTTTCTTAAAATTGTGGTGGTCGGGAAAATTTATGTGGGTTATCTTTTGAGATATGTTATTTTTGATGTGGTTGATGAGGTTTTCGGGATTTGCAATGCCTGTAATTACCAGAATATTAGTATCTTGATTTGCTGATGGTATTTCGCCGTTGGCAAACACGGGTTTTAAGCCGAGATATTTGTAATTGGTAAAAAATATCGACTGAAACGGCAGCAGGTTGAGATGTTTTGCTATCACTCTGCGGTCGATTGGCTTGAGGTCGTCGGGACACTTGGTAACGATGATGATATTTGCGCGGTTTGAACGCGATGCCGATTCTCTCAACCGTCCGTATGGTAAAAGGTGGTCTTCAAAAATAGGTCTGCTGTAGTCGGTTAGCAAAATATTTACACGAGGGGTAACGCTGCGGTGTTGATATGCATCGTCTAATACAATTACCTGATTTTCATTACCTTCGGCTATAATATTGTCGATACCTTTGCAACGGTCTTCGCAAACATAAACTTGGGCTTTGCCGCTGAATTTGAGCGACATCTGCTTGGGTTCGTCGCCGATTTGTTTTACGGTGCTGTTTGGAGTGGCTTTGAGGTATCCTTTGGTTTTTCGACGGTAACCTCGACTAAGTATGGCTACGTTGTAATTTTTACAAAGGAGGTTTACAATATACTCGGTATGCGGAGTTTTCCCTGTGCCGCCTACGGTTATGTTTCCGACCGAAATTACAGGAGTAGAAAATTCTCTTGTCTTAAAAATTTGGTGGTCGTAAAGCAAGTTTCGTAGCGAAGTTATAGCGCGATATATCCATGATAGCGGTATAAGCAAAAATTTTAACATTATGAGTCTTTCATTTTGTTCAACAATTTAAGTGATTCTTTTGAGTTGTTCGGCGCACATTTTCAAAGCCTCTTTTTCGTCCACAAGCGTGGTGGTGCCGTCTTTTACTATTATTCTTCCGTCGGAAATCACCATATTTATGTCGCGGGTGTTGAAATTATAAGCTAAGTGCTTTATCAAGTTCGATTTGTCAAGTGTCATTGGTGTAGGATTGCCGAAAACTATTAGATTGTTGTCGCCATCGCCTGCAAAATTGTTGATTTTGATGTAGTTGTGTACGGTGTTCATACTATTGAACGCCTGCTGCGACGACTTGTAGTTTTCGGTGCCGAGCGATTGGTAATATGCTGTGCGCATACATTGAGGAATGCTTGCCCCAGAAAAATCGGTGCCGAGCATAAAGTTGTATTCTGTCCATTTGGAGTTGAACGGCAAAATGCCGCGTTGAAAATTTCCGTATGGATTTTGAGCCACCCAAGCGGGTTTGTCGTTGATAAGGTCGAGTTCGTGTTCGTCGAGATAATTGGCGTTGGTAAGTATCGACGATGAAAAATCCATCAATCCCGATTCGTAAAGTCTTGTTACCACGCGGCGTTTGTAGTCGCGCATGGTGTTGGCTTGGTCGAGATTATCTTCGGCAACATTGATTAGCACGCCTCTATTATTTTTGCGACACAAACGAGCCACTTCTTCTACTATTTCGTTGGTGGCAAGATACGACGCGGCAATACCCATAAGGGCTTGATTGTCCGCCATATAATTCATATTTGCCTCAATAATTTTTGAAGCAGCGCCAAATCCGTTCGACTGACTTGCTGCAAAACTCAAAAGTGTGGAAACGCCAACTTCGTCGAATGCCTTTTTGATGGTGTTGAGTGCACCGTCGATGTATTTTGTTGTTTCATTGCGGCATACGGCAAATGTGGTTCCGTTTTTGGCAGAGGTGATGGCGGCATATAAAGCCGAGGCGTACAGAAGGTCTTCGTCCATCAAGTCGTCCACTTTCCAAAGTATTTGCGTAAGATAACGAAAATATGTAAGTTGGTGCTGATCAAATTCCTTATGTGCAAAGGCCATAGATAAACACGGACGCTGATAACCGTCGGCAAATGAGTGCATTATGTATTTGTCTGTGCAATCTTCGGTTATTGCTCCGCTGATTTCGTCGTCGGAAAATGGCTTTTCGGCCGACAACCTCAACTGCCCCGGCGTTTCGCCTACGAGTATGTCGGTAGGGGTAAACGTCAGGGTGTCGATGTTGATGTATGTTCCGTTTTTTAATAAAAGCGACATTTTTTATCTATATATATAAGGTGTGGTTTTTAGTTTTGGTGCTGATCTCTCAAAAGGTCAACAACCGTTTTTACAGGACAGAATGTTTCGATTGGCACTTCTACGAAGACAGTGTTCCAATCTGCCATTGCTCCATTCCACAATCCGGGACGCTCTATTGATTTGAGAGTCTTGCCGTTTTTCGACTTTGTGGAGATAAATCCTGTGTTCGGGTCGGTGTATTTTCTAAGATCGTATTTTTTGCCGTTGCAGTCGGTGAGGTCGCAAACAAGGTCTACGGGGTTGAAGTGCGTAGATTTGTTCATAATCTCCATACTCTTTGGGTCGTTTTTGTCGATTTGCGACGATTCCACAATTTGCAGCGACACAGTTCCGTCAGAATTTTTGGTCCAGAAAGGTCCGCCGCCGGGCTCGCCTTCGTTTTTCACCATTCCGCAAACTCGCAACGGACGGTTGAGTTTTGCTAACAATAGTTTAGCCTTTTCTTTATCGGGCAAGTTGAGAAAATCGGGACCAAATTCGGTGCAGAGTTTTTTGGATATAAAAACGTATGCCTCGTCGAGAATCTTGCTTGTGGGGTTGTCTTCCAAAAGTTTTATATAGTTGGCAATGTTCTCTTTGGTTTTGAGCAGGTATCCGGCGAGAGCTTGTTTGTATTTAACGGTAGGCTCTTTGCGCGAATCGGGCACCACATTGTCGATGGTTTTGATAAACACAATGCGCGACTTGATGTCGTTGAGGTTTCGATAAGCGAGCCGTGTCCAGCGGGACGAAGCAGCGGGGTGCCGTCTTCGTTGCGGAATATTTCGTTGTTTTCGTCAACAGCAACAGTGTCGGTAAATTTCTTTTGTGTGGAGAATGTGATGTCTAACTTGATGTTGTTTTTCTCCTCAAATGCGGGACGGAGTTTCTCCACAAAGTCGGTGAAGAGTGCAACGTGCTCGGGCGATACTGTGAAATGGATTTTTACTGTATCGTTTGACGCTGCATACATAATACCCTCGGCAATGTGCTCCTCGATGGGTGTGCGTGATGTGTTTTTGTAACGGTGAAATTCCACGAGACCTTTTGGAAGGTTTCCATAGTTAAGTCCCTCAGGATCAATCACCATCTCCACAAGTTCTTTCGCTTTGTGGTTTTGGAGCATCTCTTTAACCGATAGACCGTACTTGTTGTAGACTATTTTTTGAAGGTTATCGTAAAATGCGAAACGGTCGATGTTGTCTACAAAGCGACGTGCCGGCGAATCGCTAAACTTCTGTTTTTGTTCGGGTGTGTTGTTGTATTCCGAAACAAACACAAAAAGGTCTTTAAACATACGGCTTGCCGCTCCCGATGCGGGAACAAATTTCAAAACGTCGAGGTTAGAGCATTCTCCGACGTATTTTTGTACGTACTTGGCAACTTCGGCTTCGGTGAGTTTGCGAATGCCGTCGTTGATTGTGGCGGGACGTACCAACTGCATAAATGGGAATCCTGTT
>JAGCDD010000418.1 GCA_017651345.1 Bacteroidales bacterium | reverse complement strand
TGATAATCCAATTGGACCAATATCCGAGGATAAGATACGCGTATTATATAATTGTGTAGATACAAGGTTATTCAGACCAAAAGAAATTAACAAACACGACTTATGCAAACAATTTGGCATTTTAGACAACGAACATACAATAATGTTTTCTGGTAGATTGTCGCAAGAAAAAGGTGTCGATTATTTGTTAAAAGCATTGGATTATACAAAAACTCCAAATATAAAAGTCCTGATAGTTGGCAGTGCAATGTATAATCAAAAGACAAAAGACGCATATCATCAGCAATTATTACAATTGGCTGAAAAACATAAAGAGAAAATTGTATTTACTGGATATATACCGCAACAAACTCTTCCTGACATATATAATCTTGCTGATATTTCCGTTTTACCTTCCATTTGGGATGAACCTGCCGGACTTACGATGATAGAATCATTAGCTTGTGGCACACCAGTTATAACAACCAACTCTGGTGGCATTCCAGAATATGTTGCTGATTGTGCTATTATACTTGAACGCGATTCAAGTTTGCCGAAGGAAATTGCCAAAGCAATTGATCTGCTGTTTTCAGACGAAATACTTTATAGGAAATATAAACAAATTGGTTTTGAACGCATACAAAAGTATTTCAGTTCTGATAATTATTTGAACAATTTTATCAAAGAAATATAATATTTTTTATGAAAAAAATCCTAATGGTCTGTGAAGCCTTTGGCGGCGGTGTGTTTGCATACGTGTCACAATTGTGCAACGATATGTGTGAATATTTTGACGTGTATCTTGCATACGCCCTTCGCCCTCAGACTCCCAAAAACTACCAAGAAGCACTGAATGAAAAAGTGCATTTAATAGAAGTGAAGAACTTTGGTAATCTGAAAAATATATTTTCTAATATACGGGTGATCAAGGAATTGCGACGAATTGAAAAACAAGTAGAACCTGACATTATCCACCTTCATTCTTCAATTGCAGGGGCAATTGGCAGAATTGCGTTCAAAGGCAAGAAAAATAGAGTGGTTTATACCCCTCACGGATACGCGCATATTTTGATGGGAAATAGTTCGTCCATTAGTTGCAAATGTTACAGATTTGCGGAAAAGATTTTGGGTAACCGTTCCAATTGTATAACACTCACTTGTTGCGAAAGCGAGGACGAAGAAGCAAAAAAATTTGCAAAAAGAACAGCATACGTAGAAACTGGTGTTAACATTGATGATTTAAGCGCAAGTTTGGATGGCATTGTTCCCGAAAAAAATGAAAAATTTACCGTTTATACGCTTGGGCGCACATGCACACAAAAACAGCCGTGGCTTTTCAACGCAATTGCAAAGGCAGTGCCTAAAGCCAAGTTTGTTTGGATTGGCGGAGGTGAATTGGATTCTCAATTAAATGCTCCCAACCTTGAACATATCAGTTGGAAGCCGAGAAAAGAAGCCTTGGCATTAGGTAAAGGAGCAGATGTTTTTATCTTATGTTCGCTTGGCGAGGCTATAGCGATGAGTCTGATTGAAAATATGTTTATGGGCAAGCTCATTATGGTTAGCAACACGATGGGAAACAAAAGCGTCATTCAAAATGGTGTAAATGGCTATGTCTGCAACACTGTGGATGATTATGCCAAACATATTCGTGAGGCAATGAGCAATTATCCGCAACAACTTTGCAATCAAGCTGTTAAAGACGTACAGACCATCTATAATACAAAAATAATGGCGCAAAAATACGTCAAATTCTACAACAACGTAATTGACGGAAGGTTCGATTAGCAATTGTTGTAGCCATCATTATCTTTATCAGACAAGCCATTGCCCCAAAAACTGACAATTAGCAAGATAACGAAATTTTTTAATTCATTTATAATTTTTCTCATTTTGCATCATTTTATTTTGGCGCAAAATTACAAAAAAAAACTTAACGATGAAATATGATTATTTAATCGTCGGCTCTGGCCTTTTCGGCGCGACCTTTGCCTACCGTGCAAAGCAATCCGGCAAATCCTGCCTTGTCATAGACAAACGCCCACAACTCGGTGGTAATGTCTATTGCGAAAATATTACAGGCATCAACGTACACAAGTACGGAGCGCACATTTTCCACACTTCAAATAAAGAAGTTTGGGATTTTGTAAACTCTATCGTGCCGTTCAACCGCTACACCAATTCGCCTATCGCAAATTATCACGGCGAGATGTACAACTTACCGTTCAATATGAACACATTCAACAAGTTGTGGGGCGTAAAGACTCCCGCAGAGGCGAAGGCAAAAATAGAAGAGCAGAAGACGGAAGCATTGGCTTCATTAAACGGTCGCGAACCACAGAACCTTGAAGAACAAGCTCTGACACTTGTTGGCAAAGACATTTTTGAGAAGCTCATCCGTGAATACACCGAGAAACAATGGGGCAGAAAATGCACAGAACTCCCAGCGTTTATAATTCGCCGATTGCCCGTGAGAATGATCTACGATAACAATTATTTCAACGACCTTTACCAAGGTATTCCAATTGGTGGATACAACAAGTTGATTGAAGGATTGTTGGACGGCGTTGAGACAAAGACTAATATCGATTTCTTTCAATCAGAATATCGCGATTGGCGC
>JAGCDD010000417.1 GCA_017651345.1 Bacteroidales bacterium | reverse complement strand
GTAAATTGCGATTTCTTCATCACCAAGGTATAGGTTATTACATAGTAATCCTTTGTTTTTTCTTCAATTCTCACGCAATTTTGCTCCACGAATTGTTCAAATTGAGGCGACACCTTTTCAAAATTTGGCGTATAAGTTTCCACCGTAGCGTCGATAAACGTGCTGTCGGCTTGGTTCTGCGCTACCGCGTTACTTGCAAACGTTACCAAAGCCAAAAGGCATATAACTAATAGGTTTGTTTTCATAGCAAAAGTTTTTAAATAATTCTCTTTTTGCAAATATAACAACGATTTTTTTCACTATCAAATTTATTTTTGTAATACTAATAAAAATTTGCGAGAAAGGCAAAAATAATTTATATGTTTATAATTTGCAAGTTCTAATTTTCGGATTTTTATAATAATTACCCCAACATGTTCCCAATATAGTTAACCAATGTGCGTTAAAATTTTTGTTGTAAATAATTTGTCCATTTTGTTTGTCATAAAGGTCACGACAAAAACATATTTCATAAGAATACATCACAAACGGATGCACCCTTCGCATTACATTTATCTCAATCATTAATCCTGGACGTATGCCAAAGCTTCGTTTATTTGTCCAAGTTAAAAAACTCGCTTCATTTTTAGACAACCAGTTTTCTTTTTTTATTTCTATATTGATACACGAAAAAAATACTGGCGTAGAAACCCTTATAGGCAATTTTTTCAAGTTAAAACATGGGCGGAAATAAGTGCCGAAACTTCTTCCGTAAATAGAATAACGTGGATAATCGTTTATGTCATCACTGAAATCTTCATACATTATTCCGTCCCCAAAAAAAGGAGTGCCACAAATACCAACATAAAAACGATTATAAAATTCTGCCGCTCCATAAAATGTAGATAGATTTTGTAATTCGTTTGTTCCTAAATCGAACAGTGTCATTCCCACCGACCATCCGGTAACGATTTTTTTATGCTCTATACTATCGTTCTGTGCATTAGTAACTTCTGCGGACAGGAGTAACAACATTAATATTATGTACACGATGCTTTTCATGTTATCTTTTTGTGGCAAAAATAATAAAATTTCGATATTTCCATCGTTAATTTTTTTTAAATTTTTCCCGAAACTTTGATAATGTTGTTTGTGGTTTACACATTTCACCCTATCTTTACCCCCACAATTATTAACCATTTATAGCAATGACAAATCCCTTAGGCTCAGAGATAACAATCGGCGGCATACGCTTGAAATCCAATGTGCTGATGGCGCCGCTTGCTGGATATACCTGTTTTCCGTTTAGGCTGATGGTAGAGCGGCTCGGGGCGGGAAGTGCCTATACCGAAATGGTGAGCGCAGACGCCTTGAAATACAACAACCGCGCTACCACTCAACTCCTCTACACCGATAATCGCGAAAAATTGAAGTGCGTTCAACTCTTAGGTTCAATCCCAACGGTTTTTGAACGTGCGGCAAAAAGCGAACTCTTGGCACCGTTTCAAATTATCGACATTAATATGGGATGTCCTGTGCCTCAGGTGGTTAAGGCTTGCGAAGGTGTTGCGCTAATGGAAGATTTGCCCAAGGCTTCCAAAATCATTGAGGCGTGCAAACGCAGCGGAAAAGTAGTTTCGGTGAAATGCCGCATTGGAATGAACCCCGAAAAAATTGTGATTGAGGAGTTTGCGCGGATGTGTGAAAATTCCGGCGCGGATATGATTACCGTTCACGGACGCACTCGCAGTATGATGTACGAGGGCGAACCTCTCTACGATTATATCCGAATTGCCAAAAATGCTGTTAAAATTCCCGTTTTTGCCAACGGCGGCATCGATTCAAAGGAAAAGGCAGAGATGGCGATGGCAAAAACCGGAGCCGACGGCGTTATGCTTGCCCGTTTTGGTTTTGAACGTCCGTTGCTCTTTGCCGAACTCACCAACCGCCCCACCACCGACACCAAATACACTCTGATAATGGAGCAATTAGACATTGCCTCAGAATGTTTCGACGAACTTTTTGCCCTCACCTACATCAAAAAACTCTCATCCTATTTTATGAAAAAACTCCCCGGCACAAAAAGGTATAAACAAGAACTTTATAAATGCGGCAGCGTGGCGCAAGTGAGGGAAGTGTTGGGGTGGATATTTGGGGGAGAGGGAAAAATAATTGCTGATATGTTTCCGTAATTAAATAAAAATCCCTACCTTTACGCCGTAAAAAACAGAGTATTATGGTAAAAGTCTATAATCCGATATACGATACGGTATTCAAATACTTGATGGAGGACGATAGAGCCGCTAAGGTGCTGTTAGGCAGCATTTTGGATAAAAAGATAAAAGTTCTCTCGCTCAAAAACAACGACTATACAATCGTCACGGAAGACGGCGTAAAAATAGTTCGTTTGGATTTCTGTGCCACGATTATAGACAAAAAGACCAAGACTGAGGAAGTTGTTACCATCGAACTGCAAAAGGCTTTTGACGAGGAGGAAGTTGTTAGATTTAGGAAATACCTCGGTCGTCAATATCAGGACGAGGCCAACACCATCAAAATCACCAAGAAACGCCGCAACAAGGACGAAGAATATGTTGTACACAAACCAATGCACATCTACGCCATCTATATTTTGGGGCACGGATTAGGTGCGGGGTTGGAATATTCAGTTCTGAAAGGCAAATACATTTTTGAAGACTTGGACGGCAAAACGGTGGAAATACCCAAGCATCACGAATTTCCCAACGGTCTCACTCACGACCTCTATATCGTTCAGATACCGCATTTGTCAGACAAACCCAAAAAACACGTCGAAAAACTACTCAGCATTTTCGACCAACGTCAGGTAATTGACAAGAACAATCCAAAATTTGTCAACATTGATGAAGACAAGGATTCATCGGAAGATTATAAGACGTTGATAACAAGGCTCTACAAAGCCACCGTTGACGAAGATATGCGCGGCAAGATAGAGTTTGAGGAGGAAATGGAGCGCAGATTCAAACGCGAACGCTACGAACGTGCAGAACTTACCGACGCACTCAACGAGGCTCGCGGAATGATTACCAACCAACACAACCAAATCGTTGAGCAACAGAATCAAATAGCAGAACAACAGAATCAGTTGGCAGAGAAGGACAGTCAGTTGGCAGAGAAAGATAATGTAATTGCTTTGTCAATCAAAGCATTCTATTCAAACGGACAATCCTCCGAACAAATTGCCGCACTACTTAACATTCCAATTTTCGACGTGGAAACTGTAATAAAAGGCTAACATAAACACAGACGTTTAAAATTGTCTTTTTTAATCTATCGCTTATGTTGATAATAATCAATGTATTATAAAAAATTTATAAAAATAATACAAAAAGATTTTTTCGGTATAGGCTTTTTTTATTAAATTAGCCGCAGATAAAGACATAAAATTGAAAGAGCGTTTGCCCTTGACTGACACAACTGAAACTACCACTTATTCAGGATTTTTATTGTCAGTAGGGGTGAATGCTCACATTCCGTATAAGGAGTGTGGGCTTTCTCGTTAGTAATAAAAAGGCTGTGGTAGGCCTCAGTTGTACTATGAGAAAACCGCACTCTTTCTTTTTTGTCATAATTGTTTAACGACAAAAAGGAAATTATATGAAGACGTTATTGATTCTTACAATCTTATGCGGATTGTTCAGTTGCAGTGGCAACGCAAATCCGCCGGGCGACGGAAAACTGCCCGACAAGAAAACTATGTCTGTTATTAAAAAGGCGGAGAAAGTGGTTTATTATGAATTGGATCCGATGTCTGATGAATCTACAAAATATCAAATTGATGGCGTACCTACAACTGGTTTTTCTAAGGAATTGAATAAAACTGAACAGGACAGCCTTACACTATTGCTAACAGAAAACATTAAGAAAGTACGAAAAGACGGTAAAGGAAAATTCTGTCCGTATGCACCGCAAGATGCTTTTTTATTTATCAAGGGCAAAGACACTGTAAAATTGGTTGTTGATTTCAATTGCGCATCTTATTGTATTATTAACGATACTCTTATTTATGAGTATGATTTTGAAAAATATTACGATAATGTATCCAAAGTTATAAAACCAATACGAAAAATGAATTCATTCTTATCAAATTCAATTTCCGATACTGATTCTACCAAGAATCTACTGACGGATAAAATGAAGCAAATTATTATAGAAACAGATTCAGTAATTTGCTATCTACTTGACCCATTGGACAAAAACAGCAAAGACACATTGAACGGGTTTTGTATTTTGGAGCGGAAATGTATAGACACAGAACTTGTTGATACATTGCAAAATATACTATTGGACAAGCGTATGTTTGTCTATTCAGGGATTGTAAAAAATTGTACGTTTTTGTGTGACATGGCTTTCCGTTTGTTCTCAAAAGGCGAATATACAGATGTTTTGTTTGCTTTTTATTGTGATGATTGCGTGGTTATACATGGAAATGAGCATATTAAGGTTGACTCAGGCAATTTTCGCAAAAGGATATTGGAAGTTGCCAAAAGTGCATTTCCAAAAGACAGATATATAAGATTTATGTTAAATCAATAAAATTCAAGTAATTATGAAAAAAATATTAACACTATTGACACTTATCGTCGTCAGTCTAAGTCTGAATGCTCAGACGATGCACACGATAATCTTCGTCAACAAACAGGAAAACACACCTGAACACGGTGACCGCACTGTTGACCGCACCGCAGACTTCAACAATATGAAGGACTTCTTCTCTCGCATCGCAAACGCAATCGGTTACACCAACAATATGCGAGCGCACGGATTGCAACAGGATTTTACAACAACAATGGTTGACCAAGAAATCAACCGTCTGAATGTCAATAAAAACGATATTGTTGTTTTCTATTACAGCGGACACGGTGCTAATATGAACAACGACATTTGGCCAACTCTCGACTTGATGGACAAAGCCTATTGGCAAAGCGATATTTTGCGCAAGTTGAATGGCAAATGCGCCAATGCAAAATTGCTGTTGTGCATCGCTGATTGTTGCAATGGAATTTACAATGGCAACGTTAGGGGAACGTTTGATACTGGTGAAGATTCAAACGGTCTCAAAAGTCTTTTTACCGGTTTCCCTGGCAAAAAGATTATCACAATGTCGGCAAGCAAAAAAGGACAATATTCGTATAGCGATTTAAAATATGGCGCTTTGTTCGGAATTTGTCTTCGTGAGGCTATTGCTAATAAAACAGAGAATCATAGTTCTCCTACGTGGGAAAATGTTCTCGACTATGCAAAGCAACTTACTTTGCGTGTAACAAACAACACCCAAGAGCCGCAATACTCAATAAAAGTTACGGCAGATCCATTTGATGATTAAAATATTGATCTATGAAAAAAATATTAACAATTGTGTTGTTACTATTGTCAATCGTTGCAAAAGCGCAGACGATTCACATAATTGTGTTTTGCGCAACGAATGACAGAAAGCATAGTTCGCTTACGGGTGTCGCATACGCTGCAAAAAACACTAAACAATATTTTGAAAACGAGTTTGTACCAAATGTGCGGAGATATACTGGTGGGAATGTCAATGCGAAATTCTATTATGATGCCAATTTTAACAAGGCTGCATTGGAAAACGCTGTGAACAACTTATCAACGAGTTACAATGATGCCATATTGTTCTACTATTGTGGACATGGGTTCAATACAACATCAAGCGGTCGGCAATATCCCAAATTGTCATTAGGTGGTATGGATGATGCACGGTCAAAGTGGCTTGAAGACGTTTATTCAGTGTTAAAACAGAAAAAACATCGATTACTTGTAACTATTGCAGAGGCATGCAACCGCGTGTATGATGTCAGCAATGCGAAAAATGGACACGGAGCGTTTGGCCCGCACCCTACATATACACCAAAAGCGGCAAATTATCAGACGTTGTTTAACGCATCGGGCGATTATCTTTGCAGTAGTTGTAAAAGGGAACAAGCATCTTATTTTGAAAACGAGTGGGGGTATTTTACCGACTGTTTTATAAGTTCATTCGATTTTGAAACAAGCGAAATGACATTATCGCCAACTTGGGACAATCTTTTGGCGACCACAAAACAGAAAACCGAGGAAGTAGCGTATCAAAACGGCGACGACCAAAACCCTCAATGGAAAAAAGAAGGCGGGCAGATAGTTGTTAAAACGCCAACTCTTACCAAAAGTATAGTGGTTTCAGATTATGCCAAAACAAAACTTGATATGGTTTTTAACAATCCAACCCAAGTATGGGATTATGTAGTATACAAAGGTAATTTGTCGGGTAACAATAGAAATGGTTACGGTGCATACAAATGGAAGTCTGGCGGCTACTATTTCGGAGAGTTTAAGGACGGAAAACCCAAAGGGAAAGGAATGTTAATCAGCGGCAACAGCATTTGGTTTGGCAATGTAGAGAGTTCAGGAAAGGACGGAATTTCTTTTTCCAAACACGAAACCTACGCTTATGACAATACCGGCATCCGTTTAGAAAAAACAGGAGGTACGGTGAGCATTAGTTACCAGTGGAATTCTGTAATAAAATTCATTGAAACATCCAAGGGTAATTACTATTTTGGACAAGTAGACCTTAATGGATACTATCAAGGTTATGGACTGTTTGTATGGACAAATGGGCGAGCATGGTTTGGTACATGGAAAAATGGTCAACAATTGCAAGGTGGATACATTAACTAACTAAATATAAATAAATTATGAAAACACTCAAATTGATTCTATTGCTGTCTGTGTTGCTGTCGATGGATTCAGCAGCGCAGACAACCTACACGATTAAGCAAGAAAACTATGAAACTATGTTGGAAAAGGTTTTTAAATGCGCCCGAGGCTGGACAGAAGACGGACCTGTGGAATATGAAAACCTCGGATACAACATAAATTGTTTCTGTGAACGCGGCGGATATGGATATGAAGAGCCTGGCGTATATTACCGTTTCGGCAAAGATGATGAACATAACATCCATATCTATATACGAACAAGAGCCGCAGACGGTCAACTTCCCGGCACAATGTTCTATGTTGGGGCGGCTAGCGATTGTTGGAATCCGTCAGGTAGCGGAGGACGATGCTATTCGACAAGTGGAACACTTCTCTACGAAGGAGATTATGAAGATGGCACAGGCAAACCTTTGGGGACATTTCCTATTTCTTATTCTTCCAACAAACGGTTTGAGATTAAATGGGATGGCAACAATATGTATATTGGCGAAACAGTAAATGGAGTAAGACACGGCTGGGGTATTTACATTTGGTTCAATGGTGATTGCCTTTTCGGTGAGTGGGAAAACGGTCGTAAATGTGGTTTTGGAATGAAAAAATTAAGCAACTCATGTGCTTGCATTTCTGATGAAAACTGGAATGGCGAAAACTATGTGCCTGGAAATATGGAGTAATAACTTTTCTCAATCCTACTTCAAAACAAATCCGCTTGCATCTACAATTATAAATCGCAAGCGGAATTGTTTTTTCTGATTTTTAATACAATTTGCTCTCATAAACCCATTTTTTTCTCCAAACCTCCAATTCGTCTGTTTTTAGGACGTCGGGCAGAGGATACGGCCCGTCTTGGTGGCTAAGAATTTCGATGGCTTGCGACACTTGTTCGTCCTCGATGAATGGATAGACTGACACGAAATGACCTTCAAGACCGCGCGAAAGATTGCGGTCATCGAGAGCCACGTATGCATCAATTTCTGTGTGTCTATCAAGAAACTCCCTGATTTCGCCGGTGCGCGGGTCATAGCCATCAAACCATTTGTTTGGGTCGCCGGGATATAGTTCGCGCATCTTTTTGTCAATCATCTGATGGATTTTCATTGTATCACTTTGCATTTCACATCTCTGTTTTAGGTTGTAAGCATCCTCAAAAAATTTTCCGTATGGAACACAGAACGGCGCGTAAGGATACAGGTATTTGCCAAGTCCGTGGATGTCAAGGAGTCCACGCATATTGAGGAGACCTTTTTCGCGCCAATCTGACGAAAGGACGATTTTGGCTCCCGTAGTGTCAAGTATATGGCGCAGACGCTCCACCACGACTGGCCGCCAATCGTAATAGACTGCCGCAATGTCGTATTGAGTTGCAGGTGCGCTGCGAAAGTTACCATCATAGTAATCACCGCCAAACTTGTAATAGTCGAACCCGTTGTTGAGTTCCTTGGTGAGACGCTTGCTCAGGTCAACGAACTCCTCAACGTGTTTGAACCTATTTTGGTCGCTCGGAGACTGTATCACACCGTCTATATCGAGAAACAATGCTTTCATAATGATGCCGTTGGTTATTTGATGGCAAAGATACATTTTTATTTGTACTTTCGCAATTTTTTTTGCAAATTTGCGGTGCGATAATTTAATTGCTATTACTATGATCACCAAACTTCGCCTTAAAAATTGGAAGAGTTTCAAGGACTCGACCTTATATATAGACCCTTTGACCATCCTCATAGGGATAAATGCAAGCGGAAAGTCCAACGTGCTTGATGCGTTGGATTTTATCAGAAAGGTTGCGACAGCGAAATCGGGCAACACTAATGATTTGCTCGAATCTGTTCGTGGTGGCAAAAATTGGCTGATAAAACGCGGAGAAACAAATTGCGAATTAGACATCACCATTGTATCTGATGACAAGGAAATAGTATACTCTTTAAGTACTGACGGCGAAACAATTTATCGTTCTGCGGAAAGTAAAGCGTCTGACGAAACGATAAAAAAAGCACAAGCGCAACTAAAAGATATCTTCGTCTTCAATCCCGTTCCAGAAAAAATGCGTGGCTACTCGCCGGTTTCGAGCGAATTGAAACCCGATGGCAGCAACATCGCGGGCGTTATTGCATCGTTGCCAAAAGACGAAAAAGAAAAACTTGAAGCCGAACTTACACGATATGTCAGCCCCCTGCCCGAAAAAGACATCCGTAAAATTCAGTCCGTTACCGTTGG
>JAGCDD010000416.1 GCA_017651345.1 Bacteroidales bacterium | reverse complement strand
CTTGGAACGGATAGTCATACTTCGGCTTTCCGCTCGTCAGCATCACGGCAGCCGCACCTATCACCGCCGCCGAGGCAAGTAGTTTTGTAATTGTCTTCATCTTCTCATAATTGTTTGGTAAAAAAATTTTTCGATGGCAAAGGTAAGGAGAATTTGGGGAATGAGCAAAAAATTTCGACGAAGAGGCTGCGAAACACAATTATTTCGTCTTGTCCAACAGATATTTCACTGAATCAATAGTTTCTTGAAACGTTATTCCTTTGGCAAAAAGATTTTTTGACACATATCGTTTCCAAAAATTGTTTTGAGTCAAATCGTTGCTTATTGAGACTAAAACAGACTGATAATTCTGCATTATTTCCAACGAACCCCTTTTGCGGGCGGTGGATTCTATGGCTAATTTTAGGATTTGGTAATTGATGTCTCCTTTTTTCATCGCACAAAGCACATAAACATCATAATAATCCCTTGGTCTTGAATTTGCAATGCCACGCGAAATAATTGTTTCAAGTTTTTCCGCCAAAATATTCTCAATGGGATATGCCATTATGGGAATAGTCTTGTCGTCAAAAACACACTTATATGAAAATTGGATTTCAGACGGCACAATCGAATCGCCCGTTGTAACGTCCACAGTGAGCGTTGTTGCAATTTTGCCATATTGCGCTTGCAGGGAAACCCGTATGCCGGGATAATCGTCCGTCTCACGAATGTCTTCAACCCTGTCAAAAACGAAATTCAATTGATCGTCAACTTTAATTTTACATATCTTGCGGAATATTTCAGAGATGTTTTCTTTGTTGACATCCAAGCCTTTTATCGTAGTGTCAATATCCATTGTAGAACGGTTTTCGACACCAATCATTGCCGAAATGAGAAAACCACCCTTTATTATGAAACAATTTCTTTCGTCCGACAAGGAAATACGTTCCAACAATCTTTCAAGGCAATAAATCTGCAAAGCCGACTGCGGGGTGATCCCACATTGAGCCGCCTTGTTTTTTATAAGTGCCTTCAACTGCATATCGTTAGACGTTTTCATAGTAGCACCTCCAAATAAGAACGAATTTTACTTTCGATATGGAATTTCTTTGCCAAATCCATAAGTTTTGGAATATTTTTATTACGAAATTTGGAATACGCCCTAAATGCGTATGTACAGACTTGTATGTCTGTTGCGGCTTTTGCCGTCATAATTTCGCATAAGGTTCTTTCCGCCGAATAAGACCTCACGACGTTGCCTGATGGCGTTTTAACTTCTTCTATTTCAATAGGATACAGTTTTTCAGACGAATGTTTTACAACAATGCCCATTGATTGCAAAACATCCGAATGGTAACTGCCTTTGAAGGTCATTGTCCAACTCATTGGCACCCGTTCCAAAAGGGTATGCAGAAAAAGGGCAGTCTCATACGAAAAAATACCGCTCGGATATTGAGTTTGCAGGTTCAACAATTCGTCCTCAAAAGAATCTGTCGATTGGTAAATTCCTCTCGAAACACGTATGAGATTCCCTTCATCGACCGATTTTTTGAGGTACATCCTATGAATGCCCGCCTCCTGCGCCTCTTTTGTCGTAATTCTGCCGTTATTTTGGGTTATAATATGTCTTATAATTTCTCTCTGCATTTTTTGACGAACATACTAATAACTATCAAAGATATTCGTATGATTGTCAAAAACAAGATACCTTTGATAATTAGATTAACACGCCAAAATTACGATATAAATTTTGTTCAGACAAATTTTTTCGCAGTTATTTTTTTGCATATTATAGCAAATTCATTTCCCCGTTATTGTTTCTGACATCAACCCTGTTGCCTTTGCTTGATTGTAATTGCTAACGGCGATGGCTTTGCTCGTATTCGCGTAGCAATATTCGCACAGATGCGGACAGGTGTTGTATTCGCCGATGTCTTTGCTGACGATGCAGCCGCAAAATTGTCGCTGTCCTTTGTCGTGGTTGTCTTTTTTCTTGATGATTTTTTCGCCTTCAAATAGCGAGTTAACAATCTCAACACCAAGATAATCCATCAGAACTTTGTCGTGTTTTGCCAACCGTATCATCAAATCGTCGTCAACGCATTTGTTGTGATTGATTCCGTATTGTGAAATGTCGATTTTTTCGCCGCAGGTCGCCAACTGATAGTTCCATTTCTTGTTTAGTTCGGCAAGACGTTGGGCAAATTCAACCATCTGACGTTCAGTCCATTCTGAATAATTGACATTGTTTTTTTCGAGGTTGGATTTTACCTTTTTGTAAAGGGCAATATCCGCGAAACTAAAAACAAGTTTTTCGGTATAGTTATATAGTTGATTACCTATATTTTCGACCTTACGGAGCAAATCGTCCACACTGATTTTATCTGTCAAAATCAACGGGTCAAACCGCCAAATCACCCTTCCCTTGCCAAAAGTTTCAACCAACTGTTTAAAGGTTTCGATTCTCTCTTCAAGCGGCGGCACGCCTTTTTCCAAACCTTCTGAAACATAATCATTTAAAGTGAATTGAATGTAAAAATTCATCCGTTTCAATTCGTCGGTATGTTGCAAAAGTGGTTTGGGATTTTTTGACCAAAAGACAAAGAATAGAGCGTTTTTATATGACACATAACTTTTTGCGCCGTTGAACGGATTTGTCCACGCCGAATAACCTTTCCCCAACCGATAGAAAAACCAATCGGCATAAAACGCCGGAATGTCGGTGCTGCGGCTCGCCGAAATTATCATCG
>JAGCDD010000415.1 GCA_017651345.1 Bacteroidales bacterium | reverse complement strand
TGACGAGGAAATCAAGAGACTTGGTCTCAACAGCCAGCAAGTTGAAAAAATCATTGCCGGCTACGACGATTTTATCAATCAAGCAAACGAAGAAGTAAGGAATTTTGTAAAAGGACATCAGCCAGAGTACATTCCGAAAGAAAGCCAAGGAGGAAAGGTTATGGGGGTTGTTGGTCAAGTAGCCGACATCGCGATGCTCTTTATTCCAGCAACTGGCTGGGCAAAAGTAGCCAAGGTTGCGGGAAACACAGCCAACAAGATTTCGTCTACTGGCAGATTGGCGACATTGGCCCAAAATACACTGATAACAATCGGCAAAAGTGCCAAGGCAATGTCAAAGGCGGACAAGGCACTTGATGTAGCAAAATTGCTCAATCAAGGCCAGAAACTCATCACCAAACTCAGCGACGACAAAAATTCTGACACCCTTCCAGCCAAGACAGTCAATCAGTCGGACAATCTTCCAGCCAAGACTGAAAAAAAATCTGGCAACCAGCCTGCCAAAAAAGAGAAGAAAGACACCAACATCTTCGACTATCTCAGCCTGTCGCATTGGTTCGGCAAAATCGGTGAGTTTTTTGACCCACCGACAATGGAAATCAACCAACAGTTGGAAGACGAGTTCAAAGAGGAAGTTGCAGACATGCGCCGCAACATCCAACAAAAGGTGAACGAAAAAATAGAGCACATGAGAAATCTTGGCTTGATAAAAGACGAACTCGACGCCAACCGCAGGCGGAAGGAAATGCTCGAAAAAGAGGAACAAGGACTCCGCGCAGAGATAGAAAACTTGAAAAAAGACCTCGAAAAACGACGCGCAAAAGCGTACAACGACGCTATCCGCAAGCAGTGCGTAGAAAAATTCGCCAAATCTACCGACGAATACGCCACACTGGTACGCAAAAGTGCGGAACAGGAACTCGCTATCGTCAGCGATAAAATCATCATCGCCGCCAATGCCACAGTTTCGCAGCAACTCGATGAATCGCTGAGCCAACTCAACGAAATCATCAGCAACCGCGAACAAAAGTCGATGGACTGCAACGCTGCAATAGCCGAAATCGCTGGATTCAAAAACAAACTCCAATTCGTATGACCACCGAACAACAGAATTTGGAAATCATAAAATCAATCCTCATGGCAAGGGTCAACATCCTTTGCCTTGGGGATGATTTTTCCGTATCTTTGTTGAAAGATGCGATACCTGGTATTTCTGACGTCGTAACCGAATACGAAAACATACAAAAAAAGGATCTTAACCGTCTGATTATGATATTGCCCACCGACAGTCAACCGTCAAAATATATAGGCAGTATGCACATAGACGGGCGGGTGATGGATGTCATATACGTCTATTCGGTCAACTTCAATTCGATAAGTCTTACGATTTGCAGGGATTCGTTGTGCACAAACAAAGTAGTATCCGTATATCGCAATACTGAAAAAATATGCGCAGACCTACTCATTGACAAAGTAATTGTTTTTGCAGCCGGAATGACATTTGACAAGGGGGATATAGAATTGTTTATCAAAGACACAGACGACAATGGTCACAAAAAAATTCTTGAAAATGGAATTGATGTGTCCATTGTCTGCGCATACGGACGAAACAGCAATGCAGCCACCGACCAAGGCTCTTCTATTGCAGAAACAGCAATAGAAGCCGTAGCTCAATACAAAAAAATCGGTGCAAATGCAACAAGCATTTGCACCTACCGCAACGACAATATTATTGCAGATTGGGCAACGGCATTTGGATTGAGCAACGCGAACAAAGTAGAGCAAAAAATTGCGAGTCTCAAAAATCAAATTCAAAATTGCCGAAAAAGGGTTAATGATCATTTTGATCTTATAAAAGAAAGTTTTGAAAGAGAGGACAAATCAATT
The DNA here is from genome assembly GCA_017651345.1 of Bacteroidales bacterium. Lineage (GTDB taxonomy): Bacteria > Bacteroidota > Bacteroidia > Bacteroidales > UBA3824 > UBA3824. The sequence continues at coordinate 2,255 of JAGCDD010000415.1, read as the reverse complement.
GACGTTGAAAAGATAATCGATAACCCAATATTTATGTTGAAAGACATCGAATACATATTTCCGTCAAATTTCCGCGAAACATTAAAAAAAATAAAGTTAAACCAAATAAAACAATACTTATTAGATAATTTGAAAATATAATGAAAAAAGTAATAATATCCATAGCAACAGCGGCGGCGATAGCCTCGCAACAATTGCCGCCTGTATTGGCGGAGCACGGCAAATGGTATCTACCGCTTTTGACGGCGGTACTGATTGGTATTGCCGTTTATCTGATACTGCAATTCGCAGAAGAATTGCGCGACAAGCACAAAAAACAATCAGACGAATTGCGAACCAGCATCTCGACAGTCTCTAAGGTAATTTCGGATTCCAACAAATCAGTTGTAAATGTCTTGGAGAATTTTCAAAAAGACGTAAATGGCAAAATTGATTTGCAAAAATCCAAATCGGCAGAAAACATTGCGAATATTGTAAATGCAATAAATGATTTGAAGAAACAGATTTCTGACAACAACTCCGCCAAGAACAATTTGGTTACAGAATCTCAGAAATCAATTGTCGCCGCAATGTCAGATTTGCAGACAAAAATTTGCAGCGAAATAGAAAACAATATTACGAAATCTACCGAAAACTTTGTCAGTGTCGTTAATGCTGTAAACAATGTCAAGAAACAGATTTCTGACAGCAACTCCGCCGTCAACAATTTGGTTACAGAATCTCAGAAATCCATTGTCGCCACTGTGTCTGATTTGCAGACAAAAGTTTGCAGCGAGATAGAAAACAATATTACGAAATCGACAGAAAACTTTGTCGGTGTCGTTAATGCTGTAAACAATGTCAAAAAACAGATTTCTGACAACAACTCTGCCGTCAACAATTTGGTTACAGAATCTCAGAAATCCATTGTCGCCACTGTGTCTGATTTGCAGACAAAAGTTTGCAGCGAGATAGGGAATCAGGGTACAAAAGCAATCGAAAACAACAATGTTCTTGTCAAGGCGGTGGAATCGATGCAGAAATCTGTAAAAGGATTAAGCGAACAAATCTCCGCCGTCAACAAAATTCCGCAACAGATAGAAAACGCGGGCGAAGAAGTAAGCAGCAAACTTGAAGACGCTGTGACAGAACTGAAAAACTCCCTCGAAGATTCGCAGAAAGAACTCAGGCGCGAAGTAGAAGATTTTGCCGACAATACAGGAAAAATTGCAGAAATCATAAAGCAATGCGATAAAGACGCCAACCTTGTGCGTGTTTCAGTTGACAAACTCACAGAAAAGTTTAATCAAGCAGTATCTCCAATAGCAGCAGCTTCGAAACTCAGTGCCGAAGAGAAACAAATAATGGAAAACCTGTCAAAAGCATTGAGTAAAAAATGACAAACAAAGACAATATCGTATCGGCAATCAAAGCCTTGCGCCACCAATTGACCTCTGAGGGCGCATTGGTACAGATGATAAGAAATGTCACATTGACAAATAAGTTGTCTGCCATAGACGATATGTGTTCGTTGGCTCTCAAATACATGATTTGCGGATACGAACACAAAGCGGCAAGGTGCTATCTGTATGCTTCGATTTTGTCTAAACAAATATTAGCTTCGTCGTTTGTTTCTGTAACATTCAGTATTACAAAAGAACAAGCAAAACAAGCAAGACAAGTTGCTGTTGTTGGTGATTTCAACAATTGGAACAAAAACTCCAATATTATGATAAAAACATATAAGGGGTTTGAAACAACCATAAAACTTGAATGTGGCAAAACATACGAATTTAAGTATGTTTTAAACAACGACACCTGGATTACACCGCCATCCTATAAAACAGTTTACGATGGCTATAATGGGAAAAACGCTGTGGTAAAGGTGTAATAAAAAAGCAAGAATTGCGGGGAATGTTCAACGAATGAAAGGGGGACGTTAGTATACAAGTCACAGGAAACTTTTACTAATACAAAACAAACTGTGAAATTATCGGAGCGTTTCGGCTCAAGAATAAATATAAATGAATACGTTAACAAACAATTGAAGTCATGAATTCGAGAACCATCAAAAATGCATTTGCAGCCATCGGCAAGTCCGTTAGCGTAACCCGCGAAAACCCTGCGCCAGGCAAACAAGGCAGCTATCATATCAAATTCGACGGAGGCGGAGACGACTTATGAGTAGAAGTCGCACAAAAACTGCAAGACAATTACGGTTTCTATTGCAACAGCGACTGGCGGTCGCAGATTTACAGCGGCGAACTCGAATTGAT
>JAGCDD010000414.1 GCA_017651345.1 Bacteroidales bacterium | reverse complement strand
GACACGGTATACATTCCAGCCGCACAGCACATAGGCAAGCCCGCCGACATTATTGTACAAAAAGGCGACAAAGTAAAAGTGGGTCAGTTGATTGCCAAGGCCTCGGGCTTTGTGTCAGCCAATATCCACAGTTCGGTTTCAGGCACGGTTACAGCCGTTGGACCTGTTCCCGACCCAAGCGGAATTGCCAAAATGGGCGTTACCATAAAAGTAGAAGGCGACGAGTGGATGGAAGACATCGACCGCTCCGAAACCCTTGATACCAACGTTGATAGGTTTTCCGACAAGGAGATTATCGACCGAGTTACCGCAGCCGGAATAGTGGGTATGGGCGGCGCAACATTCCCCGCTCACGTAAAATTCACCGTTCCGCTCGAAAAAAAGGCAGAAGCACTATTAATCAACGGCGTAGAGTGCGAGCCTTACCTCACCGCCGACCACCGTGTAATGCTCGAAAAAAGCGAGCAACTGATGGTGGGCGTAAAACTGATAATGAAAGCCGTTAAAACCGAAAAGGCATTTATAGGCATTGAGGCCAACAAGCCCGACGCCATTGAGAAACTCACCGAACTGAGCCGCAAATACGCCGGCATCAAGGTTGTTCCCCTCGCCCTCAAATATCCGCAGGGCAGCGAAAAACACCTCATCAAAGCCATTATGAACAAAGAAGTGCCATCGGGCAAACTTCCTATCGATGTGGGCGCAGTAGTGTCAAACGCCGGCACCGCAGTGGCTGTATACGAGGCTGTTATGAAAAACAAACCCCTTATTGAACGTGTGGTAACAGTTACGGGTAATTCGGTAAAAAATCCGTCGAACTTTCTCGCACGCATTGGCACACCTGTAAGGCTGCTGATAGAGGCAGCCGGAGGACTTCCCGAAGATACCGGCAAGGTGATAAGCGGAGGTCCTATGATGGGCAAAGCCGCCACCAACACCGATTTCCCCGTGGCAAAAGGCACATCGGGCGTACTCATTATGCCCGAAGAACTTGCACACCGTCGCGAACCCGAACCCTGCATACGCTGCGGCAAATGCGTCGACGCCTGTCCTATGGGATTAGAGCCCTATCTGCTGTCGGTATATTCGCGCAAAAAGATGTGGGACGAGTGCGAAGAGCATTACATTTACGACTGCATAGAGTGCGGCTGCTGCGTTTACAGTTGTCCCGCCGCCCGTCCGTTGCTCGACTATATGCGCCTCGGCAAATCCACAGTTATGGGCATTATTAGATCACGAAAAAAATAATCTGCTGAAACATTAATACAATGAGTAATCTGTTAACAATATCGCCGTCGCCGCATTTCAAAGACAAGCCGACTACCAAAAGTCTTATGTTCGGCGTACTGACGGCACTGATACCGACTTTTTTAGTTTCGCTCTACTTCTTCGGAATCGGAGCGTTAGTTACCACCCTTGTGTCGGTGGGCTCGTGCGTGCTGTTTGAGTGGCTCATTACCAAGTATATGCTCAAACAACAGCCCCACATCGCCGACGGAAGCGCAATCCTCACTGGCGTGCTCTTGGCGTTCAACCTGCCGAGTAACATCTCGCCTTTTATAGTAATGTTTGGCGCACTTATAGCAATAGGCATTGCCAAAATGTGTTTCGGCGGTTTGGGCTGCAACCTGTTTAACCCCGCGCTTGTGGCTCGTGTGTTCTTGCTGATTTCGTTCCCCGTGCAGATGACCTCGTGGCCAAAGCCTATCGAAAGCCGTCTCAATTACTTAGACGCAGTAACAGGCGCAACCCCGATGGCTGCAATCAAGGCAGGCGACCTCTCTCTGAGCGAAAACGCCAACTTTATTGATATGATGATTGGAAAAGCGGGAGGCTCTCTCGGCGAGGTGGCTGCTATTGCCCTTATCCTCGGCGGCATCTATATGATTGCACGTAAAATTATCACTTGGCATATTCCAGTATCGATAATTCTCACAGTATTTGCATTTGCAGGATTGCTTTGGCTCATCGACCCGAGCCAATATGTCAACCCGCTCTACCACATACTCGGCGGTGGTTTGCTCCTCGGTGCAATATTTATGGCAACAGACTATGTAACATCGCCTATGAGCGCAACCGGCAAAATCATTTTCGGCATCGGCATCGGCTTATTAACCATTATTATAAGACTTTGGGGTAACTATCCCGAAGGAATGAGTTTTGCAATATTGCTAATGAACGCCGTTGTACCGCTAATCAACAAGAAATTTCAACCTGCACGTTTCGGCGCGCCTAAAACCAAATAAAGATGGACAAGAAAAATCCTACATTATTAAGTATGGTACTGGTGCTCTTAGGCATAGCGCTGGTATGCTCGGCGGGAGTGGCGGCCGTATACAATGCCACAAAACCCGTTATCGACAACGCACGTCAAACCAAAAAGGTAAAAACCGTATCAAAAGTGCTGCCTCAGTTCGACAATTCGCCAATAGACGAGGCATTTATAATAGTTTCGGCCGACAACGATTCGCTGCTCTGCTATCCCGCCAAATCAAACGGCGAAACAGTGGGCTACGCAGTATCGTCGTTTAGCAACAAAGGTTACGGCGGCAAAATCGAGGTGCTTGTAGGCTTATTGCCCGACGGCACAATCTTCAACACCGAGGTGGTATCGCTCAACGAAACCCCGGGACTTGGCGACAAGAGCCAAAAAAGCAAATCGAATTGGGCAGAACAGTTCAACGGCAAAAACCCCGAATCGTATAAACTCGCTGTTAAGAAAGACGGTGGCGACGTAGACGCAATTACCGCTGCCACAATTACTTCGCGTGCATACACCGGCGCAGTGGAACTCGCCTACAAAACCTTTATGGGCTATATCAAAGGTGCAAAACCCGAAGCCGTAAGCGGAGCCACTCAGCAGGCAGAGCCGCAAAACTAATTTCAACTAACGAATCTAAAAACGAAACAATATGAGCAAGTTTCAAATATTTTCAAAAGGCATTCTCAAAGAGAATCCGGCGTTGGTGCTGATATTGGGTATGTGTCCCACGTTGGGCGTTACCACATCGGCCATCAACGGACTTGGTATGGGCGTGGCCACTATGTTTGTGGTGGTGCTGTCCAACATCATAATCTCGCTTATAAAAAACATCATTCCAAACAATGTGCACATACCTGCCTACATTGTGGTGATAGCCTCGCTTGTAACAATATTGCAATTGGTGATGGAAGCCTACGTGCCCGCCCTCTACGATTCGCTCGGACTTTTCATTCCCCTTATCGTGGTAAACTGCTTGGTACTTGGACGCGCTGAGGCATTCGCCAACAAAAACAACGCAATCGACTCGGCACTCGACGGATTGGGAATGGGTCTCGGCTTTACTCTCGCCCTCACAGTGCTTGGCGCGGCAAGAGAGATGCTCGGCAGCGGCAGCATTTTTGGATTAAAGTTTATAGAAGGCGACGGCATCATAGGCTTTGTGCTCGCACCCGGAGCGTTTCTCGTTCTCGGACTGCTTATCGCCGGAGCAAATCTTCTCAGCAAAAAAATCTACAAAAAGGAGGAATAAACTATGGAATACCTATTGATCATAATATCGGCGATATTTGTCAACAACGTTGTACTCGCCAAATTCCTTGGAATCTGCCCCTTTATCGGCGTATCCAACAAGGTGAAAACCGCCATAGGTATGAGCGGAGCCGTTGCCTTTGTAATGGTAATTGCCACATTGGTAACGTTCTACATTCAGAAACTCCTCGATATGTATCACATCGAGTTTATGCAGACCATCACCTTTATATTAGTGATAGCCTCGCTCGTTCAGATGGTAGAGATAGTGTTAAAGAAAGTTAGTCCCGCGCTGTATCAGTCGCTCGGCATCTTTCTCCCCTTGATTACCACCAACTGTACAGTGCTTGGTGTAGCAATACTTGCAGTAAGCGAACCCGCCTACGGAGCAGCAGAAGCGGCAGTATTTGCCCTTGCCAACGCACTCGGCTACGGACTTGCGCTTGTAATCTTTGCCGGTCTCCGCGAACAGTTGGAACTTGCCGAAGTGCCCTACGCAATGAAAGGCGTACACATTGCCTTCATCACCGCCGGAATATTGGCATTGGCATTTATGGGCTTCTCGGGATTGTGCTAAGAAACAGGATTTAATAGTTGATAAAAAACCGCCGATAAGGATTTTCTTATCGGCGATTTTTTTTTGCAAAAAAAAAAAACAATAATTATATTTGCAGAAAACAAATTACTATGGAAGCAGCAGTAACCCTTCATTTCCCCACACCGCAAACCCCGGAAGAGGCTTACAAAGAACTTCAAGAAACTGAAGCAGAAATGCGTGCAGGGCAGTGTGTTACCCTTGATGAGTTTATTGATCACAGCAAAAAAAGAATAGCAGAGTATGAAGATTGTCTTGTCTAACTCCACCACCCGCAGCCCGAAGTTTTTAAAGAAGGATATTTAGTCCATATTGCATTTTTCATATCACCCCAAAAAATGTTTATCGTCAAAAATCCCCATTTTGTCGAAAAGGGGGGGGCGGTTTGTCGAATAAAATAATCCTTTTTGTTTTTGCTCCGTACTTTTGTAATGTAATAATTAAGCAAAATATTCAACAGAGTAAAAACAATAAAAAACCTATTTGATATGAAAAAATTATTCGCTATCTTAGTTTTGGCAGTGGCATTCATCGCAAATGCCGGCAACCTAAAAGCCCAAATTACTGTTTCGGGTATCGTAGTTGATTCTCTCTCGGGACAAGGCGTTCCTTTCGCAACTGTTACAGTGGCTACTTCGGCAACTTCTACCGACTATCTTATGACTGGTATGACCGACGTGGACGGCGCATTCAAAGGCACTATCAAAAAAGCCGGAACATATTACGCTGTGATCCGCTCGGTTGGCAAAAACCAAGTTAATCACAAATTCACAGTTTCGTCTTCGCAAAACTCTATCAACCTCGGCAAAATTCTGATGGCCGACAAGGTTGACAAACTCGCCGAGGTAACAGTTACTGCTCAAAAGGCTCTCGTTTCGGCTGAGGCTGGCAAAATCAAATACAATGCCGAGGGCGACCCCGACAACAAAACAGCAACCGTTCTTGATATGCTTCGCAAAGTGCCTGGCGTAACAGTTGACGGCGACGACCAAATTTCTATCAACGGCAACAGCAGTTTCGACGTATATATGAACGGCCGCCGCAACACAATGCTCTCAGAAAACCCTTCCGACCTTCTTAAAGCAATGCCCGCTTCTTCTATCAAAAATATCGAAGTTATCACCGACCCGGGTTCTAAATTCGACGCCGAGGGTGCAGGCGGTATCATCAACCTCATCACCGACACTCAAACCAAGACAAACCAAATTGCAGGCAATGTAAACTTAAACGTTACCAACCGTCAGCAAGGTATCGGCGCAGGTCTCTCTGTTCAGAGCGGCAAATTCGCAGCATCTCTCAGAGTTAATGCCAACCGTGGCGACTCGGAATCTGAAATGTATATGGATAGAAACCAATACGAAGGCTCTGGCGCAGAAAGAATTAAGAAAAGTGGAACCATAACCAATCAAGAAAGCGACGGCGAAAGAATCTTCGGCAACGTTGGTCTTGAAGCAAGTTACGAAATCGACAAGAGCAACCTTATCGCTCTCTCAGGTGGATACACCACATTCGGTGGCGACAACAATTCTTCGCAGACTATCGAAACAATGTTTGGCAATTTCACCTCTACAAACAAATCGCTCACAGAATCTGACAACTCATTTGGCGCATACAACTTCGGTATCGACTTCCAGCACCTCTTTGGCGGCAACGCTGAAAAGAACCTCACTTTCTCGTACAAACTTATGGGAACCACAATGGAAAACAACAGCCTTGCTACACAAGAGGGACAATTGATGAATATCGATGGTTACAACGTTGACTATGCACCCCGCAAAACTGAAAACACTACTGGTAGCGCAGAGCACACTTTCCAAATCGACTACTCCGCTCCTGTAACCGACATTTTCACAGTTGAGGCAGGTGGCAAATATATCTACCGTCCCAAAAAATCCGACGGTCTTACATACCGCAACGCTGATGGAAACCTCACTCTCCTCGACGACCAAACTGTTGATTACTCTAACAACGACAACATCGGTGCTCTTTACACACAGGTGGCTGCAAAACTCACCCCGAAACTCAGCATCCGCGGCGGTATCCGTTACGAATACACCTATCAGTCAGTGAAATACAACAACAATCACGACCGTGATTTCTCTATCGACTACAACACTTGGGTTCCCTCTGCCACTTTGAACTACTCAATCTCAATGATGCAGAACCTCAGTTTTACATACAATATGCGAATCAGCCGTCCCAACGAGCGTCAACTCAACCCCTACCGCGACTACTCTACAATGGGTCAGGTATCATTTGGCGACCCCTCGCTCGAAGTTCAGAAATTCCACAACTTTGGTGTAAGTTACGGACTTTTCTCAATGAAACAAAACCTCAACCTCAGCCTCCGTTACTCCACATCCGACAACGGAATCTCACAATGGTCGTTTGTTCCTAACTACTTCCCCGACTTGACTTCGCTCCACATCCTTATCAACGATGCTGATTTAGACCTCACACACAACACCTACACCAACGCTACCAAGAGCGACACTTACAGCGGCAACCTCTATTACAGCATTCAAATTGGTCGCAGCATAAGATTCTTCACCAACGCATCGCTCACTTACTCTGATATGAAAAACGCTGTGTCTGAGACATCTAACGACGGTTGGAACGGCAACATTTTCGCCAACCTCCAATACACAACCCCCTTCAAACTCAAAATCAGCGCAGGTGCTATGATGTCGTCGAAACGTAAGAGCATCAACGGTACTATGAGCGGCATGAATATGGGAATCTTCTCAATGGAAAAGAGTTTCCTCAAAGACAAACTCACCCTCTCGTTCTCTGCTATGCTCGACCTCAAACACGGTATGGATATGGTAATGGAAAACAAAACCTACGGTCAAGGCTTCGACAACTATATGAGAATGTCGAACGGAATGGGACGCTTCGGAATATCAATCTCTTACAAATTTGGTAAAAACATCCAAGTAAAACGTGCTAAAAACACCATCCAAAACGACGACTTTGAACACACCCAAGGCGGTGGCGACGATACTCCCTCAATGGGCGGCGGTGCACAAGGCGGCTCGATGGGCGGCGGCAATATGGGTGGCGGCGCTATGGGCGGCGGCAGAATGTAGCAAAAAAATAACACATAATAATATATTTTCAAATAAGTGATAGAGTAGGAAACCGCGGACAATAAGCCAATAAGAGTTCTGCGGTTTCCATTTTTCACAAAAAAACATCTACAAAAATGGGCAAGAAAAAATTTATGTTTACCGAGTTGCTCCCGATTTTGGTTTGGGCAATGATAGTGGTGGTTCCAAGTATGTCGAGCGTGT
>JAGCDD010000413.1 GCA_017651345.1 Bacteroidales bacterium | reverse complement strand
ATTATCGAAAATGATATAAAACTCAAACACAACCGTCATGCCGTCAGATAGCGGCGACCCAACGGTTTCGATAAATTTTTGATTTATTTTATTGTAAATTCTACTCCAAATAACACCCTTGCACGAAGCGATGGTTTTTCCATTTTCGGTTTGAACAAGTTCGGGATAACAATTTCCGTTGCGAAAAAGGTTGAGTTTGGTGATTTCGGCCTTTGCCCAACGGTGAGTGCCATAAAATTGTTTGATACATCTACCTATGCTGCCAGTGATTTCGGCTAAGGAGTGTACAATGCGTTGCGAAGCCATAGCCGCGGTATTATTCGTTTTCCAACTCCTTCATTAGCAAATCAACATCCTTTTGAGTAAGCGAAAGTTTCTCTTTGCAGGTGCGCACAAGAGGCAGACACTCCTTGGCATAATCTGACATTAAGTCTACCGAGATTTCTGTATTTTCTAATTCTTTGTTAATACGTTCGAGTTCGGCAAAACTTTGGTCAAAACTTGTATTTGTGGTAGCTTGTGTGTCAGTTTTTTTCATGATGTGTGTTTTTGATTTATAAATAAAACGCCGGAAGATATCCTCCGGCGTTTATTATTCATTTATTTTTTTCGTTTAGAAAAATTTGATTCGTTTGTCATCTACTTTTGCCATCTTAAGCATAGCGTCATAAGCTTGATACGAAGCACGCGATAAGATATCGTTTTGCATAACATTGCGGTCGGTATCAACATTAATTGGCTGAATGGGCTGAGCAGGAGTCTTGTTGGTGTTTTGAATAACGTAAACAGCAGAACGTCCGATAACAGGTTTAGAAACCTGATTTTTGTCGAGACTTGCTGCAACAGCTACGATAGCGGGGTCGTAATTGCCACCCATCTGCACCGAAGAAAGACTTACGTTTGTAGCCTCTTGAACAGGTCGGTTAACTTGAGCTGCAAGAGCGTCTACGTTAGTGAGGTTTTTAGACTGAAGGTCGGCAACGATTTTCTCGCCTTTTTTCTGAGCCAAAACTTCTGCCTCAATCGACGGCTTGATAGCTGAGAGAGGAGCAATACCTTTTGGGTGAACACCTACAACAGCTGCTACTACATAGCGGCTTCCAAATTCCATAACTTCAGATACCTCTTTAGATTTGTCTTCGTCGAAAGCCCAACGAACAAACTCGCGTGAGTTTTCAAGTCCGGGAACCATTCTGGTATCTGCCGAAAGATTAGGAGCAATTCTGCGGGTAAGGTTTTCAGCCTTAACAGCATCGTCAAACTTGCTTACCTCGCGAGTGTTGGCAGCAAACTTATTAGCTTGAGCGTAAATTTGCTGACGAGTGGTGGGGCTTGGTTTGATTTCGATTTGCAAGAAACCAACATTAACTTTCTTTTTGGGAGCTGTTTTGTCTAACACCTTTATAATATGCACGCCGTAATTGGTGGCAACTGTGGTGATTTTACCTTTTTCGGTAGCAAAAGCAGCATCTTTAAACTCTTTGATAAAGTTGATACGGTCGGTAATCCAACCGAGATTGCCACTGTCGGCAGCAGAACCGTTGTCATCGGAAACTTCCATTGCAAGAGCTCCGAAATCGATACCGCTTTTGATAACAGTTAAAAGGCTGTCGGCTTTGTGACGAGCCACTGTAGTATCTTCGCCTTGACGGTAGCCGCAAAGTATGTGAGCAACTTTAATAGAATCAGGCATCTCAACAATATCAATCAAACGAGCCATTTTGTAGTAGCCATTGTCGATATAAGGACCGTAAACAAAACCGGGTTCTGAAGCAAACATCAAGCTATCAACGGTTTCGTTAGTAATTTCACCTTTATTATAGTTGAGGTCGATATACTGTTCGTCAGATTTAGAGTTGATAAACGAAACCACATTAGAAGTAGTGGTGAAATCGTCTTTAAGATTGTTGATAATGTTGCGCGAATCAGCGCTATCCTTATCAGAGGCAACAATGTCGAATGCTACATAAGCCACATCTCTGGTGTCAGCAACACGATCGTATTGTTTGATGTGCTGGTTGTAATATTGGTTAATGTCGCTTTCAGATACGGTAACCTCTTCGTCTTTGATATCAGAATATGGGAACGAAACAAATTTTACATCCGAGATTTCGGTACGTTCAGCAAATTCTTGCTCCACTTCAGAAGTTGTAACACGAATACCAGAAGCAATCATGTTGAGATATTTAGAAGTGGTGCGGCTTTCGCGGAGTTCGTTTTCGAGATAATCCCAAACATATTGGTTGCCTGCGCGACGTTCGGGAGACTGGTCGTTGAGGAACGACATTACTATCGAAGGATCGTACATTCCTGTTTGCGGATTAGCAAAAAGTTGACGGATAGTGGGAGTAACATTACCCGTTTGAATCATGTTGATGATTTCATCGTCGGAAGTGGTGATGCCGAGTTTTTTTGTATTAACACCGATAACGTTTTCTCTAACAATTTCTTCCCACACATAATCGCGAATCTGGTCTGACATATCGCCGCTGAGCGAGTTCTGACCTGTGACGAGTTTAATAAAGGTTTCTCTCTGCTCTACTTTCTGCTGAAAGTCTTGATACGAGATAGTCTCGCCGTTGATGGTGGCCATGTCAAACTGGCTTGCTCCAAATATCGAGTAACTCGAATTGAGAAAGTCGCCGAGGATAAATGCTAACAAGGCTGCACCGACGCAAATAGCAATCAGTTTGCCTCTGTTTCTTATAGACTGTAATGCTGCCATTTAGATATCAAAAAGATAAAGATTAAATTATATGTCAAGGTACAAAAAAGCACCTATCAACTAAGTACAAAGTAAAAAACCCCAATCCCGCTGCGAAATTGAGGGCTTTTGCATCATCAACTAATGCTGCAAGATTCTAATAGTGGGCTCTGCAGCACGGTTCTGAAGATACTGTGAGTTTTTTTCTGCCTTTGCGGCGACGTGCAGATAATACTTTGCGACCGTTGGCTGTTTTCATGCGCTCTCTGAATCCGTGTTTGTGTTTGCGCTTCTTGATCGAAGGCTGGAATGTGCGTTTCATTTTTCTATTTATTTTAATGAGTTTGTACTAAATTCTGTATGTGAAAATACTCTGATTTTCGGACGGCAAAGTTAGAGAGTTTTTTTTTGTTTGCAAAAAAAGATTTGTGTTTTTTTTATAAAATCTTTTAGTTTGTGGTTTCTACACGTTTAGGTAACTCATCAGCGCACCATAACGCTCTTCCATTAGGTCGTTGTACTTACCGTCGCCCTCAAATACCGATTTTATGCGGTAGCCATAGCGTTCAAGTCCTTGAATTACAGCCGATGTGTCGTGTCCGTTGAGTTTTAGAAGCACTTCCATACCAGCAGTAGTGGTTTTGGCAAAAAGGCTCATTATCTTCATATCGTTTGACTCTACAATGGCGGCTACCTGCGCTGGCGAATAATTTACAGGTGTGGTAACTATCTCTATTATACCGCCTTGCATATCGGCAGATGTTGCTTGTGCCAATCCTCGCAAAAGTTGGGTTTCGGTAATCACACCCAAATAGGCTTTGCTTTTGGCAGATAGCACAGGCAATAACGACAGTTTTTGCTGCGACATTATGGTAAGTGCCTCAAAAATATGCTGAGAGTCTAATGCGTAAGGCTGTGGGGCTACAAGCCGGCATTGCGAAACAGGTTCATCGTCGGAAATGCCGTAGATGTCGTTGTCGCTCACAAGCCCGATGTATTCGGTGCCAGAAACCACTGGTAGGTGCGATACTCTGAAATCGTCCATAATCTGTAATGCCTTTGCGCCAGTGTCGGAGGGGGCAAGAGCGGGTATGTTGTCTGAAACAAGGTCGTTGAGCATATTTAGCTGTTTTAAGATTTAAGGCAAAGTAAATAGTTTTTTTACATATAATTACAATAAAAAAGGCTTAAAAAAAGATAAATGGTTTAAATTTGCACCAAAATTTCACACCTTAATATATTATTATGGACGAAAAAACACGACTGAGTGTCAACATCAACAAAGTGGCAACTATCCGCAATGCCCGTGGAGGCAACAATCCCGATGTGGAACAGGTGGCTGCCGACTGCGAACGTTTTGGTGCACAGGGTATTACTGTTCACCCCCGCCCCGACGAACGCCATATTCGCAAAAGCGATGTACGTTTGCTTAAAACTCTAATTACTACCGAGTTTAATATCGAAGGATATCCTTCAGAAGATTTTATGAATCTTGTGCTCGAAGTAAAGCCCACACAGGCAACTCTCGTTCCCGACGATCCAAGTCAGATTACTTCTAACCACGGTTGGGACGTTGTTAAATACAAACCTTTTCTTCGCGATGTGGTAGCAAAACTCCATGATGCAGGTATACGCACTTCGATTTTTGTAGACACTCATCACGAAAATATCCTTCACGCAGGCGACCTCGGCACCGACCGTATTGAACTCTACACCGAGCCATTTGCCTCAATGTTTCCTACAAATCCCGAAGAGGCTGTAAAACCTTTCCGCGAGGCGGCAGAACTTGCTTTTGAGCGCGGCATAGAGGTTAACGCCGGTCACGACCTTAGCCTTCAAAACCTTACATACTTCCTCAAAAACGTTCCTCACGTAAAAGAAGTGTCAATAGGTCACGCACTTATCTGCGACGCTCTTTACTATGGTCTTGAAAATACTATTGGAATGTATCTCGATAGAATTAACCAAGCGTATGTTTAATTCATAATTCACAATTCATAATTAGAAACAAACATCATTTACTAAAATAGATAACAATATGAAAAAGAACATCTATCTGATTCTGACGTTGCTGATGACCTTGTTTATCGGCACGGCATCGGCACAGGTAACCACCTCGTCGCTTTCGGGACAAGTTACCGACGACAGCGGCGAAACACTCCCAGGTGCTACCGTTATTGCAGTTCACGTACCGTCGGGCACGCAGTACGCATGTATCACCAACGAAAGCGGACGCTATTTTATTCAAGGTATGCGTCCCGGTGGACCTTACACCATCACTTATTCGTTTGTAGGTCTCAACAACGAGGTTTTCAACGATGTTCAACTCTCGCTCGGTGAGGATGCCAAATACAATGCCCAGTTGAAGGCTAACACCACCGAACTTAAAGAAGTTGTAGTAGTTGGTCAAAACAAGTTTGACGCTAACAAAACAGGTGCAGGCTCACGCGTTACCAACGAAGATATTCAAAACCTGCCTTCTATTTCGCACTCGGTAGCCGACGCTGCCCGTCTTAATCCCCAAATCACAATATCTCAGAGCGGTGCTATGAGTTTTGCTGGCACAAGCAACCGCTACAACTCGTTCCAAGTAGACGGCGCTATGAACAACGACGTTTTTGGTCTTACAGACAACGGCTCTAACGGCGGACAGGCTGGTACTCAGCCTATCTCTATGGAATCTATTGAGCAGATTCAGGTAAGTGTTGCACCTTTCGACGTTCGTCAGAGCGGTTTTACCGGCGGTGCTGTTAATGCTGTTACCAAATCGGGAACAAATGAATTTCACGGTTCTCTTTACGCTAACTGGCTCAACGAAAGCCTTATAGGTAACAACTACACACTTATGAACGGCAAAAAATGCGATAAATATCGCGACGAACTTGAATACCGCCTTGGTGCTACCGTTGGCGGTCCTATCATTAAGAATAAGGTGTTCTTTTTTGCCAATTTCGAAAATTCCGACAAAGAATATCCTTGCAATTATGGAATAGGTTCTACTGCTTCTAAAGTGGATGCCAATGAGGCCAACAAAATTCTTAATAAATTGAAAGAAAAGGGTTACACAGGTTCTTTTGATAGCAAAGATAATTACACAAAATCTAACAAGGCTGGCTTAAAACTCGACTTCAACATCGGCACACGCCACAAAGCATCAATCAGTTGGCGTATGGTAGATGCAAAGCAATTGAACAAAAACAGCGGAGCATCAAGCCTCAACGCAAGCGACCACATGTACGACTTTACTTCTAAAACTCACACATTTACAGCCGAACTTCAAAGCCGTTTCAGCAACAAGTTTAGCAACGAGTTGAAAGCATCTTATGTTAGTGTACGCGACAAACGCGACCCCTCAGGCGCATTCCCGATGATTTCGATTAGCAATGTGGGCGGTGGCTCAGTTAACATTGGTTGTGAACGTTCGTCAGCTGCTAACGGTCTCGATCAGGACATCTTTACCGTTACCGACAACTTCACATGGTACAACGGCAACCACACCATTACCTTAGGTACACACAATGAGTTCTACAAATTCGGAAACCTCTTTATACAAGACTATTACGGAACATATTATTTCGACTATCCCGAATATTTTGAAGAGTTTGCCAATGGAAATGCTACTATAGAGGTTGATGGCAAAACTGTTAATACTCTTAAACAATACCGTTTTGGTACAGCCAATACCGAAGTTACAGGCACACGCCACTGGATTCCTGAGTTTGGCGCAGGTCAGATAGGTTTCTACGCACAAGACAAATGGGCTGTTACCAACGACATAGACCTTACTTACGGACTCCGTGTTGATATTCCTTTGTTTTTTGACGAACCCACAGCCAACGAACCTTTCAACCAATATGCTGAAGAGCAAGGCTGGGGCGTAAAAACAAACCACAAACTTAGCAGCTCCCCAATGTGGTCGCCCCGTTTAGGTTTCCGCTGGGAAATCAATGGCAACCGCAACTACGTTCTCCGTGGCGGTGTGGGCATATTTACAGGACGTATCCCATTTGTATGGTTGAGCAACAACTTCTCTAACACTGGTATTCAGCTTGCTACATACAACACAAGCAAAGCTGCCGACTTAGAGAAACTTTCACTAATCACCGACCCCGAAGGTCAAGAGGCTAACACAGCAAAACTCAAAGCTGGTGGTTCGCAAACCATCAACGTTTTCTCTAAAGATTTCAAATTTGCACAATCGCTTCGTTACAATCTTGCATTCGACTTTAACCTCGGTGGTATTGATTGGACTGCAGAATGGCTTTATTCTCAATCGCTTAACGACGTAATTTATTACAACTACGCTTACGATGTAGACGGTCAGAAAAACCTCACCGGCGTTTTGACAGACCAAACCTACGACGACCGTGCTTATATGAAAAAAGTTACCGATGGTACTGCTTTCAGCAATATTTACGTGCTCGACAACACCAACAGCGGACACACTTACAGCCTCTCGTTAAGCGGTAAAAAGAATTTCAACTTTGGTCTTACACTCACCGCTGCCTACACTCTTACCAATTCTAAATCGGTTAACAGCGGAACAAGTTCGGTGGCACAGTCGAACTACAACTACAACTACACTCGCCGCAACCCCAACAATCCTGAAATTGGCAATTCGGCATACAATTTCCCGCACCGCGTAACAGCTTCGGTAACATACGCTAAAGAGTACGCAAAACACTGGAAATCAACCGTAAGTCTCATCTACACAGGTTCATCGGGAGCTCCTTACAGCATTTACTACAACGGCGACCTCAACGGCGATGGAGTTACTGGCAACGACCTTTTGTATATTCCCACAAAGGCTCAACTCGACGACATGCCTTTCCTCGCTACCAAGGATTACACTGCAGAGCAACAGAAAGAAAACATGAACGCTTGGATCGAAAATGATGAATATCTTAAAAACCATCGTGGTGAATACTACGACCGTTATTGCGACAACGAAGATTTTGAACATCACTTTGATTTTCACTTTGCTCAACAGTTCAAATTCAACGCTGGCAAACGTGTTCACACAATTGAATTCTCGTTCGACATCCTTAACATAAGCAATATGTTCTCGAGCGAATGGGGACGTTATGCAAGTGCATCTGGCTCATACACTTATTACAGCCCTGTTACATTCAACAACAAGAGCAATCAATACCAATTCCTCCACCCTGCCGACTACAATATGCGCTCATACAGCGACTACTATTCTCGCTGGCGCGGACAAATTGGTTTGAAATACATATTCTAAGGCATAGAATAAACATAACTATAAAAAACACCGTCCAGCAATTGGGCGGTGTTTTTTTTGGATATATTTTTCATCATCAAAAAAATCCCAAAAAAATTTCATCGGATAACGGAATTATGTTTATCTTTGCGGCATAAATAGGAACAATAGAAACAGAAAGGCAAAATGACTGATAACCAAATTATTATATTGATAGGAAATCACTCTATGAAAGAATTTTTGTTTTTAAAAAACAAAAAGATGCGTTAGTTTTTTTGGCTAACGCATTTTTTTTGCGTCATAACAAAGGATTAAAAGAATTAAAACTAATATAATCGTCATGAAAGATTTAAAGAAAGTGCTCCTATTAGGTTCGGGAGCGTTGAAAATCGGACAGGCCGGCGAATTTGACTACTCCGGCAGCCAGGCTCTTAAAGCTATGCGCGAAGAGGGTATCTCTACCGTGCTGATTAATCCAAACATTGCCACCATTCAAACCACCGACGGTATTGCCGACAAGGTGTATTTCTTGCCCATCACTCCTTTTTTTGTAGAAGAAATTATTAAAAAGGAGCATCCCGACGGCATTATGCTCGCTTTCGGTGGTCAAACCGCGCTCAACTGCGGCACACAGCTCTATCTTTCGGGCGTATTAGAAAAATATAACGTAAAGGTGCTCGGCACATCGGTAGACGCTATTATGATTACCGAAGACCGCGAACTTTTTGTAAAGAAACTCAACGAAATTGAGGCGAAGACTCCCGTTTCGCAAGCTGTGGAGAATATGGAAGACGCTCTCAAAGTGGCTCACCGCATCGGTTTCCCGATTATGGTTCGCTCGGCTTACGCTTTGGGCGGTTTGGGCTCAGGTATCTGTCCCGACGAAAAATCGTTCAAGGAACTCTGCGAAAGCGCTCTTGCCTACTCTAAGCAGATTCTCGTAGAGGAGTCGCTCAAAGGCTGGAAAGAGATTGAGTTTGAGGTTATCCGCGACAAAAACGACCACTGCTTCACCGTTGTTCCTATGGAAAACGTTGACCCGCTCGGCATTCACACCGGCGAAAGTATTGTGGTTGCGCCCATTATCTCGCTCACCCAAGAGCAGATTGCAATGCTGCAAGAAATCTCTATCAAGGTTGTCCGCCATATTGGCATCGTAGGCGAATGTAACATTCAGTTTGCTTTCAACGCCGTTACCAACGACTACCGCATTATCGAAATCAATGCCCGCCTCAGCCGTAGTTCTGCTTTGGCTTCTAAGGCTTCGGGTTATCCGTTGGCTTTTGTGGCTGCGAAACTCGCCCTCGGCTACTCTCTCGACCAAATTGGCGAAATGGGCACTCCAAACTCGGCTTACGTTGCCCCGTCGGTTGACTATATGATTGTGAAGATTCCTCGTTGGGATTTGAGCAAATTTGTTGGCGTTGACCGTCACATTGGCTCGTCGATGAAGTCGGTTGGCGAAATTATGAGTATCGGTAAATCGTTTGAGGAGATTATGCAGAAGGGTCTCCGTATGATTGGACAAGGTATGCACGGTTTTGTTGGCAACAACGACCTTGAATTTCCCGACCTCGACGACGAACTCGCCAACCCCACCGATATGCGTATCTTTGCCATCGCCAAGGCTTTGGAAAAGGGTTACACCGTTGAGCGTATCGTTGACCTCACCAAAATCGACAAGTGGTTTATCGAACACCTTAAAAATATTGTTGACTACGAAAAAGTTCTCGGACAGTTTAAGACCATCGAGGATATTACTCCCGAGGTAATGAAAGAGGCTAAGCGTATGGGATTCTCCGATTTCCAAATTGCACGTTTTGTTGAAAATCCGAGCGGGAATATGGAGAAAGAGCAGTTGCGTGTTCGCGCTCTCCGCAAACAGCAGGGCATCACTCCTATCGTACGCCGTATCAACACCGTGGCTTCGGAACATCCCGAACTCACCAACTACCTCTATATGACCTACGGTGCCGACAAGCACTCAATCAGCTACGACTACCGCAAGGACAAAAACATTGTGGTGCTCGGCTCTGGCGCATACCGTATTGGTTCGTCGGTTGAGTTTGACTGGTGCTCGGTAAACGCTACTCAAACAGCACGCAAATTGGGTTACAAGTCGATAATGATCAACTACAACCCCGAAACTGTCAGCACCGACTACGATATGTGCGACCGCCTCTACTTCGACGAACTTTCGTTTGAACGCGTGCTTGACGTTCTCGACCTCGAAGACCCCAAAGGCGTAATAGTTTCTACCGGCGGACAAATTCCTAACAACTTGGCTATGAAACTTTACCGTCAGGATGTTCCCGTGCTTGGTACATCGCCCGTATCAATCGACCGTGCCGAAAACCGCCGCAAATTCTCTGCTATGCTCGACCAACTTGGCATCGATCAACCCCGTTGGGAAGCCCTTACAAGTTACGATGAAATCGACAAATTTATCGACGAGGTTGGTTTCCCCGTATTGATTCGTCCTTCGTATGTGCTTTCGGGCGCAGCAATGAACGTTTGCTACACCAAAGAGCAGATGCACGAATTTCTCGGTCTTGCCGCCAAGGTTTCAAAAGAATATCCCGTTGTGGTATCGCAGTTTATGCAAAATACCAAGGAGATAGAGTTCGACGCTGTTGCCAAAAACGGTGAAATTATTGAATACGCTATCTCTGAGCACGTTGAGTTTGCAGGTGTTCACTCGGGCGATGCTACATTGGTGTTCCCCGCTCAAAACATCTACCTTGCCACCGCTCGCGCTATCAAACAGATAAGCAAAAAGATTGCTAAGGAACTCAATATCAGCGGACCTTTCAACATTCAATACCTTGCTAAACAAAACAATGTAAAGGTTATAGAATGTAACCTCCGTGCATCGCGCAGTTTCCCGTTTGTTTCCAAGGTTTTGGGACGCAACTTTATCGAAACAGCCACCAAGATAATGCTCGACGAACCTGTTGAAAAACTCGATTCGTCTACCTACGATGTTGACCACGTGGGCGTTAAGGCTTCGCAGTTCTCGTTTGCCCGTCTGCACAAGGCCGACCCAGTGTTGGGTGTGGATATGTCGTCGACCGGCGAAGTTGGCTGTCTTGGCAACGATTTCAACGAGGCTCTTATGAATGCCCTTCTTTCGGTTGGATTCAAAGTTCCCGAAAAAGGCGTACTCGTATCTTCTGGCGATGCTAAGGGCAAAGTTGACCTTCTTGAACCCTGCAAAATGCTGCAAGACAAGGGCGTGAAGATTTTTGCTACCGCTGGCACAAGCAAGTTCCTCGCCGAAAACGGTATCAAATCTGAAACTCTCTGCTGGCCCGACGAACAGGGCGGAGAAAATATTATGCAGGCAATTGCCGACCACAAAATCGACTTGGTTATCAACATCCCCAAAAACCAAACCAAGCGCGAACTTACCAACGGCTACAAGATCCGCCGCGCCGCCATCGACCACAACATTCCGTTGATGACCAACGCACGTCTTGCCAAGGCATTTATCAGCGCATTCTGCCAAAAGGATATCAACGATTTGGCTATCAAATCTTGGCAGGAGTATATGGGTAAATAATCTGTACCAATGATAATTAAAAAGAGGCTTCTAAATGGGAGCCTCTTTTTTTATGATTAAAAAAAAATTTTCGATTATTACTTTCGGTTCAGAACGCACACCTTTTTATATACATCGGTTTTTCCATCGGGAGAGATAGACTTGATGTAAATAACATAGATTCCGTTTTTGCAGAAAGAGCCATTGTCGGAAACACCGTTCCAATAAAACGTGGCAGACGTACCAATATTAGTGCGCGAGGCAAGAGTGGTGCGCAAAATACCATTAGAATCGTAAATGCGAACATCCACGGCAGTGTCGTCGGTAGAGAACGAAAGCTGAATTTCCACCTCATCTTTGTATCCGTCGCCATCGGGTGTAAATAGTTCATTTACAATGGTTACACCCTCGGGCATTTCGGTATCTGGAGTTTCAATGTGAGAGTTTGGCAAACCCGGTGTGGCATAATCTACAGCCGATGTGGCAAATTTCCAAGCGGCAAGGTCGGTAGAATTATGGTTAAAACCCACACGTTCAATAGAAACACCTTGAACATTGATTTCTAAAGTATTAGACTCTGTCCGATTGTAATACATCGAATCAATTGCAGTGCCAGACGGTGAGCGCAAAACTATGCTACCTTGAGTATTGGCAAATGCGGGCAGTTTGGTATCTTGTATAAACAATCCGCCGCAAGTGTAACGCTCTTGAATTTCGGTTGTATCTTGCGTTATTACAGCATAATGTTCAGGCAAAAGGAGATAATTGCCATTGATAACCGATTGTTTTTGAGCTCCTGAATTATCGTAATATACTATGGAATATTGATTTAGCGGAATGGAGAATTTAGTATTGTTGTAAATCTCTACAAAACGTTTTGCCCCCGAAAGCGGATAATAAAGAACTTCGGTAATAAGCAAATCAAAACGTTCGGTGTTGTGATATGCAAAAGTAGATGATATTGAATCAATTACGTTTCCATAAATATCCTTAACATGCGCAGCTGAGGCATTAAGCATAGCGTCGGGAGCAAAACCTTGATCAAAGCTTACAAAAGCGATGTTGTCATTTACATTAACTGTGGAATGAGGTTGCGATTCGGCATAAAAAGCTGCATTATCGTCAAGGCTTAAGGGGTTGTTAAACTCAAAACCAAGTTGATAATTACTTGCCGAATAAACATTTAAAAGCTTTAATCGGTAATATTGAAAAGTAACTGTGGTATCGGCAGAGATATTTCCTGCAAAATCGCTCAACGAATTAACTTTTAGCACATTATCACCTTCGTTTAAAGGTTTGGAGAATACTACCGACACATTATTGAGATTGGTGGAACATTCTGTGGCAGAATTTCCATTAAGCAAAAATTTGGCGGCATCGGCAGTTATATTTTTTGAAAATACTATATTAATAGTGTTGTTGTTGACCACCGAAGTGGAGATTACACGTGGCGGAATGTTGTCGGTTACAGTGGTAAGCGTACTATTAACACGCCCCGGAGTGCCGCCCGAAATATCAAGCGATGCAGTCCAATTGCCATCAACTGTGAAAAGATTTTTAGGATCGCGGCGTTCGAGCGAATATCCTCCCGACGATTTTACTTTATCGCCATACATATCAAGAGTATATGTAAGAGAATCAACAATATAACCTGCTTGATTAAGGAGCGTAATTTTGCGGTCTTTGGTAATAATTTTACTATCGTCGAATTTTGTAACAGTTTGCGCGTATGAATCCAAGTCATTAGAACGGCAAATCAAAAGATATTCACCTGCAGCAATTTCTGTTTCAGGGAAATAATACTTATAGTCGCCCGCCAACATAGCGCAGTTTTTAAGACTAAATGCATATTTCGACGAGTTAAACAACTCTATATACTTAGCAGCTGGAAGGTTGGCAGGTGCAGGCGAAACATCGCACATAATTTCGTTGATAACAATGCCACCATATTGAGGAAGATAAAGAACGGTATTAAAATCGGGCATAACGTTGCCCACAGTTTGCTGTATATTGGTAGCAGAAAGTTCTAAAACAGTGTTATTAAGGGCATTACGATTAAAAAATAGCGTAACATCCACACCCGAAAAATGTATTGAATCGGGATTGGTGCCATTCAACCTATAATTATTGACATCCAAAGCCGACTGAGCGTTGAGCCTGCCATCAATTTTTACATTTATCTCACCATCGCCAACAATCTCAGCGTCAAACATTTTGGCATCAATAGTGTTGCCAGTATGCTCAAACGATAATGCCAAAGGACGAATGTTAAAAGCGCCATTGCCCGTGGTGGAGTGTTTATATTCGATGGTAGTATAATCAGCCATATACATCTGAGGCTCAGGCTCTTGATAAAGAGATTCGCCATTGATAGTCCACTCACCGTTTGATGTACGCGTTATGGTCAACACCATATTATTAATGGTATTATCAAACATAATTTCGGTGGTGGCAAGTATATCTACATCCTTGCCCGAATACTTTAAAAGGCAAAGTTGCGGATAGATGCCAGTTTTGAGACCCGTACCGATGGCAAACGCAGAATAATTGTCGCCTCCGGGTACAGTATCATTGGCAAAAAGGTAAATTTTAAAGTTGTTGACCGAAGAATTTTTTACAGAGCACACCACAGAATAACTCCAAGTGATAGTGCCGGTTTCGGGATAAAGGTTTGACAAAGAATGATAAAGGTGATTTGTACCTGCAACAGTAGAAGTATCGCAAAAATATACAACACCCTGTGGCAGAGTATCGTTGGTAATATCTTGCCACGAGTTGTTCACATCTTTCCAACTCTCAGGAAGGGTTTTCCATTGTTCTAAGTAGTTGGTAGATTGAGAAAAGGCGGCAGAGGACATTGCCAAAGCCGCCATAATAACCAATATATTTAAATAAAGTGTTTTCAACTTATTCGGCTTTCTGCTCAGATTCGGGAGCTGCGGCTTTTTTCTTAGTACGTTTGCGGGTTTTCATACCGTCGGTATTTTCTTTTTCTTCAGCAGCGGGCTTTTCGGTTTCGGCAGGTTTTTCAGCCTCGGGCTCTTTGTCGTCAACAAGACCTTTAGAAAGAAGCAAGTTGTACCATGTAAAAGCGCGGCGCATGTCAGAAACATACACACGGTCAACGTCGTAATTAGGAACGGCCTTGGCAAACAACTCTCTTACTTCGGCTTCAGATCCTTTTTTGGGAGCAAACGATGTAGCTTTGCCATCAAGCACTTTGTAGAGGCTGCGATAAACGTCGGCAAGCCTTGTGTCGCCATCGGTAGTGTATATCGAAATATCTTCGAGTGCGCTGATTTTGGCTGTAGCGAAGGCTAAAGTGCGAACGCCATCGGCAATAGATTCCACAATAATACCGTTAACTGCCTGTGCCACATGGCGATATAATCCCGGATATGTGGCAATTGTAAGAATTCCTTTTAAATCCATGTTTGTTTTAATTTTCTGTAAAGCTGTTAATTTATGCGGCAAATTTAGAACTTTGGCGGTGAAAAAAAAAGTTTTCGCACCAAAAAAGCAAAATTTAACGTCAAATTTTAAAGATTACGTTTTAAACCTTTATATTTGCCGAAAATTTTAATAGTAAATTTTAGACTCAGTATAATTTTAATACAATGAAAAAGAACCTTCTCGTTTCTGCCAAGGCATTTACATTGGCATTAGCATGCACCATGGTTATGGGCTGCGCAAACAACGCAAACAACAATTCGGCTTCTGCTCCTGCAGCACAAACGTCTGACATAGCGTATGTTAACATGGATAGTCTTATCGACAAATACGACATGTACAACGACCTCAGCACTCAATTGATGGCCAAACAAAACCAATTGGAACAGGAACTCCAAACCAAACAAAAATCAATTGAACGCAAGGCTATGGACCTTGAAAACCAATACAAGAAAAACCTCATCACCCCCACCCGCGCTCAAGAAGTTCAGCAGAATCTTCAAGTAGAACAGCAGCGTATGCTCCAATGGCGCGACGAAAAAATGATGGAACTCAACGACGACCAAGCTAAAATTTCGCGTATGGTTTACGACAGCATTCAAAACTATATCAACGAATACAATGCCGACAAACGTTACCGCTTTATCCTCAGCAACAGCGTAGGCGGCGTGCTCCTTTATGGCGACAAGAGTGCCGACATTACCGAAATCGTTCTTAAGGCTCTCAACAGCCGTTACAACAAGAGCGGTCAGACTACTAACATCGATTCGTTAGCAACAAAATAGTTTTACCATAGCAACTCATTCTTTTATTCTTAGGCGGACTAACAATTGTCCGCCTTTTTTTGTACTTTTGTGCCGATGAAATGTTTCGATACATATTACAGCCGTTTTCAGGTATATCCAGCGCATATTGCCGAGCCTCCTGCGCCTGAGTTGCGCACAATTGTGGTGATTCCGAGTTACAAAGAACCCGATATCCGACCTACGCTCCTATCGCTGCTTAGCTGCACCCCTACCCTATTCCCCGTAGAGATTATTGTGGTGGTAAACTCGTCGGAGGCGGCTCCAGAATCGGCATTGCAGCAAAACCTCATCACTATCAGTCAGGTAGAGGAAATTAAGGCACAAAACACCCGCAGCGATATCCGTATCCACACTATCCACCGTCCCAACCTTCCCAAGAAACACGCAGGCGTGGGTTTTGCCCGCAAAATAGGTATGGATGAAGCAGTTAGACGTTTTGACCAACTTGAACGTCCCGATGGTGTAATTGTGAATTTTGATGCCGACAGCACTTGCAATCGCGACTATCTCAAGATTATCGAAAACTATTTTATCTCCAACCCCAAGAAAGAGGGCGTGTCGATATACTTTGAACATCCGCTGCAAGGCACAGATTATCCTCAATCGTCGTACCGTGCCATTGCCAAATACGAACTTTACCTAAGATATTTTGTTGAGGCTCAGAGGTATATACAATTTCCTAACGCATACCACACCATAGGGTCGGCGTTTGCAGTTAGGGCTTGGGTATACGCTGCCGAAGGAGGAATGAATAGGCGTCAGGCTGGCGAGGATTTCTATTTTCTCGAAAAGATTATCACCCGCGGACGGTATGGCGAAATCAACGATGCAGCAGTCTATCCCTCGCCGCGTGTCTCCGACCGAGTTCCGTTTGGTACAGGTGCTACTATGGGCAAACTTAGCAACGGCGACTGCGAATATATGGTGTACAATCCCATCACATTTGAATGGCTGAAACGTTTCTTTGCCTCGGCATCCAATATCAAATGTCATCAAAAGCCCGACACCGACCCCGTGTTAGAGGAGTTTTTGGTAGCCAACGATTTTTACAGTCAAACCGACGGCATGATAGAAAACAGCACATCCGACCGCACTTTTATGCAGCGTTTTTTCACTTGGTTCGACGCTTTCCGCATGATAAAGTTTCTCAACTTTGCACATGAGCAACATATTAATAAAGTGCCGGTAGAACAGGCAGCGGCAGATATGGCTATCATGATGGGGTATAGCAATATACCCACCGACACAATAGAACTGTTAAAATGGTATAGAGAAAAAGAGCGGTCGTTTACAAGCAACTAATTTTTTTGGCGATTACACGGCAACTTAACTGTAAACACCGATCCTTTGCCGTATTCTGATTGCACATCGATAGTGCCGCCAAGAAGTTCGATATAACTTTTGGCAATGGCAAGACCAAGCCCTGCGCCGTTGGTGGTGCCCACAGTATCGCTGTTTTTTAAACGCACAAACCTACGGAATATCAGCGGAATATTTTCGGGAATGATACCACAACCGCTGTCGGATACCGAAAACACCACAAAATCGTTTTCTACCGATAAGTTCACCTTCACAAATCCTTGTTGAGTGT
>JAGCDD010000412.1 GCA_017651345.1 Bacteroidales bacterium | reverse complement strand
TGCAGCGAAATAAGAGGGTGATATAATAAATAAAAAATCCGCACGGAAAATATCGTGCGGATTTTTTTATTATGCGTACACGAGGTACGTCCCTACAAGGCTAATTTATACGATGCGCCGTTGACTACAACCACCACGATGCCAGATTGATTGAGGCGGATTTCATCGCGGGATGATTTTGTGGTGGATGATTTAAGAATGCGTCCGTTTAAGTCGATTATTGTGTATTTGGTGTCGGGTGCGGTTTCGATATAGATGGTAGAGTTGAAACTCCAAACATTTACATTGTCTTGAGAGTTAGCTACATCAGATACGGGGGTAGACTGTTTGGGAGCAACTGTTACCGTCAAAGTGGTTTCAAAACCTTTGTATGCTACTGTCACAGTCTGCTCGCCTACCTTTGTTTTGTCGTAGCCGGTGATGGTGGCTTCCGAAAGGTTAATTTTTTTGGTGCTGCCAACATTGAAAGCTACATTAATAACGCCGTTTTCAACATCAAATTCTTCACCTTCTACATATTCGAGTTTGGGCAATGTGGTAACCTCAACAGATTCTACTATTCTCTCGTATTCAGGCTCACCTGATTTGGTAAAGTAGCCGGGGTTTTCGGTGCCACCATCTATACGAGCAAAGGCAGCGGTGATATTATTAGAACTAAAATCAGTACCCTTGCCACCTACTAAATTGTAACAAGATTCAAACATACGACCCGATGCTGTAACCGATTCTGTTGACCAATTGTCGCCAACAAATATAGTACCTAATTCGTTGCAACGAGCAAACAAGTATTCCATATTTGTAACACTCTTAGTGTTAAAGCCCGAAATATCAAGAGTTGTAAGGTTAAAACAATCGATAAACATACATCTAAGCAAGAGGTCAGCTTCAGAATTTGTTTTAAACGACTGTAAATTTAACGATTGCAAACCAGACGCATACTCAAACATCGAACTGAAATCAATTGTATTTTCTACATTAAAACTGCTAAAATCAATGGTAGGCAATTTATAGCATCTGCGGAACATACAACTCATATCGGTAACTTTGTTGGTTTTAAAGTTAGACAAATCAACACTTTTGAGACTTTCACAATCTTGAAACATAGCCTTCAATGTTGTGGCCTGCGATGTATTAAGATTTTTCATTCCTTCAAATTCAGTCAGATTTTTACAACCATTAAACCAATATGCACACGACGATGGAAAATAATTAGCAAACGATTCGTCAAATACCACCTTGGTAACACTTTCGGCCAATGTATTCCAATCAGGCACAT
Organism: Bacteroidales bacterium; assembly: GCA_017651345.1. Taxonomy (GTDB): domain Bacteria; phylum Bacteroidota; class Bacteroidia; order Bacteroidales; family UBA3824; genus UBA3824. The sequence continues at coordinate 4,234 of JAGCDD010000412.1, read as the reverse complement.
TGTTATCTGTATTCAGGCTAAATGCACCTTCGGGTTTGGTTTCGTTGTAATAGAATGTGAGTGTACCGTTAGAAATTACTACGTATGCAGTATTGGGACTATACGGTTTATCGCCCGATTTGGTAAAGTAGCCGGGAGTTTCAGTGCCGCCATCGATACGTGCGTATGTGGCATCGGTAATGTCGGCGTTGTATGCTGTGCCTTTTCCGCCATAGAGTTTGAAACAATCTTCAAACATACCAGCAGATTTTGTTACTGATGTTGTATTCCAGTTTTCATCTACTAATACATAAGCAAGGTTTTCGCAGCCCCAAAAAACGCGTGTCATGTCGGTAACTTTGGCGGTATTGAATCCTGTAAAGTCTACATATTTGAGATTGTTGCAGAATTGGAACATCTCGTCCATATACTCTAATTCTTCGGTGTTGATGTTTTCCATACCTGAAACTTCGGTGAGATTATCACAATCCCTAAACCAGCTCGATGTTTTAAATGGTTTATACTCTTTAAACGATTTATCAAACACTACATTGGTGATAGTTCTACAAAACGAAACAGGCCAATTGCTGTCGTCGCTTGATGTTCTGATAGGCTTTGCTCCTTCGGGAATTGTTGTACCTGTGTAGAATGTGGCTTTGCCGTCTTTAATAATAACGTATGGCTTGTTTGGTTCATACGGTTTATCGCCCGATTTGGTAAAATAGCCGGGATTTTCTGAACCACCGTCGATACGAGCGTATGAATCATCAATATAAGTTACAGTTGTTCCTTTGCCACCTACGAGTTTTTCACAATCGTAGAACATCAGCTCTGCATCGGAGATAGTACCGTTTGCCCAGCTGTCGCCAACAAAAATAGTGATAAGATTTGAACAACCTTGAAACATATGTCCAGTTCTTGGATTGTTCTTGGTATCGAAACCTGATAGGTCAAGTTCTTTAAGGTTGCTGCAATCTATGAACATACACCAGAAACTTGTAGCGCTTTTGGTATCAAATGAATGTACATCAAGTTTTTCTAAAGAAGAACAACCTTCGAACATAGAATCAAAATCAGTAACTTTATCGGTAACAAAGTTACTAAGATCAAGTGTCTTAATAGCTGCCCTGCGGAACATACAGCTAAGGTCGGTAGCCTTGGCGGTATTGAAACCACTAACATCTACACTTTGGAGTGAAGAACAGTCTTGGAACATTCCTTTAAAAGAGATAACTGCATCGGTTTTAAGGTTCTTGATGTCAACAATCTCAGTTAGATTCTTAAAACCATTGAACCAGCAATAACAAGATGTAGGCTTATACTCTGCAAACGACTCATCGAATACCACCTTGGTAATACTCTCTGCCGAGGATTCCCAAGCGGGTTTGTTCTCGGTGTCGTTTAGTTCATAAGCTTCTGAAGGTTTTTTGTTGTTGTAATAGAATGTGAGTGTGCCGTCGTTTACCACAACGTATGGTACAGGAGGAGTATATGCAGGTTCGCCCGATTTGGTGAAGTAGCCGGGATTCTCAGAGCCGCCGTCGATGCGGGCGTAGGTTTTACTATCGCCTAATGATGCAAAAGCAGAGCCTTTTCCTCCCACCAGATTTGAACAAGCATAAAACATCTGTCCTGTTTCGGTAATTGTAGCGTTAGACCAGCTGTCGCCGACATAGATAGTTTTCAAGCTGCTACAATACTGAAACATCTGAGCTGTAACAGGGCTGCTCTGAGTATCAAAGCCTGACAAATCAAGCGTTGTAAGAGCGGAACATCTAATAAACATACAACGGAAAGAAGTTGCGCTCTTGGTATTAAAGGAGGACAAGTCAACAGATTGCAAAGTAGAACAACCTTCAAACATGGAACTGAACTCTTTCACATTTTCGGTATTGAACATACTTAAATCCAGAGATTTAAACACAGTTCTGCGGAACATACAGCTGATGTCGATAGCTTTGGCGGTATTAAAGCCGCTGAGGTCAACGCTTTGGAGCTGCGGGCAGTCTGAGAACATCGCCTTAAAATATTGGACATCCTTGGTTTTAAGATTCTCGATACCAACTATCTGAGTAAGATTTTTGCATTTAAAGAACCAGTATGCGCAAGATTTTGGCAAATAGTCTGCAAACGAAGCATCAAACTTGACTGTGGTAATAGTTGCGGCCGTGGCTTCATCCACCGTCCAACCGGGATTGTTAATATCAGTATTCATACCATAAGCGTCTGACGGTATGCTGCTGTTGTAATAGAATGTGAGGGTGCCTGAATTAAGTACAGCATACGCCTCTTTTGTTCCCTGCGCAAAGGAGGCAAGGGAGAGTAACATTAATGATAATGTCGCTATTAAAGTTCTGATTTTCATGTTGACTAAATAAAAAATTAGTTAGTAATATAATAATCAATATGCAAATATGAAGATAATTAATGAATTATCCAAATAAAAAGACTATATTCTCACATTAATTCCTTCACCTTTTAAATAACTCTTCAAATCAGGTATCTTTATTTTTCCAAAATGGAATATGCTGGCGGCGAGGGCGGCGTCGGCTTTGCCTTTGTTGAATACGTCGCGGAAATGCTCCATCTCGCCAGCTCCGCCCGAGGCTATTACGGGAATTGACAGCATTTCGGACATTTTACAAAGCGCTTCGTTGGCAAATCCGGTTTGGTGTCCGTCGTGATCCATCGAGGTGAAGAGTATTTCGCCGGCACCACGATTTTCCATCTCTTTTGCCCACGAAAACAACTCTATTTCGGTGGGACGTTTGCCGCCGTGGGTGTGCACTATCCATTGATTGTTGATGGTTTTGGCATCGATGGCAACCACCACAAACTGACGTCCAAACTTGTTGGCAAGGTCGCTGACCAACTGCGGATTGCGTACTGCGGCACTGTTGACCGAAATCTTGTCGGCACCGTGAATGAGGAGGTTTTCGGCATCTTCTACCGAGGTGATACCTCCGCCGATGGTAAACGGAATATTGAGGTTTTGCGCCACGCTCTCCACAAGCGAGTATATCTGTTTGCGGCCTTCGTTGGTGGCGGTGATGTCGAGGTAGACAAGTTCGTCGATACCTTGGTCGGAATATGCACGGCCGAGTTCCACAGGGTCGCCAGCATAGCGGAGGTTTTCAAAACTTACACCCTTAACCGTTTGACCGTCTTTGACATCAAGGCAGGCTATTATTCTTTTTGCTAACATTGTTTCGAGATTTTTGCTAATTCTTCTAAAGTAACGCGTTTTTCGTAAATGGCCTTGCCCACGATAGCCGAGTCGCAGCCGGTTTCTACAAGGCGTTCAAGGTCGCTAATGCCCGACACGCCTCCACTGGCAGTGATTTTGAGCGAGGGGTATTTGTCTTTGAGGCGTTTGTAGAGCACGAGGTCGGGACCATTGAGCATTCCGTCGCACTTGATAGCCGTAACGCACACACGCGAAAGTCCTGCGGGAAGGAATTTATCAATCAATTCGTTGATAGTGATACCGGCATCGTCTTGCCATCCGTGAATACGCACGGTGTCGCCATTGACATCGGCACTGAGTATGATTTTTTCAGGACCGTATTTTTCGAGACACTTGGTCATAATGGCGGGATTTTTTACTGCCACGCTGCCGAGGTTAACTGCGTATGCGCCCAGCGAAAAAAGCATCTCTACATCGCCGATGGTTTTGATACCTCCGCCGCAGTCAATTTTAAGGTCGGTTTTGTTGGCAATATTGTTGAGCACGTCGGTGTTTTGGAGCGTGCCTACACGTGCGCCGTCGAGGTCAACAAGATGGAGGTGCGTGAGACCTGCCTCGCGGTATTGCTCAGCCACTTTTACGGGGTCGTCGTCGTATTTTTTAAGGTTGTCGAACACGCCTTGCTGAAGTCTTACGCAGTGTCCGCCTATAATGTCGATTGCTGGTATTATAATCATAGTTTTATAAAGTTTTCAAGAATTTGTAATCCAATATTTCCGCTTTTTTCGGGGTGAAACTGGCAGCCATAGAAATTGTCGCGGGCAATGGCAGCCGAAAAATCCTGTGCATAACCACATTGGGCAGCGGTATGCTCAAACACCGGCACCATATAGCTGTGCACAAAATACATAAATGAGCCTTCGGGGATTCCTTTAAACAGCGGAGATTTTAATGCTGAAATCTGGTTCCAACCCATGTGAGGGATTTTTTCGCCATGGTCGGGACGGAATTTTACCACGTCGGCATCAAAAATACCAAGGCAAGGAGTGTCGCCCTCTTCGCTGTGTC
>JAGCDD010000411.1 GCA_017651345.1 Bacteroidales bacterium | reverse complement strand
TGTTGACGCCATCACGCCCGCAGGACTGATGAATTTTGTCAAGAAGGACGGCCTCGCCACCTACGACATCGACCACGTGTAGCGTCAAAACCGCAAAATCAACGCCGACGGCAAGGGTTGGCTCGCATTCAAGAGCAACGGCCTCGTCCTCAAAAAGGTGTTCCCCGACCTCAAACCCTCAGACCCCGCCCCCGACGAGGCAGAAATACAAGTGTATGTCAATCAAGGCGATACCTACGTAGAACTCGAAAGCCAAGGCGCATACACAACCCTCAAACCCGGCAAGAAGTTGGATTGGACAGTGAGGTGGTATCTGACGAAGTAATAAGGTTGTTTTAACGAATTTGATTTGAAGGTGCGGATTGGAAAATTCGCACCTTTTTTTATATCAATCCCAAGGCAAAAAAGAAAATTCGCAAAAAAATTTTTCAATTTTTGCACTGAAAATATTTGGCAATTAACAGCAAATATCTTAACTTTGCAGCATACAAAGACTATGAAAACATCATAGTCAGAAGTTAACATATTGTAAATTAAGTGTTTGCTATTTATTACAAATAAATGTTCCGAAAACTTGGCTCGGCGTGATCGATTCTTAGTTTGAAAACTTTTCTTTTAATGTTTCTTTTATCTTCATTGCCACGTTGTACGCCAAATTTACAGGGACAGCATTACCAATCATATTATAAACGATATTCAAATCGTCATATATAAACTTAAAATCATCGGGAAAACTTTGTACCCTTGCAACTTCACGAACGGTCATTCGTCTATAAAGAGATTCAAAACCAGGTGCAAAAATCTGTTTATTTGTTTCAATTTTTATCATTTTTGGGGCTTGCGGATGCAGTTGACATTGACGTCCACTTGCTTGAACTGTGAACCCAGGTTCATCCCAAGAACGAACACGGTTTCTTGACATAAATATCGACGAAAATGAACCAATGTAATATTCGTGATTTGGAACAGCGCATTTATCACCGTTTGTTTTGTTCTTTTCAAGGGCGGGTATTGCATTGTCTTTTAAATCCCAAATCGCATCTCTCAATGTTGGTTTCTTTGATTTAGGGGTCGGAAAAGGAAAGAATTTAAGGTTTAAATCCTTTCTAAAACCTATATAAAAAATCCTATCCCTATCTTCGGGCACATCGTAGTCGTTGGCATTCAACATTTTGAGATTGACATAATATCCAGCCTCGTCAAAGAGTTTCATAAAACCCTTGACTGCCTCCGAATGTCGCTCTGCCAACATTCCCGACACATTTTCGGCAATAAAAAATAGCGGTTGCTTGTCCTTTAAAATACGAATGTATTCATAAAATAATTGACCACGTGCATCTTCAATTCCTCGCAGAGCACCACCTTCGCTCCACGATTAAATTAATATCCAATCAAAAGAATGCCTTTTAGCGGCAAATGTAGGCGATTGGAGATATACAAAGTTTCTAAAAAATTATAAACAATATCAAAGTCATAATGCGTTCTATAAACATTGCGAACTGCAAGTACAAGATACTCGACTTCAAACATCATACAAGCCTCGAACAAATCTTTCAAAAATTGATTGTTTTCAGTTGCTCTACCCGCTTCGACCTCAATAACAATGCGACCATCATTACTCAATGCATCTGCATAAAAAAATTTGTCTATTTTGTTGTCTTGTCCAAAAAGTACGGGCACATCAATTTTTTCCTCCGTTTTTTTCCCTGTTTCTACTACGAAATTGCTTTTTTCAAGGAATGGACGAACTAACTTCAAAACATCGTTAGATTTTAAATCCATATGTTCTGAATCTATTTCTTCTTCGACCGATTTAAAACAGTCTATTACAGCCTGAATTTCCGTTGTTACACCTCTTGAACGCGGGAAAAATTGATACCTAACCATAAATCTCTTTTAATAATTCATCATTAGAACGTTTCAAATCTTCTTCTTTTTCAACGAAATAAGTAATTTGTTCATCCAGCCATTGCGCCTTGTCAGAAACATAATTACCATTGTTGTCAAATAGTTCTGAACTAAGATTTTGAACAGAAACAATGTGTTCTATTCCCTGATTATCATCACCGTCATTTTCTATAACGATTGTAAACGGAAAAGATTTTTCATCGAAGTTGATGATGTTGCGTGTATAATCAATAGTTTCCACCATAGCAATTTACATTGAATGTTTCACGGCATCGTTATTATTTTTTGCAGAAAAACCAATTTCCCAATGTGGCTTTTCACGTTCAAACACAAAGTCCCTTACATCACCTTGTTCGCCTGAATCGTCCGAACTGATATAGATACACAATTTTTGATTGTCATTGCCAACGTATCTAAGTCCGGGTTCGAGTTTTACAATCGAATCAATTGTGATAGCGGCGCAGTAGTCAAAACGTTTGCGATCAACAAAAGCAAGTGAGCCATAAAACTTTTTGGCGTTTTTATAGGCTTCGTCTTTTATCAAGTCCAAATACACACCTTGCTCTTGCAAATAGGCACTATAAGCCTCTGCAAGAGCGTATTCAAATGCTTTACCGTTAGTAACTTGTGTCCCTGCCATAAGTTTCATTTTAAATTTGTGCAAAATTATGCACAAAATTTGACAAAAAAAAATATTTAGGAAAAATATTCTGCCCGATAATCGCCTACGACGGCACCAAAATGAAATTCTACAACGTTGACCAAATGTTGCAGCAATTGAAGCGTGTGTATGTTGACAAGGTGGTCAATTCGGGTTTTGACGACGGACATCTGTACAGCCAAAAACTCTACAACCTTTCAGAAGTAGAACTTGAAAAATTTGCCGACCTGCGCGAAATCATCGGTCAGACCAAGGCAAACAAACAGACCAAGGACATCACCATCAACAATCAAAAATTCAACCGCGAGGACATCGAAAAAGAACGGAAAAAACACAAGAAAGAAACTGGCAAAGACATCAGCCCGAAGAAGCACGCCGATTGCTCGAATTGCAACAAAAACGCCGTCAGCGCGACATTGCAGTGTCGATATTGCGCGGAATATCCATCCGTATGCCGTTATTGTTGTTGGGCGCAAAGTTGGAAAACGAAGACGAAAACATCTCACTCGAAAAGTTTGTGGAACTCGTGGACGACGATTCGTGGGCGGAGTTTATGCCGTTTGGAGTTACCAAAGACAAATTCTCCATCTATAAGAAATACTACGACGAAGACATATTCTCCGCCGCAGGCAAACAAATCCGACAACTCGCCCTCGCCGCCGACCGTATGCCCGTTTTGCAGCGCATAAAGCACATAACGGCGATTTTCGACTCATTCCGCAACCCCGACAAGGAAACTGTGCTTACGCCGTGGCGCGTGGTCAATATGCACCTCTCCGACACTTTGGGCGGATATTGTTTTTACGACGACTTTGGCAAGTCCAACGCTGACGCCGTACTATCTGCCGAGCCAAAATTCATCGACAGAGGATTGGTAAGTCAACGAGTGTTTGAAAACGACAATGTTAAAATTCTCGAAATCAACTCAAAATCAGGACTTTACCCATTGTATATGGCATACAGCATATTTTGCCATCGTATGCGCACAGCCAAAAGTATGAAGCGCAACCTCTTCAACAAAATAACCCTCGACGAAGAACAACAGATATGGCGCGACGTGCTCGCCGAAAACATTTTTGTAATCTGCAAGACCGAAATGGCGCGTTCAATCACGCAGCGCACATTGGCAGGTTTCACCGGCGCAAAAGTCAACACCCACGTCTATGATAATCTTCTCGAACAAATCACCAAAAACCAATCACAATTCATCAAAACGCTGTCCTCGGGCAGCATTTTCCCACAGATAAAAGACAATATGAAATTCACAGCAATAGTTGGCAACCCGCCGTATCAACAGATGGATGGTGGACACGGTGGCAGTTCGCAAACTTTATACGATAAATTTGTTACGATATCCAAAATAATTAATCCTCAATATATCTCAATGATAATGCCATCTCGTTGGATGATAGGTGGAAAAGGATTGGATAATTTCCGCAAAGAAATGTTAGAAGATAAAAAAATAAAAGTTTTGCACGATTATTTGGATGCAAGTCTTTTATTTTCTAATGTAAGCATTGAGGGCGGCATTTGCTACTTCTTGCGCGAATCGCAAAACGAAAGTAAATGCTTAGTAACAATTCACAAAAGCGACTTTTCGTATTCAAGTGAAATGAAGTATTTGAATGAAGGCGGAACTGACATAGTTATCCGCGATAATGCTACAACAAGGATTTTGTCTGCCGTACAAAACAAGCACGAAAAAACATTCAATACTATCATTTCTGCAAGAAATCCGTTCAATATCTATGGTAATGATATTGATAATATAATCACGAACCAAAAAACTTCAAGACAAGTTTTGGCTCGTTATGAGAATCAGCGTCAATTCCTGAATCTAAAAGATTCATTTACAATAACCAAGAATGAAAATTGGGTAAATACATATAAATTGTTTGTGTCAAAGGCAGACGGTGCCGCCGGACAAATTGGCAATCCAATTCCCGCTAAGATTATCGGTTTGGCAGAAATTGGCGGCAAAAATGTTGTTTGCACAGAAACTTTTTTGATGGTTGGACCATTTTCTAACATAGAGAAAATGACAAATGCTGCAATTTATATGAAAACCAAGTTTTTTAGATTTATGGTTGGCATACGCAAAAACAAAAATATGACAAGTGACACATACGCTTTTGTCTCCCTCCAAGACTTCACCTCGAAATCGGACATTGATTGGAGCAAGACAGTTGCGGAAATTGACGGTCAATTGTACAAAAAATACAAACTGACCAAGGAGGAAATCGACTTTGTAGAAGGAATGATAAAGCCGATGGAGTAGGGGAAAATTATTTTTTATCGCCCCTTGCATTTTTCTAAAATTATTGTCATATTTGCACTGCAAAAATATCAGACAATGAGCAACAGCGAATGTTTACAGAATTTTACGAAAAATCTGTTTTGGGACGTTGATACGAAGGAATTGTCAATGGACAAATATCCTGCGTATATCATTCAGCGTACCTTGGAATATGGTCAGATGAATGATTGGCGTATCATTTGGCGTTATTACGGCCTTGACAAAATCGTTGAGGAATGTAAACGGATGCGCACACTCGACCCCGTTTGCCTGTCGTTTATATGCACAATTTCTCACACCAAAAAGGAGGATTACAGATGTTATCATTTCAAACAGTCTTGCCCGACACATTGGAACTCTTGAAAGGGTTGATGGCGTTGCCGATGTTAAGAGAAACTCGGCTTGTAGGCGGAACGGCTCTTGCCCTTCAATACGGACATCGCCGTTCTGTTGACCTTGATTTGTTTGGTTTTGCGACAGAGGATTTCGACGAAATAACGCAAATTTTTAAGTCTAATTTCCAATCTGTAAAACAAATTTCGTGTACAAAACGAATTAAAATTTACTCAATTAATGATATAAAAGTTGACATTGTAAACTACGACTATCCTTGGATTAGCGACTGCATTGAAGAAAACGGAATCAGATTGGCCTCCGTGCAAGATATTGCAGCAATGAAAGTGAACGCGATTATAGGACGAGGCACTAAAAAAGATTTTGTTGATATATATTTCTTGTTGCAACACTTTACATTTGAGCAACTTATACAATTATATCTAAAAAAATACATCGACGGTTCCGAATACCGCGCATTACTTAGTATGTCGTATTTTGAAGATGCCGAACCACAACCAATGCCATATATGTTTGCCCCAATTGAATGGTCTGATATGAAAACAGCAATACTGAACGAAGTGGAAAAATATAATGGGAAGAGTGTCTAATGTTGTTCTGCATGTACGCCCCAAAATATCATTTTCAATAATTGCAAAAAAATTTACTCCTCCTTTTCCCACTCCTCAATCTCGCACGTGTGGGTCTTTAGTTCCTCGTCGTAATTGATGCCGATGAGGAGGAGACTGCCCTTGTAGTGCGCCAACGAATCAAAATATTTGCGTTCCTTGATTTGAGACAACGCGCTTTCAGTTGAGCCGTTGCGTTTGAGTTCGATTACCATTGCGGGGCGGTCGGTGAGGACGGGGATGAAAACAACGTCGGCAAAACCTTTGCCCGTGGTCATTTCCTTGACAATAGAATAGTCGTTGAGGGCAAAAATAAATGCAAGGTAAATCGCCGATGCAAGCGCGTCCTCGTTGTTGTAACTGCGGTTGGACGTTACGTGGATGTGGGATTCGTCAAGAGCCTTGGCAACAGCGTCGGCGTTCTTGTTAAATGTCTGATTGAGAAGTTCTTCCGACGCCTTGATTATTTCATCAGTTTTAGAATAGTCGGGCATTGCGGCAATGGCGTTGTTCCACTCGCCGCGCACCTCCAAATTGGGAATACGGCAAGTCTTATCTTCCTTATTATAAGCAAGATAACCGAGGTGAATCAGGTACGTGAAAACATCGTCCTTTGTTACAAAATCGGTCATCGTGTTCATATAACTTGTAACATTCACCTTGACGTTTTCGCCCGCAAGCATCTTGATGACATCCTCCTTCGCACCTTTGTAATTGTGTTTCAGGCGGTCGCTGATTACGGCGTATGTGGAAGTCTTGCCCCAAAAACGGTCAAAATCACCTTTGAGCATACATTTTACGACAGATTCGGGATTATAAATATCCAAACCTCGCTGTTTGTACCCGTTGTAATACTGTTTGCACTCAGTGAAATCTATCTTGTATTTTTTGCACAACGGCTTTACTTCCTTCTCCGTAAAACCTGTAAATTCAGCGAGTTCGTGTGCGTCGAGAATTGTGTATTCGCGAAAATTGTTAAGTTTGCTCTGCACCCTGTCCCTAACAACCGGCAAAATACCCGTAATGTACGCCAAAGCGATGGCGGGTCTTACTGTGTCGCTCTTGAACAAGCCGTTGAGAAATTCCAAATAATCATTGAACACTTCCGTCCCAAATTGGTCGCGCACAAGGCAGTCGTATTCGTCGAGGATAATCACAAACCTTTCGCCCGTTATGGAATTAACCCTCACCATACAGTCGGCAATGGATTCACTGTACGTAAAATCTATCGTCGGAAACTGTTGCTGAAACTCCATTTTTACCATATTGGCAAGTTTTACAAGCCAATTGGGCTTATTTATTGCGTTTTGATATTCACTTGCTACATCTATCTTAATGAAATTCAGTTTGTTGAGATATTGCTCAAAATTCTTTGCCTTGGCGATTTTGAGTTTTGAAAACATTTCCCTCGAATCGCAACCCTTAGAATAGTAGGCGCACAGCATATTTGAGGCGATTGTTTTGCCGAAACGCCTTGGACGCGATACGCAGATATATTGATTCCCTTCGTCGATAAACTTATTTAATTGACTGATTAACATTGTTTTATCGACAAATATTTTTCCGGCTAAAATAATTTTGAAGCCGAAGTTGTTTGGATTCAAGTAAACTCCCATAATTTTCTGAATTTAATTACACTGCAAAGTTAAACAAAAAAATGGATAATATTTTGCTTTTTCCAAATTTTTTTTCCTACCTTTGCGACATTCGTAAACACATCATTCAAAGTTATGAACGAGACCGACAACTTAAAGATTGATTTCAATTATTTCCCCTTCTTGAACCTCGCGATGGTGCAGAACAAATATCCCGTCGCTAAGGGGATTGTGATTGAAAATTCAGGCACTGAAACGCTTGAAAACCTGACGCTTATGATAATGCCCGGGGCGGATTTTGCAGCGGAATTTAAGTCCGAAATTGCGAAAATCGAACCCGGCGAAAAGATAGACCTGTCCGTAAAAACCGACGTAAATCAGGGCTTTGTGCTGCAACTTTCGGAGGAGTTGGAGACCGATTTCACCGTCACAATCAAGTACGGCGACACCACGCTCCACACCCAAAAATTCCCGATGCGAGTATTGCCGGCGGAGTTTTTCATACACGGATTCATACCCGAACTTTTGGCTTCATTCGTAACGCCTAACTTGATGCAAATCAGAATGATAGTGAGCCGCGCCGCAAAGATTTTGCAGGAGTTTACCGGCGATTCAACCATCGACGGCTACGAATCCCGCAGCGTCAACCGCGTAAGGCAGATGGCGGGCGCGATTTTTGAGGCGTTGAAGGAACAAAAAATTGCATACATCCTCCCGCCCGCCGACGCTTCCGAAATCCAAGGACAGAGAATCCGTTTTGCTGACGAAGTGATTGAAAATAAGGCGGGTACGTGC
>JAGCDD010000410.1 GCA_017651345.1 Bacteroidales bacterium | reverse complement strand
GGCTATGATGGAAAACTATCGCAAAGATTCGCCCGCCATTATCAACGGCAGCAATGTGGTGTTAATCAAAGACTACCTTACACGCAAGGCATCAAGCCTCTTTGACGGCGAGGAGGAAGACATCGACCTGCCCAAGAGCAATGTTCTCCAATTCTTCTTGGAAGACGGCACCAAAATTTCGGTACGTCCCTCAGGCACCGAGCCGAAAATCAAATTCTACTTTGGCGTAAAAGCACCTCTCAAAGGCGCAGAGGGTATCGAAGCCGCACAAGCAGAATGTGACCAAAAGATTGAAGCCATCATTAAAGAACTCAAATTGAAATAAAGGGTTATTTATTAGTTGATAATTGGGCCCGGCAATAGATTATTGTCGGGTTTTTTGTTTTTAAAAGCTAAAATTGTTTTGCCTTTTGTGGATTATTGCTAAATTTGCAGTACAAATGAAAAGTATTGCAAACAAAACAACACTTGCTTAAATAGTTTAAACACAATTAGTTGTAAAACCAAATAATGAAACGGTCATTAATAATACCATTTACTTTAATAATGATGACAAGTGCTTGCTCATCGTTGGGACTTAGAAACACCCCCGAAGCCGCAAAGATTCCTACTGAGTTTGAAGAGTTCGGCAACCACCGCACCGACAACTACTATTGGATGAACAACCGCAAAGACCCCAACGTAATGGCCTATATCAAAGCCGAAAACGATTATTTTGAAACAAAATTTAAAAAGCCTAACAAAAAATTTATCGACAAGCTTTACGACGAACTTAAAAGTCGCGTGGTGGACGACGAAAACACCGTCCCGTATTTTGAAAACGGATATTACTACAATCTCCGCTACGAAAAAGATAAGGAATACGAAATATATTGTCGCCGTCAGCATCCCGACTCAGCAGAGCAAATTCTTTTGGATGTTAACGAAATTGCAGAAAAATATTCGTATGTAGACGTTGACAATCTGATAGTTAGTCCCGACAACGAGGTAATGGCATACGCTCTCGATACAATTTCGCGCCGCAAATACGAAATCTACGTCAAGAGCATCAACGGCAAACAATCGCTCACCGACCGCATACCCGACACCGATGGTCAGATGGTGTTTTCAAGTGATTCTAAAACTCTGTTTTACATTGCGATAGACCCTGTTACACTGCGCAGTTTCAAACTTTTTAAGCACTCTGTGGGTCAGCACACACGCAACGATACAGAACTTTTTTACGAAGACGACGAAACCTTTGAACTTATGCTCGAAAAGAGCAAAAGCGACAAATATATTTTCTTAACTCACTACAACACACTATCTACCGAGGTTCGTTACCTTGCTACCGACAATCCCGATGGCGAATTTAAGGTATTTCGCAAACGCCGTCCCGACACCGAATACTATTTAGACCACGGCGCAGGACGTTTTTGGATGCGAACCAACGAATACGGCAAAAATTTCTGCATAATGTCGTCGGAAAGTGCCGACCCCGAATCGTTCACAATTTTCAAACAGCACGACAACAATGTCTATATCACTGATTTTGAGGTGTTCGACAACTATTTGGTACTTGAAGAACGCCGCAATGGTCTTGCCTGCTTTGAAATTATCGACATCAAAACCCACGATAGTCATATTGTAAACTTTGGCGAAGAATCGTACGAAGTTTGGCTCGACGACAATCCTGAACCATCTACCGAAAATTTGAGATATTTCTATTCGTCGCTCACAACTCCTTATTCTGTAATTGATTACAATATGCGCACCAAAGAAAAGGAGGTGAAAAAAGAACAAGAGGTTCCGGGCTACGACAAATCAAAATACGAACTAAAACGCATAATGGTAAAAACCCGCGATAATGTGGAAGTACCTGTAACTCTGCTACATCAAAAATCGCAAGATTGGCAAAACTCGGGCAACTTGCTACTCTATGCCTACGGTTCGTATGGCGTTACCGAAGAAGACAGTTACTACCGCTCTATTTTCAGCCTTATCGATCGTGGCTTCACCTACGCCATTGCCCACATTCGTGGCGGTGGCGAACTCGGCTACAATTGGTACGAACAGGGCAAACTTCTCAACAAGAAAAACACCTTCAACGACTTTATCGACGTTAGCCAATTCCTTATAGATGAGCATTATACCACACCCGACAACCTTTATGCCAACGGTGGAAGCGCAGGCGGATTGCTTATGGGTGTGATTGCCAACGAAGCCCCGCAACTCTACAAGGCTATCATTGCCGACGTGCCTTTTGTTGACGTTATCAACACTATGCTCGACCCCTCTATACCCCTCACCACAGGCGAATACGACGAATGGGGCAACCCCAACGAAAAGGAATATTACGATTATATGCTCTCTTACTCGCCTTACGACAATGTTAAGGAGCAAGATTATCCCGCAATGCTTGTTACCACGGGTCTTCACGATTCGCAGGTGCAGTTTTGGGAACCCGTAAAATGGACAGCCAAACTCCGCGACAACAAAACCGACGGCAACCCGCTCTATCTCAGCACAAATATGAAAGCGGGTCACCAAGGCGATTCGGGACGTTATGGCAGGCTCAAAGAAACCGCTGTAACATTCGCATTTATACTAACTCAGGCAGGAATTAAAGAATCAAAATGAAAAGATTTTGCAGCACATTAACCAACGACCAACTCAACCGTCTGCCCATCAAGGCTTTCGATGGAGAAATTGTGGTTGTTGACAGTCTATACAAAGTTAACGCGGCCGTCAACTACCTGTCGCAGTTCAAAGAGATTGGCTTCGACACCGAAACCCGTCCGTCGTTCCGCAAGGGACGGCTCAACAACGTGGCTCTCTTGCAGTTATCCACCAAAGAAAAGGCCTTTTTGTTTCGTACGTGTATGATCGGACTTCCGCCGCAGGTAACGGATTTTCTTTCCAACAAAAAAATCAAAAAAATCGGCGTGGCTATACGCGACGACGTTAAGGGTCTGCAAAAAATCAACCCGTTTGTGCCAGGAGGTTTCGTAGAGTTGCAAGATTTTGTAAAAGAGTTTGGCATAGAGGCGGCTGGTCTCAAAAAACTCAATGGCATTGTGCTCGGCTACCGAATTTCTAAGGCACAGCAACTCTCTAATTGGGAGGCTGACATCCTCAATCCAAAACAAAAAACTTACGGAGCCACCGATGCTTGGTCGGGGCTGCTGATATACAACGAACTTCTCAAACACCGCAACAAGATGAACTACACTCTTTTAAACTACATTGCAAAACAATACGACGAAACCTTCGGTGGCGACAAAATAACCGTTCGCGCTCCCGGTCGTATCAACATCATTGGCGAACACACCGACTACAACGAAGGTTTTGTGTTGCCTGCCGCTGTGCCATCGGCAATTTATTTTGCCATCGGTAAACGAAACGACAATAATGTAAAACTCTATTCTGCCGATTTCAACCAAGAGTGCGACTTTTCGTTAGACGACACCCAAAAACCTGAAAATCAATGGGCTTGGTATATTTTTGGCGTTACCAAAATTATCAAGAATCTGGGCTACAAAATAGGCGGATACAACTGCGTGTTTGGCGGAGATATTCCCGTAGGCTCAGGAATGTCGTCGTCGGCAGCGTTGGAGTGCGGCACAGGTTTGGGTATTTCAAAACTTTTTAACCTGAATATCAGTCAATTAGATATAGCAAAAATTGGTCAACGCTCTGAGCACGAATATGTTGGTGTTAAGTGCGGCATAATGGACCAATATGCAAGCGTATTTGGCAAAACAGGCAAGTGCATCAAACTCGACTGCCGTTCGCTCGTTCACGAATATGTCAACGCCGACATTAAAGACTGCGTTTTCATCCTCACAAACACAATGGTTAAACACTCGCTTGCTTCGAGCGAATACAACAAACGCCGCAGCGAGGTAGAGGAGGGCGTGGAAGCCATAAAAAGAAATCACCCCGAAGTTAATTCGTTGCGCGACTGTACGTTAGATATGCTCAACGAAACTAAAAACTCAATTTCGGAAACTATCTACCGCCGTTGCCGTTTTGTAATAGAGGAAAACGAACGTGTAACCCGCACCTGCGAACTTCTTAACAATGCTGAAATAGAGGAATTTGGAAAACTCATCTACCAAAGTCACAATGGATTGAGCCAAATGTACGAAGTTAGTTGCAAGGAACTTGACTTTCTTGTAACACAAACTGAGTCAATGGATTACGTTCTCGGTTCGCGTATGATGGGCGGCGGATTTGGAGGATGCACTATCAGCCTTGTAAAAGCCGACCACGTAGACGAGTTTAAAAAAACAATCTCAAAGGCTTACAAAAACGAATTCAATATCAACCCGCAGTTTTATCAGGCTGTTGCCGAAAACGGAGTTGAAATAGTATAAACAATTTTAAATCAATAGATTATGAAAAACGCATTTCACGCTTACGACATACGTGGCATTTGGAACAAGGATTTCAATGCCGACGATGTATACAAAATTGGATTCTTTATCCCCGAACTATTAAAAACTGATAAAATAATAGTAGGTCGTGACGGTCGCAACTCTTCGCCCGAAATTCATGACGCACTGCTCCGTGGCATAACCGACGCAGGTGCAGATGTTTACGATATAGGTCTCGCCACCACGCCAATGGTATATTTCGGTACTGCCAACTACGGTTTTAAAGCAGGTGTGCAAATTACGGCAAGCCACAATCCCAAGGAATACAACGGATTAAAGATTTCGCGCGAAAATGCGTTGCCGGTGGGACTTGGCACAGGTTTGGAGATTCTTCTCGAACTTGCTACAACCAAAGCAGTTACACCCGTTGCCAAAAAAGGAAATGTAATACCCAAAGACATCCGTCAAGATTATATCACATTCCAAAAGAAATATTTTGCAGGATTAGACGGCTTGAAGATTGGTGTAGACTGCTCAAATGGTGCAGGCTCTATCATTGCCAAAGATATTTGGGGCAACGCACCTTTATATATTAACGAGACTCTCGACGGCAATTTCCCCTGCCACGAACCGAATCCGCTCTTGCCTCAAAATACCGTGCAGATGCAGAACTTTGTAAAAAACAACGGATTAGACCTTGGAGTTGTGTTTGACGGTGATGCCGACCGTGTGGTATTTGTCGACAACAAAGGTCGTCACGTGCCGCCAGATTTGATTATTGCCGCAATGGGTCGCTATTTCTTTGAAGAAAAGCATCAGTCTGGTCTTGTAATCGAAGACATCCGCACGTCAAACTCTGTAAAAGAGTACCTTGCAAAGTTCGGTGCTGAAACATATATTTGGAAAGTAGGACGAGCCAACGCCGCTCCTAAACTCCGCGAAATCAACGGTTTGTATGGTGGCGAATATGCAGGACACTACTATTTCCGTGACTTCTTTTTCTCCGACAGCGGCGTTCTCGCAGGCAGCATAATGCTTCAAGTGGCAGCCAAAGTTAAAAAAGAAGGCAGAACCTTTGCCGACCTCATAGACGAAATTCGCCGTTACGACAATTCAGGCGAAATTAATTTCAAAATCGAAGACAAGGATGGCGCAATGGAGCGCGTACGCAAGTTCTATGTATCTCAAAAAGAGCCAAATGTATTTTTAGATTTCGACGGATACCGATTGGAATACGACGATTGGTGGCTCAATATCCGTAAGAGCAACACCGAACCATACCTCCGCCTTTTGTGCGAGGCCAAGACAAAGCAACTTTTAGATGAAAAGGTTGCCGAAATCACAAAACTCATTAATAATCAATGAAATGAATAATAATTACCAATTAATAGATCAAAAATTTGTAAAATACGCCGACGCCGAAGTTTATCTTCTCCGCCACAAAAAATCGGGAGCAAGGGTAATCAAAATTGCCAACAGCGACAAAAACAAGACCTTTGGCATCACATTCAAAACTCAGCCCGACAGCAACTGCGGCACTCCGCATATATTGGAGCACTCGGTTTTGAACGGCTCTAAGAAATACCCTGTAAAAAGTCCTTTTGACCAAATGCTCAAAGGCTCGCTCTCTACGTTTCTCAACGCTATGACTGGCAGCGAACTCACTATGTATCCCGTGGCAAGCATCTGCGAAAAGGACTATTTCAACCTGATGGATGTGTATCTCGACGCCGTGTTCAATCCGTTGATTTACAACGATCCACGCATTATGAAACAGGAAGGTTGGCGCATTATGCTAAACTCTCCCGACGAAATGCCCGCCTATACTGGCGTGGTTTACAACGAGATGAAGGGATATTTCAGCGACCCATTGCGCGAACTTGATTACCGTATTTCACAGACTCTCTTCCCCGACAACGGATATGGTAAATGCTCAGGCGGCTATCCGATGGAAATCACCAAACTTACTCAGGAAAAGTTTGTTGCCTTCCATAAGAAATTTTATCATCCCGAAAACTCGTACATATTTTTCTACGGTGATGCCGATTTTGAAAAAGAACTTGATTTGCTCGACCGCAACTATCTCTGCAATTACAAGATAGAGGGCTACAACTACGATATTCCTATCCAAAAACCATTCGACACACCCAAGTCGATCAGTTGCTACTATCCTGCAACCGACGACACCAATCCCGATACCGACTCTTTCCTTGCGTTGAGTTTTGTTGCTGGCAAAAACACCGACACAGAACTCTGCCTTGCGCTTGATATCCTTGCCGATGTACTTGTATTTCAGGAGTCGGGGGCTATTCGCAAAGCCTTCCAAAATGCCGAAATTGGTAGCGACATCGATGTTTCGTTTGAAAACAGCCAACAGCCTGTTTTCACATTCATTGGTCATCAGTGTAATGCCCAAGATGGCGAAAAGTTCAAAAATCTTATCCTCGATACTCTCAAACAGGTAGTAAAAGATGGAATCGATAAAAACACCATCACCGCAGTGGTAAACCGCCGCGAGTTTGGTATACGCGAGGGCAACGACGCTCAGAAGGGTATCAAACTATTGTTTGAACTCATTATGCCGTGGCTTTTCGACGACAATGCAATCCAATATCTCGAAATTCCCGACGCACTTGCCCAACTCAAAAAGGATATTTCCGACGGATATTTAGAAAAAGTTATAGATAAATATTTCATCAACAATCCTCACTCGCTACTCACCACGCTTGCACCCAAGGCAGGTCTTGAAGAGGAAAACGAAGCAAAAACCGCTCAGTACCTTATCGACTATAAAAATTCGCTCACCAAAGAGCAAATTGACCAACTGATAAAAGACACCAAGGATTTAGACGATTTTCAAAACGCCGAGGAGACCCCCGAACAGTTGAAATGCATACCCGTGCTCAGCCGTGAAGACCTCAATCCAAAAGCCGAGGATTTACCGCTTGATATTGTTAAAAACGGTGACACAGAGATACTTTGCCGCCGCGACACCACAAACGGCATTGTTTACTGCAACCTTATGTTCGATGCACGTACGTTGGATTTTGAAGATTTGCCGTATCTTTCGCTTCTTGGCGAACTTCTCGTAAAATTAGATACCGAAAAATACGATTACGAGACCCTCGACAATATGTTTAAGACATATACAGGCGGAGTTTCCACATTCCCAAACATTTACGCAAAACAAATCGACAAAGTTAAGACCTGCTTTCCTAAGTTTAACTTTTCTACCAAAGCCCTCACCGAAAATGCCGACAAGGCACTCTCGCTTTTGGAAGAAGTTGTTTTGCACACCAAGTTCGACGATCTCCGCCGAATCAAAGAGATGATTATCCGCATAGCATCGCAACTAGAATCCGAAGCCTCGTCGATGCCATTCTACTACGTTAGAAACCGTGCCGACTCGTATTACGACAAAGCTTCTTTTATCAACGAATATTTCGAAGGTCTTGATTATTATTACTTTATTAAAGACATCAACGAAAATTTCGACGCACGTGCTGATGAAATTGTTGACAGGCTCAAAAAAGTTTACAAACAAATTGTAAACAAGGCATATATGAAGTTTGTTGTTGCCAGCGAAGATAACGACCGTGACAAGATTCTCTCGCTCTACGACGAAATACTTAACCACCTTCCCGCCGACAACTCGCCTTTAAAAGAGTGGAACATCAATCCCACACCCAAAAACGAAGGTTTTACAGGTTCGAGCAAGGTTCAGTATGTTATAAAATCTTATAACTTTAAGGATACAGACTTTAAATGGACGGGTGCGATAAATGTGCTAAACAAAATATTATCACTCAACTACTTACACAATGCTATCAGGGTTAGGGGAGGAGCATACGGTTGTTTTGCCCAAATAGGTATCGACGGCGCTATTAACTTTGCCTCGTACCGCGATCCGAACCTTACCGAAACTTTATCCGTATACAATAATGTTGCGGAGTTTGTAAATCAACTCGACATTACTCCCGACGAGATGCTCAAATACATTATTGGCACTATTTCGGGAATTGATCAACCGATGACAGTAACTCAGCGCACCAATGCCGCAGTTACGCGCTATATCAACGGCAAGAAGATTGAAAAAATCCAAAAAATCCGCGACGAAATTATCAATACCACCGTCAACGATGTAAAAACTGCTGTTGACATACTCAAAGCATTTGCCGACAAAGGCAGTGTATGTGTATACGGAGGCGAAGAAACTATAAAAGCAAACGCCAACCTCTTTGACAAAATTTTAAAACTTACTAAATAACAGACGCTTATGAAAAAATTATTTACTTTTATTTCAGCAATTGTTATCGCAGCCTCGATGCAGAGTTGCGAAGGACCAGCAGGTCCCGAAGGACCGATTGGACCAATGGGTCCGGCAGGTCAGGATGGAGCTTCATTCTTCTATATCAACAAAGAGTTTACCGTAGAAGGCGGACATTGGATAGGCAATGGAGATTGCTTCTACTATGAGTTTAACGTTCCTGAACTAACAAAAGAAATATGTGAATCAGCTGTAATCAACGCCTATTGCTATAACGAAGAGTTCCAAAATCCACTTCCGTATGTAACTTTTGATTATGTTAATAGGGAAGTTAAGAATCCCGTTACAGGCGAGATTACAACCGAACCATATCGTTGGACACGTACTGTCCGCTTTGATTATACACCCGGAATGTTGACATTCGTTGTCAATTATAGCGACTTCAACGATGAAGATATTCCTCCCACAATGGACTTTCGTTTAGTGGTTCACTACTAAAAGTTGAAAACTTCTAAATTACCATTATCCCATACTGCATACCCCGGTTTCTGTCCGTTCTTAGGAATTGAGATGGAGCCGGGGTTGCATATTGTAAGGGGGTCGCCTTTGATAAGTTCCTGAATGTGAGTATGTCCATACAAAAAAACACCATTGCCAGCAAGAGGCGGCAGTTTTGATGGAGAATAAATATGCCCGTGAGTGGCAAAAATCTTTGTGCCACAGTCGTTTACAAGCACATAATCTGCCATAACGGGAAACTCCAAAAGCATTTGATCTACTTCGGCATCGCAGTTGCCTCGGCACGCCATAATCTTGTCGGCCAATGGATTAAGCATAGAAACCACAGCCTTTGGGTCGTAGTTTTCAGGAATATTGTTGCGAGGTCCGTGATAAAGAATATCTCCAAGAATCAGCATCATATCGCAGTTGCGCGAAACGTATTGATTTAGAGCCTTTTCACACGCCGACGCGCAACCGTGTATGTCGGAAAATACAAGTATTTTCATTTTTGTGTATATGCAACTATCTGTTAACGTTGAACTTCAGCAGGTGAAACATTGAGATTGTCGTCTACCATAATGAGCATAATTCTTGCTCCTGCTGATTCGCCTTTTTTCCAAGGCTGCTTGTGCTCAAAAATCACTGTGGCAGTGCCTGGTGCAGTAGCCTCAAACACATATTGCTGAGTGCCGCCTTTGCCCACAGCACCAAACGAGCGAGGATCTGGAGCATCCTCTTTGTATTCTTCGCTCACCAACTTGATAACGTTTGGTTTGCGAATAGTGTATTGCCACGAATAACCTGTGGTTTTGTTAGATACGAGGTTTACGGTAACGGTTTTACCCTTTCCTGTAAACGAAAGCGGATTTCCGCCTTCGGGTGTAGTTGCCACCTCTTTTGGAATTCCTGCGCACGAAGCCAAAAACATTGCTGCGGCTGCAAATGCCGATGAAAATATTTTATTCATAACTATATGATTAATTTACAGTAGTTTATATCTTATTATTTAAAAAGTTTTTCTAATTGGTTTGCAAGTTCTTCGCCACGGAGATTTTTCGCAACGATAACGCCTTTTTGGTCTACCAAAATCATTGCTGGGATACCCTTGATATTGTATTGTTGAGCTGCCAACGACTGCCATCCTTTAAGGTCGGAAACTTGAATCCACGACATATAGTAGCGTTGAACACAAGCTTGCCAATTTGCTTTAGCATTGTCGAACGAAATGCCATAGATTTCAAATCCTTTGTCGTGATAGAGCGCATATTGGTGAATCACATTTGGCATTTCCATAAGGCAAGGACGACACCATGATGCCCAAAAGTCTATCAAAGTATACTTATTTTTAGTGTACACATCCGACAGTTTTACAGGTTTGCCATCCATATTATTGAGCGTTATATCCTTGATTTGCTTACCGATAGCCATTTCAGCCTCGATGCGCATCTCTTCAACGATAGCTTTGTAAGTGGGAGCGTTGGGCATCTCTTTTTTCATCTTGGTAAGAATGCGCGATTTGTCCACATCCGAAAGTTCGCTGAAATAATATTTCAACAGCAAATCGCTCACGTAGTTAGGGATATTGTTGTAGATAAAGTCAGCAGCAAAGGCATTCTTTTTAGAGTTGTACAGATCAAAAGTATCTTTTGCCACCACACGGTCGTCGATAGAAGTATTGGGGTCGGAGAGGAGTGCCCATGCCTGTTGAGCCTTTTGCGAATATACGTCCATCGTTTCGCTAAACTTTAGATAAAGGTCGTAATTTGGCGAACCCGTAACCACAGGCGAAGTGTTGCCAATAGGCATATTTACCTGAATATTAGCGTTTTCAAGAACGATAAGAGCCTGCGAAACAGGACTTGTGCCTTTAAATGCCACAAGTACACGGAGGTCGGCACCGTCGATAGAACCTTTGAACGTGAACGAATTATTCTGTATTACAGTAGAGTCTGCAATATCGAGACCCGAACTTGCAATACGGCAAAGATACACCTTGTCGTTATCGCCCGATAATGTGCAAGTGCCTGTTAGTGTGTATTCTTTGGATTGTTTTTGTGCCTCGCACGATATAGCAAGCAATAGCACAGCAAAGAGAATAAAATTCTTTTTCATCTTATTTTTATTAATGTGAAACTCTATAATAATGTAAAACTAAAATACTGATAATTAAATATTTATTCATTAATGCTACAAAGGTAAAACCGTTCGTACCACTCTTTGAACATTTCGCTAATATTTGGGTAAAAACCGTTGCTTGTGTGATAACGGTTAAACAGCATTGCCTTAAGAGTAATGGGCACACCGTCGTCTTCGCTGAAATTCATCAAACCGTACTCCACATATTCGTCTAAAGGATAGATACCGCCAAGATTAACCCAACGCTCCTCGTAAAAACTTGCAGCGGTATTGCGTTCGGCACCGCCTGGCACTCCGTAGTAACGGCAATACCTTGCAAGACCTCCTGCACAGGGTTGTTCTGCGTTTCTATTTTTAGATTTCAATGCCATAAGCGCTTCAATATCAATTTTTTTAAAAGTACTGTCGGTAAAAAACATTACCGCATGGAGTTGGTCGGTTTTAAAGATAGCAACGGGGAGTTTATCTCCGCATAATTCGGTCAAATTCCAACATTGATTGTCGGCAGTATCGTATGCCACAAGGGTTTTTGATCCCTTAGATGGTTGCGAAGCGTTAGCCACAACCACCACTCCGTCAACAATTTCGATGAGCGGAACGGGCGATTTACCCAAGCCTGAAATGCGGCGAAATTCATGATGAAGGTCGGCAGTGTCGAAAACCATAAGACCTTCAGTTTTGGTATCGTACTGATAATTAGTAGAATAAATAATCAATCCATTTTTGGTAACCACAGGTTCGGAGTCGCCAATATGGAAACCGTCAGTTTCTGTCCACTTGTCGTCAACATTGTTTTTAAAGAACATCCGTCCACCAATGCTGCACCATATTTTGTGATCATTGTCGCAAACAATCTGCGGAGGTTCATATCCGTAGTAGTCTTGCATTTCGATAAATGGCTCTTGTTCAGGCGTTAAGTTGCCATCAAAAGCGTTTTTGATTATCGTAATGCTCCTTTGATATATTATAAGCAAATTCTTTTCCAAAATATACAATCCACAACAATAATCGGTAGGAATATCAGCCTTAAATTGTTTTGGATTGCTTGCCGGACCAAAATAAACAGAAGTTTTGCCAAAATCGCCATCGTGAGCCTCTGCCACTGCGCACCAGGTGCCGTTTGGGTCAGATGCACTCAAGTAGATGAACACATTCTCCATATCGATTTCCTTTTCAAAGTCGTCGGTAATGAAGTACGACTTGAAATGGTCTTTACCGTTGAAGAGGCGTTCATACCCGTTGGCCGATAGCGAAAATTTTAACTTCATCTAATTGGTTTTCTGTTATTTATACGGCACAATAAATAAGCCACGACATATATCCCGAAAAAATTGCGAGCAATACCGCGCCTTCCCAACGTTCAACCTTGTATTTGGTAAACGAGAATAGCCACAAGAGCGAGATGCTCAGCAGTAATACGCCCAAATCTATCATTGTGATTCCGTTTACCTGCATAGGACAGATAAGACCGGTAACACCCAAAATCATAAGAATGTTCATTACGTTTGAGCCGATAACGTTGCCCATTGCAATTGCGCTTTCGCCTTTTCGAGCTGCCACAACGCTTGTGGCAAGTTCAGGAAGAGATGTTCCACCGGCTACAATCGTAAGACCTATAATTGCTTGAGATACACCTAATTCGGTTGCCACTTCGGTGGCTGCTTTAACAAAGAGGTTTGATCCAAAAACCAAACACGCAAGTCCCAAAAGTACAAACAATATAGCCTTCCATACAGGCAATGGCTTTTTATTTGGTTCAGAATCAGAAGATTGTTTATTTTCTGCTGCACCCTTGATACCTGAGCGAACGGTGTAAACCATAAAAATAATAAACACCACTGTGAGTATTGCAGCATCGATTCTTGATATGTAATTGTCTAATCCAAAAATAAATAGCAATACCGACGCAAGCACTGCAAAAGGAATATCCTTTTTAACCGTGGTTTTTGAAATCACCATAGGCGCCACCACTGCGGCGGTACCCACAATAAGTAAAACATTAAAAATATTAGACCCCACCACGTTACCTACAGCAAGGTCGGGAGTTTCGTTGATGGCGGACACAAGGCTAACAAAAAATTCGGGCATCGAAGTACCCATTGCCACTACTGTTAAACCAATAACTATCTGTGGAATATTCATTTTAGCGGCAAGCCCAACTGCGCCATCGGTGAGCCGGTCGGCACCCCATAGCACCACAGCCACACCTATTATTATATACAATATATTAAGTAACATTTTGAAATTATTTATTTATGCTACAAATTTAAAAAAAATAGTTATGCGGCGATTAATTCATTATGTTTTTTTTGAATAATTAACACAAAAATTCATTATCTTTGGCAAAAAAAATAGATGAACCTAACTAATATATTTTTAACGGCAGTTATTGTGCCATTCTTGACCCTGACAGCCACCGCCCAAATCAGTTTCGACGGTTTTGGCTTTAATAACTATATTACTGATGCCGCTATTGATACAGTTTCGGGCATAACGGGCATTCCCGATGGCTATACAGCTATAGGATTCAGCGTAAGCGCTACAGTAAAAGGCTTTACACAAACCATCGAAAGCCGTAGTGCAAGGTTAAATGCAGCCCAACGTCAATTGATGCATGCCGTAAAACCTGGTGCCAAAATTTATATCGACGAAATTCTTATCAAAAACAACCGTACGCAAAAAGTTAGCAGCGAACCTGTTATAACACTCATAAAAGACGGAGTTACTGCGGGAATCGAAGGTAATAAAATTTTAGCATATCCGGGAACCCACTCCACCGACACCACAATTTTTCGCGTAAGTGAGTTTGAAATTGAATCAATCCGACCTGATTTTATTTACCACATCAAAATTATTGGTAACGAAATAGACTCATCTACATACGCTCAAATTACTCGTATGGGTTACCGATTTACTGTAAACAACATTGTTGCAGAAGAAATTGCAACTGGAAGAAAAGAAGAAGTAAGGCAGTTTTCGGTAACCGACGATGGTAGCTACCGTTACATTTGTCGCTCAAAAGGTTATCTAACCAAAAAGAATGCAAAAATCAATTTTGTATATCCTATGCCGGCTGTAATTGACTCTGTTAAAGGTAGTTGTATTACAGATAAAGGTATGGAAGATTTCGCATTTTTAGGAGAAACAATCACAAAAGATGCACAAAAAATAGTTAAACGTGTAACGCCTTTCACTATTATCTCATTTTCAGTATATTACAATAATCACGAAGAAATAATCAACGTTATGGCATTGGAATGATTTTTTTTAAGAAATAAATGGATAATTATCATTTTTTCTTATTATATTTGCACTAATTAATATAAGTATGATGGCAAAAGAAATAACCATTAGAGAACTTTCTGAAAATGAATTAATTGATTGGTATTATAAAAGCGCCGAAACCAAAAAATTTGTAGATTTTTACGTTTCGGAACTAAAAAAATATCAACAACCGATGCTCGAAATCAACTGCGGCACAGGTGAAATTCTTAAAAACCTTCTTGCCGACGGTATTGAGTGTCATGGATTAGATTGTGCAGCAGAGCAAATTAAAATTTGTAGTGAAGCTCTTAGTCAACAGAATTTAAATTCAACTCTGTATAGTTTTGATTATGAGAATTTTACACTACCACAACAGTATAATACCATTTTTATTCCGCAATCATCGTTTTGCTTAATTCACGACTTAGATACAGCTAAGCAATTCCTAAAAAATATTTATAATTCGTTGCAAAACGGAGGAACACTTATTTTCGACTTATATATTCCTTGGAAAGATATAACAGACTATCACACAAATAAATGGACCTCGGGTAATTCGATTGAAAATCCCGAAACAGGTGAAATTTTTGTATATTCGTATCACTGCGACCTTGATTTGCCAAATCAAATTAAAACAACACATTCAAAATACGAACTTTACAAAGATGGCAAGCTTATTTCCGTCCATTTTGATGTTTCGCAAAGTCGTTGGTATACCGACAACGAGATGACAACAATTCTCGAAGATATTGGTTTTAGTTCTATAACCAAAACTAAAATATTGCAAGATAGTGATTTAGATTACTCTACTTTATTCGTGGCTTCCAAACTCAATTAAAATCTTGTACAATAATGCTTTGGCGTAAGTTTAGGGTTTAGAAAAACGATGCCCATACGTGCGGTTTCGATGGTAACGGTTGATTTTGAATCTTTTACAATCTCGCGCCAAGCCTTGCTCATGCCTTTCGACCAGTTAATGTCGTCGAACAAAAGCACTGCACCTTTATCTAAACGCTTGCTAAAAAGTTCATAATAATAAAGTGTGGCTTTGTATGTGTGGTTGCCGTCGATGTAAACAAGGTCAATATCTTGATTTTCAGCGATTAATTTTTCTAAAATATCATCAAATCCGCTGTTGATGGCTTCGATATTGTGCGCATTGCTGGCTGTAAAACTCTCACAAGCAAGATTATGAATGGAAGTGCAACCTTCGAGAGTAATTATCTTAGAATCAGGACTTCCAGCAGATAGATAGAGAGTTCCCACGCCGAGCGATGTGCCAAGTTCAAGGATTTTACGTGGTTGCAAAAAGTTGGCTGTGCGTTGCAAAAGCCGTCCATATTTGCCTTTCGACGATGATTTTTTGGCAAGCGAGGATATTTTCACATCCTTGGTTTTGCCGCCTTTTGCGCCGAAGGTGGTAACGGTGATATTGTCGCGGTTTTTGCGAAATTGTGCGTAGGCGTTTTCTGCAAGTGTGTAGTCGAACTTTTCCTTGCTGAAAATCACATACTTAAAAAAATTGAAGATGTTAGGCGAATGAACGCGGTGACCGTTATAATATCCCGCTTTAAGAAAATGTCGTAAAGTAAAAATCAGGTTCACAATTATCTCACTAAGAGAGTTTTAACTCTAATAAAAAAAACTGCCGTGTCGCAAACAGCGGCACGACAGCCACTTATTACTAATTAAAATATACTATCTAACGATAGTTGCTTTGCGGTCGGGACCCACAGAAATTATCTTAATGGGAACCTTTACAAAGTTGGCGATAAATGCCAAGTAATCAATCAATTCGGTAGGCAACTCTTTATCGCTTTTTGCATTAGAGATGTCGGTTTTCCAACCTTTGAACTCTTTGTAAACGGGTTCGATTGATTCTTCAATGTCGAAAGGCATTGCCATAGTCTCCTTGCCGTTGATTTTGTATGCCACGCAAGCCTTGATGGTGTCAAAGTCGTTCATTACATCGCTCTTAGTAACAATGAGTTGTGTAACGCCATTGATCATACAAGAGTATTTGAGTTCTACCAAGTCGAGCCAACCTGTACGGCGGGGACGACCAGTGGTAGCGCCAAATTCGTGACCTGCTGCACGGAGTTTCTCACCTGTTTCGTCGAAAAGTTCTGTGGGGAAAGGTCCTGCGCCCACACGTGTGCAGTATGCTTTGAAAATACCGTACACTTCGCCAATCTTTTGAGGAGCCACGCCCATACCGGTGCAAGCGCCTGCGCAGATTGTGTTGCTACTTGTTACAAAGGGATATGTACCAAAGTCGATGTCGAGCATTGTGCCTTGTGCGCCTTCGGCAAGTACCGAACGGTTTTGGTCGAGTTTTTCGTTGATAAACATCTCTGCGTCAACAAATTCAAATTGTTTGAGACACTCGATGCCTTCGAACCAGCCTTTCAAGAAATCTTCCATCTTGAAATCTTTGAAACCAAGCGATTCAATTTCGCGGAGGTGACGTTGTGTAAGAGCGTCGAAACGTTGTTTAAAGTCGGGACGAAGTATATCGCCGATTCTCAAACCGTTGCGGCTGATTTTGTCGGTATAGCAAGGACCGATGCCTTTGAGTGTGCTGCCAATTTTAGATTTTCCCTTGGCTGCCTCGTTGGCGGCGTCTAATATTCTGTGAGTAGGGAGAATAAGGTTGGCGCGTTTGGATATTTTCAGAAGTTCCTTGATTTTAGGATTTTGATCGATAATGTTGTCGATTTCGCTTTTGAAAATTGCGGGATCAAGCACTACGCCGTTGCCAATCAAGTTGATAGCACCGTTGGTAAAAATACCCGACGGAATGGTGTGCAGCACAAATTTTTTGCCGCTAAATTCGAGCGTGTGTCCGGCATTGGGACCGCCTTGAAATCTTGTTACAACATTGTAACGGGGGGCAAGCACGTCAACAATCTTGCCTTTTCCCTCGTCGCCCCATTGGAGGCCTAATAAAACATCTATTTTCATTTTTATATGTTATAATTAATTCCGGTGTAAAATTACAAAAATTTGCGACGGTGAATTTACGAAACTTTATAACATTAATCAATTTTTTTTGAGTAATTTTACCGCCAAGATGGAAAATTTGCAGATTATACCCGTAGCACATATCAGAAGTCAGTTTAGCGGCAAGTTTGGCATACCTCGTCAGCCGGGGCTTGCTCCTTCGCTTGTGGCTGAAATTGTGTTTGAGCCTGAATTTCGCAACCCCGACTTTATCAGAGGGTTAGATGGTGTTTCGCACATTTGGCTTTTGTGGGAATTTTCAGAATTTCGTGGCAAACCATATTCCGCACTTGTGCGTCCGCCACGCCTTGGGGGAAACAAAAAACTCGGCGTATTTGCTACCCGAAGTCCGCTTCGTCCTAATCCATTGGCACTTTCGGCAGTAAAAATCGAGGAGATTGCCGCCTCAAAAGAATTCGGCTATATAATAAAGGTGTCGGGTGCAGATTTGATGGACGGCACGCCAATTTACGACATCAAGCCTTATATTCCTTATACCGACTGTATATCAGAGGCTTACACCTCTATTTATCCAAAACCCGAAACGCTCGATAATGTTATTTACAATTGTAAAATATCTCAAACTATTGATAATAAAGCACTTAAAGCATTAGAAGAGATACTTTTGCAAGACCCTCGTCCGGCATACAAAAAAGAGGATACGGGAATATACAAATTTGAGTTCGGAGAATTGCACGTGGAGTTTTACGTCAACGGTAAAACAGTGTTTATCACATCCTTAGCGTGCTGCAACTCCTCCTTGGTTAAATCTTTTACGCCTTCCAACGGATAATCGATTCCAAGATTCTGATACTTAAATTTTCCCATAGTGTGGTAGGGTAGGAGGTCAACCTTCTCTATTACAGAATATTGCGAAAGATATTCAGCCAACGCCTTTAAACGATTGTCGTCGAAAGTGTATCCCGGCACTACCACGTGACGAATCCAAACAGGTTTTCCGATAGATTGCAGATGCTCCAAAAACCGTTGGTTATTTTCACGGGTGCAGCCGGTGTATGATTTATGAATTGTGTCGTCGGCGGTTTTAATGTCGAGCAATACCAAATCGGTGTAATTCAATACATTAAGCACTTTTTCGGAATAGATTACGCCTGATGTGTCTAAGGCAGTGTGGATGTTATTCTGTTTGCAAATCTTAAAAAACTCAGTTACAAATTCAGCCTGTACCAAAGGTTCTCCACCTGAGACAGTTACACCGCCCGACTTGATAAAGTTTTTGTATTTCATCACTTCGGCAAAAAGTTCTTCGGGGGTCATATTGTACTGAGCAGGAGCGTTAACATCCCAAGTATCAGGATTATGGCAAAACATACACCGCATAGGGCAGCCTTGCATAAATACTACAAACCTAATTCCGGGGCCGTCAACCGTGCCGAATGATTCCAACGAATGTATTTTGCCTATCATATTACTGCTTAATTAAAAAAAACATCAAGCGTCGGTATGGCGCTTGATGTTTATATACTTAAAATTGTGTTTTACAAAGATTGGTTGATTGTACGGCTGATAACATCCAACTGTTGTTCTTTGGTGAGTTTCACAAAGTTAACAGCGTAGCCCGAAACACGGATTGTGAGTTGCGGGTATTTTTCGGGATGTTCCATTGCATCTACCAAAAGTTCACGGTCGAAAACGTTAACATTCAAATGGTGTCCGCCGTCGGGTGTAAAGTAGCCGTCCATCAGGTTCACAAGGTTGTTTACCTGAGTTTCGTTGTCTTTACCGAGAGTTGCGGGCGAAATTGCAAATGTATACGAAATACCGTCGTGAGAGTGTTGGAAAGGCAATTTTGCAACCGAAGCAAGTGCGGCAACAGCACCTTTGGTATCGCGACCGTTCATCGGGTTAGCACCGGGAGCAAAAGGAACACCAGCAGGACGACCGTCGGGTGTTGCACCTGTCTTCTTGCCGTAAACCACATTCGAGGTGATTGTAAGGATCGACTGAGTGGGAACAGCGTGGCGGTAAGTTTCGTGCTGACGCATATATTCCATAAACTTCTCGGTAATCATAAGAGCGAGGTTATCGGTGTTGGTGTCGTTGTTGCCGAAAGGAACATAGCCGGTGTTTTCAAATCCAACTGCAATGCCCTTTTCGTTGCGGATAACCTTAACCTTGCCGTATTTGATGGCTGCAAGCGAGTCGGTAACAACCGAAAGACCTGCGATACCTGTTGCACGTGTACGCTCTACGTGACCGTCGTGGAGAGCCATCTCAAATGCCTCGTAGTCGTATTTGTCGTGCATATAGTGGATGATTTTCAAAGCGTTAACGTAAACCTTTGCAAGCCAACGCATCATCTGCTCAAATTTAACCATAACATCTTCGTAGTTAAGATATTCAGATGTGATGGGAGCGTATTCGGGCGAAACCTGCTCGCCGGTGATTTCGTCTTTACCGCCGTTGATAGCGTAGAGAAGACATTTTGCGAGGTTGGCTCTTGCACCGAAGAACTGCATCTGTTTGCCAATCTTCATCGGCGAAACGCAGCAAGCGATACCGTAATCGTCGCCGTAGTCAACACGCATTAAATCATCGTTTTCGTATTGGATAGCCGACGATTTGATTGAGATTTTGGCACAATACTTTTTCCAAGCCTCAGGCAAACGCTCCGACCAAAGAACTGTCAAGTTGGGCTCTGGTGCAGGACCAAGGTTTTCGAGTGTATGGAGCATACGGTAGCAAGTTTTTGTTACCAAAGTACGGCCGTCGATGCCCATACCGCCTTCTGATGCGGTTACCCATACAGGGTCGCCTGAGAAAAGTTCGTTGTATTCGGGAGTGCGCAAGAAACGAACGATACGGAGTTTGATAACCATCTGATCGATAAGTTCCTGAGCCTCTTTTTCGGTGAGAGTTCCGTTTTTGAGGTCGCGTTCAATATAAATATCGAGGAATGTAGAAATACGACCGATACTCATAGCCGCACCATCTTGGTCTTTTACAGCACCAAGGTAGCCGAAATATACAAACTGAACAGCCTCACGAGCATTTGTAGCGGGTTTTGTAACGTCGAAACCGTAGTTTGCGCACATTTTTACAAAATCTTTGAGAGCCTTGATCTGCTCCGAGATTTCTTCACGCTGTTGAATCACCTCTTCGGTCATCTCCTGAATATCAAGACGATCGAGATAGCGTTTTTTCTCCTCAATAAGGTTGTCGGTGCCGTAGAGGGCAATACGACGGTAGTCGCCAATGATACGACCACGACCGTAAGCGTCGGGCAAACCGGTGATTATATGAGCATGACGAGCGGCGCGGATGTCGGCAGTGTAAGCCGAGAAAACGCCCTCGTTGTGGGTTTTGCGATAACGTGTGTAAATATCTTTTGTGGCGGGGTCGAGTTCGTAGCCGTATGCTTTGAGAGCCGATTCTACCATACGGATACCGCCTTTGGGGAAGATACCGCG
>JAGCDD010000409.1 GCA_017651345.1 Bacteroidales bacterium | reverse complement strand
TGCACTACTACGGAATTTGAGTCCCTCGATGGGTGAAAAATCCAAAAATGCATTAAACTGCAAACGAGTGCTGCGAGTGTTTTTGCGCTTTTCGTCGTCGTTGATTTGAGCAAGCGGATTAATGAGCTCCATTAGATACGTCCAATCGTCACTAAGCATATCATCGTATTGATAAAAATCGCCGTTAGCATTGTAAGCAGGCAACAACGGTGTCATAGTGAGCAAGTTGCGAATATTATTATTGTAAACGCCGCCGAGTTGCACTCCGTGCGAATTGGTAATAGTATAGGTGATATTTTCGCCCACTTTAATAATGTCGCGTTTATTTTTGCGGTATAAAACATAATCGCTATTGGCGCGAACGGTAAGACGGTCGTAATGCGGAGTAGCAGGCCAGCCCAATGTACCATCTTGACTAAAATACGAAAAACCTAATGAGTAACGGTTCATCTCGGTTCCGCCGCTAATACCTACAGAATGGTTTTGAATGGGAGCATTTTTATCCAAACCTTCTTCAAACCAATTGGTACCATTCCAAGTTCCATCTAAAATCTGTTGATATTGTTTGGGTAATTCCGATTCAAAATCCTCTTCGGGACTGTTGGCAGCCAACATTGATTTGTTGTATATCTCCATATACTCTTTAGCATTCAAGGTTTTAACGCCATTAGTAGTGGCATTCTGAATACCATAATAACCGTCGTAAGTGATTTTGGCTTTGCCAACCTTGCCATGTTTTGTGGTAACGAGGATAACGCCGTTGGCAGCACGTGCGCCGTAGATTGCTGCCGAGGCTGCGTCTTTTAATACGTCGATACTCTCAATATCGTTGGGGTCGAGAGCTTCGATGTTGGCACCTGCAACACCGTCGACAACATAAAGAGGAGTAGCCGAACCAGTAGTACCAAGACCACGGATTGTTACCTTGTAGCCGTCACCAGGCTGACCAGAGTTTTGAGTAATGTTTACACCAGGCGACTGACTCTGCAATGCGCCAAAAGCGTCGGTAGCATTCTGACGTGCAATGTCGTCGCTTGCCACCTGCACCGAAGCACCTGTGGTAAGTTTCTTTTTCTGCACACCGTAACCAACTACTACAACTTCTTCGGTGCCAATCACATCTGTTTGAAGAACCACATTAACCGTTGACGATGAAACGGTTATTTCTTGAGTTTGAAAACCGATGTACGACACTACAAGCACGTCGCCTTGGTTGCAGCTGATTGTAAACTTGCCATCAAGGTCGGCGATTGTGCCGTTGGTAGTGCCTTTAACTTGAATAGTTGCGCCAATTGTAGGTTCACCGCTATCGTCGGTAACCTTACCCGACACGCTGAGTGTCTGCGCAGATGCATTGCTCGTTATTAAAACACAAGCAAGCAACATAAGCATTGTTAATAAACTTCTAAATTTCATATTTGCCTTTTTTGGTTAAAAATTAATATAGTAGTGCCGCACCACTTAGCGCGGTAGAAAATTCTTTGTTAACGAATAAAAGATTGATTAACCGCCGTATACGCACACGGCAAAAGGCTGAGTAATGAATATTACAACAGATTAGAGCAATGCTTTAAAAATAAATGATAGAGTTATAGTTGTTACACGTTTAAAAGGAATAAGTAGAATAGGGAGGTATAAATCGTTTAAAAGTATAGGAAAATTTTTGATTTATAAAAGAACGTGCTTCAAATAGGATTTCCTAAGATTTCGGTTTCAAAAATAAATGATGATTTAACAAAAACCAAATATTTTTAAAGTTTTTTTACAAAAAAAATCACATTCATTATCAATCGTCTATTACATAATGATTTCCCGCCGCAAAACGTGGAGCAAGTTCGATGCAATAACGATTGGCAAATGGTTCGATAAGTTTTTCGATGATAGAATGAGAATTGTTTTCGGCTGATATATGCGATGCAATAATATGCGAAAGTCCTGAAAAAGAGTGGTTTTGAATCAAATTTATGGCATCGGTATTAGAGAGATGTCCATTTTCAGAATGTATTCTTTCTTTGAGATATTGCGGATACGAGCCTTTTTGGAGCATTTCGTAATCGTAATTCATCTCTAAAAACACCACCCTGCATTTTGAAAAACTATCCACACAAACACTATCAGCAACTCCTATGTCGGTGATAATGCCAATATACGAATCGTTTACCTTTACGATAAAACTATAAGGGTCAACGGCATCGTGATGTTTTTTAAAAGGAAACACTTCGATATTAGAAGCCACTTTAATGGAATTTACCCCATCAAAAAGTTTGTAATCTTGCGGACGTTTGCGCCGCGAAAGTGCGTTGTAGGTGGCGGCACTAAAATATACAGGTATATTATGACGGTGCGAAATTGATTTCAACCCAGCCACGTGGTCGTAATGCTCGTGCGATACAAAGAGAGCTCGTATTTTTGTGGTATCAACCTCTACAAATTCGGCACGCTCTACAAAACGGCGATTTGAAATACCTCCGTCGATAAGCACGGCATCGGTTTCGTTGCCTACATAATAACAATTGCCATTGCTGCCCGAGGCGAGACTACAAAACTCAATCATTATACTCCTTTATTATATTATAAAAGGTGTCGCGCTCTACGGGGATAAGATTTTCAGATTTAATCAAGTCAACAATCTGTTCTACAGTCATAACGGGCTTACCTTCTACCCCTGCCATGGTGTAAATTTTGGTGCTGTCGTTGACAGTTCCATCAATATCGTCGGCACCATATTGAAGTGCAAGGCGGGTGGTTTCTAATCCGCTCATTACCCAATAAGCCTTGATATGTGGAAAATTATCTAAAAATATTCGCGAAATGGCGTAGTTTTTTAAATCTTCTAACAGCGGCACTTCGCCAATGTTGCTCAATGAGTTGTTTTCGTGACGATATTTAAGCGGAATAAATGCACTAAATCCGTGAGTTTCGTCTTGAAGTGTGCGCAGACGGTTGAGATGGTCGATACGTTGGGCGTAAGTTTCAAGATGTCCGTAAAGTATTGTGGCATTTGTGGATATGCCGAGCTGATGTGCGGTGCGGTGAATTTCGAGCCATTTGGCTGATTTGGTTTTTTCGGGACATATCTGCGCTCTCAATTCTTCGTCGAAAATTTCTGCTCCTCCGCCTGGGATAGATTCCAAACCGGCAGCTTTGAGTTTTTCGAGACCTGCTTTGAGTGTTAAACCAGCCTTATTGACCATATACTCAATTTCCACAGCGGTAAAAGCCTTTACCACAATGCCGGGAATAATGTTTTTTACCTCGCGGATAAGGTTGCAATAGTAATCAATATCACGGTCGGGATGAACACCTCCAACTATATGACACTCTGTAGCATGGCTATCTTTGTAACGTTTTACTTGATGCAGAATTTCGTCTAAAGATAGTTCCCACGCTTGAGCATCGCCTTGCGGTTTTTTGTAACTACAAAAGCGGCAATTATTTACACAAACATTGGTGGGTTCGATATGAAAATTGCGGTTAAAGAAAACCTTTTTGCCTGTTTTGCTCTCCTTAACAGCAAATGCAAGCATTCCTAAAAGTCCGAGCGGGGCTTTTTGATAAAGCACAAGAGCCTCATCGGTGGTAATGCGACCGCCGGAGAGGATTTTTTTAGCAATTTCTTTAATATCAGAACTTGCCGAAGAATTTTGAATAATACTATTATATAAGGTGTGCATTTCAACAATCTACTTCCTAATCGGCACTTTATACTCGTTTTTAACCACGCCCATAATAAACGAACTACTCAGTCCGCCTATACAGTCGAGTTCGCCAAGTATCTTCATCACAAACTGCTGATACTCTTTCATCGACGATACGTAGATTTTCATTGTAAAGTCGTAATCGCCCGATACGTTGTAACATTCACCTATCTCGGGAATATTTTGCACAGCCTCCATAAACATGGTGGCGTTTTCAAAAGTGTGCTGTTTGAGTTTGATGTTGCAAATGGCCATAAATCCGCAGTCGAGCTTGTCTACGTCGAGCACTGCGGTGTATTTTTTGATATAGCCCTCATCTTCGAGTTTTTTAACGCGCTCGAAAACAGGTGTGGGCGAAAGATGCACCTTCCGCGACAGCTCCTTGTTGGTGAGGGAGCCGTCGTCTTGAAGGGCAGCTAAAATTTTATAGTCGGTTTCGTCTAACTTCATGTTATTTAACCTTGTCGATTTCGTGACAGATATTGTCGAAAATATCTTCTACCTTGCCAATACCGTTGATTTCAACGCATTTGCCTTCTTTTTTGTAAAAATCGGCAACGGGAAGAGTAGATTCGTTGTATACTTTGATACGGTTTTCGATAACGTTGACATCTGCATCATCAGAGCGACCAGAATCTTTTGCACGGTTCATAAGGCGTTGAACGAGAGTGTCGTGGTCGGCTGTAAGGCAGAGGAACGAATCAAGTTTGATACCTTTTTTAGCAAACATCTTGTCGAGAGCTTTGGCTTGGTTTACTGTACGAGGGAAACCGTCGTAAAGAATACCTTCCGACTTGATGTTTTCGTCCACTTTCTTTTCAAGTATATCGATGATAACGTCATCGGGAATAAGCTGACCTTTGTCCATATAAGATTTTGCCATCTTGCCGAGATTGCTCTCTTTGGCAATTTCTTCGCGGAGGATGTCGCCTGTAGAAAGGTGAACGAGTTTGTACTTCTTTTCAATAAAAGCCGATTGTGTGCCTTTGCCGACGCCGGGTGCGCCGAAAATTGCGATATTCAACATCTTTTTCATTTTGCTATGTATTTTTATTAATTTAGTTTACAACAGTATAAATATCGGGCAGGTTTCTGCCGTATCCGTCATAGTCGAGTCCGTAGCCCACTATAAAGGCATTTGGAATTTCCATTGCACGGTAGTCTACATTATAAGACTCTTTAAATGAATTTGGTTTAAAAAGCAAAGTTGCAATTTTTATATCAGCGGGCTTATGAGCTTGCAATTGATTAAGTATTTCACGCATGGTAAAACCCGTATCCACAATATCTTCTAATATCACCACATGACGGCCTTCGATACCTTCGGGCATACCTATAAGTTGCTTAATAGTGCCTGTAGATTGTGTACCTTGGTAAGATGCCACTTTGGTAAAACTAATTTGGCAAGGTACGGTAATCTTTTTCAAAAGGTCGGCAGCATACATAAAAACGCCGTTGAGAACCCCTATAAAGAAGATTTCTTTGCCCGCATAGTCGGCATTTATGCGGTCGGCTACTTTTTGTATCGAATTTTGTATCTCCTCGTTGCTGATGCTAAGGATAAATTGTTTATCTTTGACCGTTATTGGCTGATTCATTGTCGAAGGTTATTAAAAAAAAATTTTGGCAAATTTAATCAGCATATTGGAATTTTTTGCTGTTTAATTAAGAATTTTTAGTTAAAATATACAAAATTATTATTATCAAATATTTAACACTAAACAAAATGACACCGTTAGTAAGCATTATCATGGGTAGTACATCGGATATGCCCGTTATGGAGGATGCCGCCAAGTTTCTCAACGAAATGCAGATACCGTTTGAAATAAACGCACTGTCGGCTCACCGCACCCCCGAATTAGTGTCCGACTTTGCCAAAAACGCAGCTGAGCGTGGTATCAAGGTAATAATTGCCGCCGCAGGAGGTGCAGCGCACTTGCCGGGTGTAATTGCCGCTCAAACTCAGTTGCCAGTTATCGGCGTACCTATCCGCACTCAAATGGGTATGGAGGCTTGGGACGCAATGTTATCTATTATTCAAATGCCTCCCGGAATACCTGTTGCCACAGTGGGAGTAAACGCCGCAAAAAACGCCGCCATACTTGCCTGCCAGATTATGGCTCTTGGCAACGATGATATCCGCAGCAAGGTGGTAAAATTCAAATCAACCCTCGCCGCCAAAATCACCAAGGCAAATGAAGATTTAGCAAAAATCAAGTACGAATATAAAACCAACTAAGATGAAAAAGATTATTGCAACAGAAAAAGCACCCAAAGCAATAGGTCCTTACAGTCAGGCTGTTGAGGTAAACGGAATGTTGTTTGTTTCTGGACAGATACCTCTCGACCCTGCCACGGGCGCACTCTCGGATGCCGACATCGAAACTCAAACCCGATTGGTGATGAACAATATCGGCGAGATACTCCGTGAGGCTGGCTACGGTTTTGAATACGTGGTAAAAACCACCTGTCTGCTTGCCGACATCAACGACTTTGCCGCTATGAACAAAATCTACGGCGAGTATTTCCCCTCCAACGCTCCCGCCCGCAGTGCCTTTGCCGTAAAATCCCTACCCAAAGGCGCAAGATTGGAAATTGAAACAATTGCAGCGAAATAAGAG
>JAGCDD010000408.1 GCA_017651345.1 Bacteroidales bacterium | reverse complement strand
CGCAACCTTTGAGAGTTCCGCACTCAGATTTTTCTGCCAAATCTTTCAGCGAACCGATGTAACCGGTAATTGACCCAATCCTCGTTTCGCGCACCGCAACATTAGAATTGCTTAAATTTACTGACATTTTTATTTAGTTTTTTATTCATTTTCTTTTCGATTGCAAAGGTAGTTTGATAGGAAGGTTTGTCCAAGAAGATAATTAAAATTGGAATATTTTGCTAATAATAATAGTGTAAGGAGAAAATATTATTTGAATTTGAGAAAATAATGTGGAGATTTGGAAAATTGCGTAGGGGCGCACACAAGGTACGCCCCTACGCCAATTAATGCAAAATTCTTTACGCCTCAAACAAATGCGTGCTCAAATACCTCAATCCTGTGTCGGCAAGGAGCGCAACGATTGTTTTGCCCTTGTACTCAGGACGTTGTGCGAGTTGGGTGGCAGCATAGAGAGCCGCGCCTGACGATGCCCCAACAAGTACGCCGTCTTTTTTGGCGAGAAGTCGAGCCGCTTCGTAGGCTTGATCGGTGTGGATTTCAAAATAGCCGTCGTAAACCTTGCGGTCGAGGTTGGCGGGAATGTACTCCTCTTTGGTGTTTTCAAAGGGGTGAACGCCAGTAATTTCCTCTTGGTCAGGTCGTTCGGGACTTTGGAATGAATCTTCGGTGGGCTGAACGCCAAAAATCTTTACATTTGGGTTCTTAGATTTGAGGTAATTGCCTACTCCTGAGAGAGTTCCGCCTGTTCCAACGCACGCCACAAAAGCGTCAACCTTGCCCTCGGTGTCGTTCCAAATTTCGGGACCCGTGGTGTTGAAGTGGATGTTGGGATTTTCGGGGTTGCGGGTTTGGTCGGCAAACCAATAATTCTTGTCGCCCTTGGCTTCGAGATGGCGTTCCAACGCCTTGACGCACTCAATGAAATCGGGACCGTTTTTCTCGAAACTCTCCACAATTTCAGGCACTTCCGACAGTTTCACAGTTTCGCCGCCGAGAGCGTGAATCACCTGAAAACGCTCCTTCGACACTTGGTCTTGGATATAGACGCGAAATTTGTAAC
Source organism: Bacteroidales bacterium (assembly GCA_017651345.1). Taxonomy (GTDB): domain Bacteria; phylum Bacteroidota; class Bacteroidia; order Bacteroidales; family UBA3824; genus UBA3824. Next base: position 1,688 of record JAGCDD010000408.1, on the reverse strand, counting down.
CCTTTGCAGCAGCTATGGCAGCGAGACCAACACCTGTGTTGCCGCTTGTGAGTTCGATGATAGTGTCGCCCTTTTTGAGTTTTCCGGTGCGCTCAGCCTCCTCAACCATTGCAAGCGCGATACGGTCTTTTACGCTTTGGTTGGGGTTGAAATATTCCAACTTAACTATGATGTTGGCATTGAGGTTTTTAGCCTTGTTGTAGCCGTTGATTTGCAGCAGAGGCGTTTTGCCCACAAGTTCTGCTATTGATTGATGAATATTTGCCATTTTCGTTATATCTTTTTTAATTACTCTTAAATGATTTACGGTGCAAAGTTATGGTGAGTGGATATTTTGTCCAAGAAGAATAAATAGAATGGATAAATTATCTATTAAAATAAATTACTACGGAATAATATTATACTAAATCGGGACTAAATATCGGTTATAAAGATAATATTTCGGATAATGAATTTTGCAAAAAAAAAGACCGGCGCAGAACATTTCAGCATCACGCTGAGGTCTGCACCGGCTGTCATAAATTTAAGCAAAAAAATCTTTATTTTTCATACTTCTAAACCCCGATCGACTTGTTGTAAGTCGGGAGGTATTTATTGTGCAAAAGTATGATTGATAGACATTTTGACCAAGAAGAAACGAAAAATCAGAAATTGACCAAAATACTAAACATCAAAGAATTTTTAATTATTTTATATCCTAAATTATAATGAAAACAGAATAAGTTTCGAGTGTAAAATACCTAAAAATAATTAACAAAATTTATAATCTCATATCGAATAAAATTTCTAATTTTGCGGTATGAAAAAGATTGCAAAAATATTATTCTCGGTGACATTCTCGATTTTCATTCTGTTGATCGGGGCGGGCATTAATATTGTAAAATGCAATCATTCAGGCAAATACAAAATATCGTCGGCGTTTTTTACGGTTGACAAAAATTTTTCCTGCACTCCGTCGCACGGATGTATGGAAACCGAATTTGTGCAGTATATTCCGTGCGTAAATCCTGATTATCAGGCGTTTGACTTTCATTTTGAGATACCCGCCATTGTTAACGACATTCTTTTATGCACAAATGATTATTCTGTTGACAATCAGCATTATACAGTTACTCCAAAAATAAATCCGCCTCCAAAGGATTTGTTGTCAATCATTAAGGTATTCAGAATTTGATTTTACGTGGGTTTGTGGAACAGCAAATTCGCAGGATGCTTATATGTGCGTTCTGCGGAGGAATTGTATATCTATTAATCAATTAAAATTTTGAATATCAATAAATTATGAAATTTTTTTTAATGGCGGCATTGTGGATGCTCGCCTCATTGGGCGCATTGGCTCAGAATGTAGTTTCGGGAACAGTAAAGGACAACAAAGGGGAATCGCTCGTTGGCGCAAATGTCTATTGGATAGGCACTTCCACAGGCGTTACAACCAATATTGACGGAAAATTCTCAATCGAAAGAATTGCAGGTAAAAAACTCCTTGCAATCTCGTTTTTGAGTTTTGAAACCGACACTGTGGATGTTAGCAAACTATCAGACAACCAAGCAATTAAAGTAACATTAAAGGACAATTCAAAAGACGTTGCCGAGGTTGTAGTTTCGGAGCGTCGCCGTGGCACGTCTGAAATGGGCGGTGCGCTCAACGGTCTGAAAATCAATCAGGCAGAACTTTTCAAGGCGGCTTG
>JAGCDD010000407.1 GCA_017651345.1 Bacteroidales bacterium | reverse complement strand
GGCCTGTTTGGCATCTCCGCCATATTCTTTCAGCGTTTCTTCCAATATTGTTTTTATATGGCTGTCAACCACGTTGTCAATATTCAAATCGGTAGATATAGGTTTGCGAATAGTGTAAACAACTTCATAAGTTACCGTTTTTACTATTTCGGGAACTTTGTCTGTGTGCAAGTCATTGAGCCACAATGGATTTTTATCCAATGCGTTCTTACCTGTGAAGGCTTTTTTGGGGTCGTTGCCGCAGGATTCCAAACGGGCAAGCAATGCCTCGCGATAGCGTGGCGAAGCAACTGTGGCTATTTTTGCAATGTCAAACGAGGCGTTCACTTTTTCAACGTTGACAACCACTTTTCGATAACTTCCATAAATGCTTTCGTTATGAAGTTGTCCGCGAGGTGTTTTTACAATCTGCCCCTTGATGGTCTTTTCTTCGCCGTTGACAATTACTCTTGAAGTTACGTTGTTCTTGGCTTTGTTGATATTCCGCGTAACAACTTTGTTTTTGGCCTTGATAGAAATCAATATGTTTTCCAACTGACGTTTTGCCTCGGCTCTAAACTTGTCCAAAGGCATTGGCGGATTGAACCTCAGTTTGCCTTTATCATCGCGATAAAGTTGAGTACGCTCGATGGCAAACACTGCTCCGGCGCGTTGTTCTTTGGGCAAGTCCATAAATTCAACGTTTTCCAAGTCAACATACACGTCCGACGTTTTTTCTATACGTACATTCAGGTTGTTGAGGTATTGGATGAAACTGCGTTTGGTGAACGCAATTGTTAGAGCGTCCATTGCGTGATGGCGATGGTCGTTGCGCTTGGTCCAATCCTTGATTTTGCGAATCTTGTATTTGTTGCCGTTGTAATCTGTATCTTCCTCAATTTCAGTAAGTCCGAGTTTGTCGTACTTATCCCAATTGAGTTCCTGCATTACATTCACAAGTTGCCAATCTTCTCTCAGACGGTCGGTGACGCTGCCCGTAGTGGTAACAACATATTTAACAATGCTTTCGAGCATTTGTTTTGCTTTCTTGGCGATGTATTGAGAGTCGCGCAAATCTCGGTTGATAAAGCCTGACGGAATGTCGGCTTCTTTCATCAACAGTTTGTCGTGCTTGGTTTTAGAAATCACTTTTTGAGCAAACAAATCATCGATGCGATTTTTGTATGCAGTTACACCGTTTTCGCCGTACCTATTCGCTACAAAATCCAACGCTGTCATTTTGCCCTTGTCGAGATTGATTTGCCTTGCTTCGAGGGTTTTGTTTGAAAACGAATCGTCAAAAAGCGAAGCCTGAGGAATAATATGCTCAATATCAAACTCTTTGCTGAATAGTTTCTCTTTTGAAATGTAGGTGTTGGAATACAACGTTTTGAAACCGTTTTTTTCCAATTCCAAATAGAGTTTGTAACGAACGATGTCGTTGCGGCTTACGTGTTTCAGTCCAAAATCTTGCTGCAATTCTTTCACGTATTTTTCGTGAAGTGTAGTTGCTGTCGATATTGTTTTCGCCATTTCTTCACGCTCTGTTTGCGATTTTTTGAGTTCGCGGGCAAGTTCTATGCGGATTTCGTCGGGTTTGCCATATTCGGCAATAATGCCGTTGACAACGTTCACCATTTGATTGAGGATTTTTTCCACAACCGGATTACGCAACGAATTTTTTGGCAACAAATCCAAAGAGTTTTTCAATACTTTGTTGTCGATTTCCTCTTTTGTTAGCGAATTTTTTGAGTGACGGTAGCCCGCATATTCGCAGGCGGTACTATAATTAAGTCCGTCTTTCAAGTGTGGAAGTATCTTTCGCAATGCTTTTGCGCTGAGGTTGCTGTAATCTGATTCAAAAGTCAGATTTGCAAGAGCCTTGGCACATTCGGTGCTGAATCTAAATTTTTGGGTAAGTTTTTGGATTAGTTCGTTGTCTTCGCCTTCAAACGAATACAACAAGTGCCAAAGTTGATAGATTTTTTGTTTTTCAAAATCTTTGCCTTCGATTGAGGAGTCAAATTCGTACTCCTTGCGGTCGATTTTGAATGTATCAAACACGTTGTAGATTTTTGCAAGCGTTCTGTTGCCATCCAACTCTTTGAATTTGATGTCGGCATCTTTCACATTTGCAAAAAGAAGTTTAATTACTTCGGTTTTGGAAAGTTTTTCTTTTACAGTCAATTGATTAAAGAGTTCTTGTTTTTCTTCTTCTGTCAATGGACGTTTGCCTGAAACGATAATGTCATTCAATCTTTGCCAAATTCTAAACTCCTGAAACAATGGAGATGATTTCGGACACACTTTCAGACCAATAGTCCTTGTCTTCTTTTTGCCGTTTTCTTCATATTCAACCTGACGGCTTTCAAATTCGCAATACGAAATCAGTCCTTTCTGTGATTTTAGTTTGCGTTGATAGAAAATTACAACATCGCGGATTTCTTCTTTTAACTCTGTGGTGAGTTCTTTGTGGAATTTTGCCTGAGTTTCCCAAATTGTTTCAAACTCATCCAAATAGTCCTGACGATAGAAAACTTGATTTTTCAAGCTGTAATGAGGATTGGCGTCGAGTTGTTGCATTTGATATTGCCCTACTGTCAAATGATTAAGGCGCAATACCTTGCTTCGGTCGCTTATGTTGCCGAGATAACCGCTTGCATTGGTTATTTGGC
>JAGCDD010000406.1 GCA_017651345.1 Bacteroidales bacterium | reverse complement strand
TAAAAATTTCGCCGTACACCGAAACCATTGGTGTTTACTCATTTAGAAGTTGCGTAAAAGTTACAGAATTAGATCTACCCAATACACTTATAAGCATTGGCGAAGATGCCTTTTTTTCTTGCACAAATATAACAGAGTTTAAAATTTGCGAAAATGTGGTTTCGATTGGAAATGAGGCATTTGGAGGCTGTACACATTTACAATCGCTGTATGTGGAAGGTGGAAGCACATCGTTGGGAAGCAAAGCCTTCAACGCAATTACAAATTTAAATTCATTAAACATTTATGTTCCCGACACCCGTTACGATTATTACATAGCAGCCGACGGATGGAAAGATTGGAAAGACAACATCAAACAAATGACAGCTTCGGGCACCACCTTTGAATTTCAAGGCTTGAAATATATTGTTACCGACGAAACTGCCAAGACAGCCAAATTAGTAGGATACAAAACAGCCACAGGCAATTTAATAATTCCCGAAAAAGCGTCAAAAAGTGGTGTGTTATACACAGTTACATCAATTGGCACACACGCATTAAACAAAAATAACGGTCTTATTTCGGTGAGCGTAGCATCAACTGTAAAAACTATTGCCGACTATGTTTTTGCTGAATGTGCTAATTTAGAATCAGTAACATTACCCGACGGTCTTGAAAAAATCGGAGCAGGAGTATTTTATGGATGTACAAAACTTAATTCTATAACACTGCCCACAAATATAACTACAATTACCGAGTCGATGTTTGATGGATGTGCTTCATTATCAAGCATAACCATAAAGGGACAGATTACAGCTATTGGCAATAGGGCAATGTATGGATGTGCAAAGATTGAAAGTTTAGAATTTTCGGATGTGCTTGGATCGATTGGCAATAATGCATTCTACGGCTGTGCTAAACTTGCCACAATAAAAATAGCAGCCAACAACGTAACACTTGGCACAGGTGCATTTGATGGTTTGCCCGACACCTTTATTATATATGTACCCGCATCGCGTTTAAAAACGTACAAAGTAGCACAAAACTGGAGCACATACGCCGACCATATTAAAGCCGAAGGCGTGGTAGACGAAGTAAAACTGATAAACGGTCTTTACTATGAAATAACAGACTTCACCGACCTGACAGTAAAACTTGTTGGATATGAAACAGTTGGCGAAGAATTAGTGATACCAGACGAGGTTGAAATCGACGATAAAAAATACAAAGTAACCTACATAGACGCCAATGCATTAGAAGGTGCCAGTAATTTAACCCAAATTGTTGTTCCTGAAACTGTATTAACTATAAATGCTACAGCGTTTTACGGTATACCATCAACAACGAAAATATATGTTTACGAAATAAAATACGAAGAATATATCGTAGACCCCAATTGGGCAGCGTATCTAAGTATGTTAGAAGTAATTGCAACGGTTAACGACTTTACCCAAGATGGAATAAAATATAAAGTAACAGGTTCGGACAAAAAGCAAGTGCATATAGTAGGCTTTGAAAGCAGTGTGGCAACAGATATTGAGCTTCCTCTCACAGTAAAATACGAAAACAAAATTTACACTCTCACCGGAATAGACGAAAATGCGTTTAAAGATTGTGCCAAATTAGCCTCGATTACCTTTACAGACAACATTAACGAAATAGGTGCAGGAGCATTTTCGGGGTGTACATCATTGAAAACCTTCACATTACCCAAAAACGTTAGCAATGTAGCAGATAATTTGCTAACAGGATGCACAAGTTTAACCACTGTAACACTCCACGAAAATGTTACCTCAATAGGCGATTACTCGTTTGCCAATTGCACAAAGATAACTGAAATGAAGATACCCGAAAGCGTGGCACAAATAGGCAAAGGCGCATTTATGGGTTGCAACAAATTAGAAAAAGTAAATATCCCCGAAGTGGTTACAATAATTTCGGACGATATGTTTCACAATTGCTACTTGTTAGATAGTGTAAGTTTTTCGCCAAACGTAACAACCATTGGCAAAAACGCATTTTATAGTTGCAAGAGAATCAAGGTGGTAGATATTCCCAAAAACATAACCTCAATTGGCGAAACAGCATTTTATGGATGCGAAACTCTCAATTTGATAGTAGTGTACAGCGAAAATTGCAAACTTGGCAAAAACGCATTTACATCAATAGCAAGCAGTTATAAAATATACGTTCCCGAATCGCGACTAAATTATTACAAAACTGCCGAAAATTGGGTAATGTATTCTAACTTTATGAAACCACTTAAAACAGATGGTAAAAGCTTCTTGCTCAACGGAATATATTATCGCATAATAGATTTTGACAATTATTTGGTGCAGATATTCGGTTACGAAAGCGTTAGTACAAAGCTAACTATCCCCGACACGGTAACATTCAACGATAAAAAATACGCCGTTAAGTCGATAGCCGACAAGAGTTTTGCCGATTGCACAGTGGCAACCGAAATTACATTGCCCAAAACTATAGATTACATTGGCAAATCGGCATTTTTCAATTGCGCCAAACTTACAAAAATTAACATTCCCGAAAACGTAACAGCAATCAACGAATACACATTTGCCGAGTGCGCCAAATTGAGAACAATTGCGATACCCGAAGGCGTAACTAAGATAGGAGAATACGCGTTTGCCAACTGCGATGCACTTACAACGGCAAATCTTCCCCCGAACCTCGAAGCCATCAACAGAGGAATTTTTCAAGGTTGTCACCACTTGCTCAACGTTGTAATTCCCGATGGAATAGAAACCGTGGCAGCCAATGCCTTTACCGACTGTTCGTATCTGGCTGACGTTAAGTTTTCAAACAATGTAAAAACCATTGAAAAAGAGGCATTTGCCAACAACCGCACATTTGAATATCTTGAATTTCCTGAAACGCTAACCGATATTTCTGAAAACGCATTTTATGGCTGTTGGATTCTCAAAAAAGTGATTGTAAGAGGCGAAAACACAAAATTAGGCGAAGGTGCATTTGACGAATGTGACAAAATAACAATAATTTACGTGCCAATCACCGCACTCGAAAAATACAAAGCTGCCGAAAACTGGAGCAAATACAAAGACATTATCAAGCCGCTATATTTTACCAAAGTAACCACCGACTATGGCTGCACCACCGATCAGCGAAACGATATGCTGATGGATAGCACCATTACTTTTACAGTGGACAAAGATTTTGAATTAAAAGTATTGGTAAACGGCGAAGATATGACAGAATCGCTGGTGCAAAACGGCAACAAATACTCGCTAAAAATAGCCAACTTATCAGAAACCAAAACTATCAAAGCCGTTACATCATTGGCTGTTAACCAATCGGGCTATTATGAAATTGCCAACGAACAACAACTCTATTGGTTTGTAGAGCATGTATCGCAAGATGGTAATCAAAAAGCCAACGGAATTATCACAGCCGACATTGTTTGCAATACCAACGTTGTGGAGCGAGTGAAAATTGGCAAAACCGCCGAACTGCGTCAATGGTATCCCAACTATTACACTGGCGAATACCGAACAATCAATCGAAATGCAGTATTTGAAGGAAAATTAAACGGCAACGGTCACACAATCAGCGGAATATATATCAACGACACCACGCTAACCAATGCAGGATTGTTTCAAACTTTGAAAGGCACAATAGAAAATCTCGCCATCACCGATTCGTATATTTTGACAAAAGAAAACTCAGGCATAGTGTGCGGCAACAACCTTGGAACAATTTCGGGTTGCTACATTCAAGGAGAAACCAAAGGCAAAAACAACGTTGGCGGCATCGCTGGCATATCTTCAGGCAAAATAGAAAACTGTATTTTTGAAGGAAAAACCACAGGCGAAAACAATGTAGGAACGATTGCAGGCGAAAACAAAGGCTCAATATCATCGGTAATCACCTATGGCACAACAAGCGGCAACAAACACATCGGCGTAATTTGCGGCGCAAATAGCGGAACTGCATCTAACTGCCGCTATTTTACCGAGATCACCAAGATGGGAGCAATCGATGGTAAAAACGATTCTACTAACTTTGTATATCCCACCACATATTTAGAGGGAGCAAGCAAAGAGTATTCGAGCCATTTTGACACCACAACAGTATTTACAGCTGGAAACACAGTTGCAGTATCGTCGATGGCAGAGCTTACCCTACCCTATTTGACTAATTTTGAGGCATTATCGAAAAAAGATTTTATTATAGAGATTAAAATCGACGGGTACACAAAATCGTATTTTACAGGACGTACCATCAACAAAAACGGCTATCTATTAGTTACCGACACAGAAACATTCCAGAAAGATACATTCCAAATATCATCGCCAGAAGTAACTATTTACGAGCCGGATATGATGAAAGCTGGCAATGCTACTATTTATGGCACAATCTACGATCTTGATTTTTCGTACAATATACAACTAATTCCCAACCCGACACCTGTTTCTACAGTAGATGTTAATGGTGTAAAAGTCTGGGGATATGGCACAACACTTTATATCGAAAATGCCGAAAATCGTAAGATAGAGATTTTTGACCTTTCGGGACGATTAATCAAAACGGAAGAATGCACCAACAACCGCTTACAAATACCTCTGCGCAACGGTTTTTACTTGGTAAAAATTGGTGGATCAATTTGGAAGGTTAATCTCTAACACCTTATTATAGTAGAAAAAAAAACCGCATATCTGGGAAGCCGGATATGCGGAAAAATAAAAAAAAGTCAAACAAAAAAAATCTTAGTTGTTGCCCCAGAAGAGCTTGATATTGTTGTCGGCAAGTTTCGACTCGTCGGGAGTGTAAACCTGAACTTTAACGCCGTAAGTTTCCATGATTTTCTTTTCAAACTCGTCGATAGTCCATTCGGGGTTGATAGAAATTTCACCAGACTTATCGATGTCGTCGGTATGGCGAACTGCGGAGATGAGCGCGTCGTCGTCAACAAAGTGGTTTTGAGTGTTGTAAACTTTGAGGCAGAATCCGTATGTAGCTTTGAAAGCCTCGCGTACAGTTTTAACCTTCATTCTTCCGTCTACTTTGAGCGATTTGCCCGAAATTACTTTGAGAGCATTGTCGGCAAGAGCTGAGTCGTCGGCTGTAGCAACCTGAACTTTGATTGCAAACACATCCATAAATTCTTTTTCAAACTCATCGATGCGCCAATCGGGATTGATGGTAAACTCGCCAGTTTTTTTGTCGTCGTCTTGACGAACATTGGCAAGCAGAAGTTCCTCATCCACAAAATGGTTTTGAGTGTTGTAAACTCTCAATGTGTATCCGAAAAATTTTTTGAAATTTTCTTTCAAGGTCTTAACTTTCATGCGACCGTCTACTTTTAATCCTTCCATAATTGGTAAAATGTTTTTAGTGTTAAAAATTTAAATAATAATTTGCACTTGCAATTTAAGGAAGTTTTTGAATAAACATATCTGATTTTGCAATTTTTTTTTATTTTTTT
>JAGCDD010000405.1 GCA_017651345.1 Bacteroidales bacterium | reverse complement strand
TATTCTCCGTGAATTTGGACTTGACCCCGAAAAGTCGCGCATAATTAACGGTCATATTCCAGTGCGTACCACCAAAGGCGAATCTCCTATGCGTGCCGATGGTCGCCGTTTGGTTATCGACGGAGGATTTTCAAAGCCTTATCACAAAACCACCGGCATTGCGGGCTACACTTTAATATATAATAGTCACGGTGTGCAATTGGTTCAGCACGAGGCATTTGAAAGCAAAGAACGTGCTGTAAAAGAAGGTTCCGACATTCACAGCCGTGTGCAATTAGAGGAGTTTAAATATCGTAGAATGCACGTTTGTGATACCGATAAAGGTGCTTCGCTTAAAATTCAAATCGAAAATTTGCGAAAACTCTTAGAAGCATATCGTTACGGCATTATTAAGGAAAAAGAATAAAAAGTGCTGCCATTATTGATGCTTTAAATGAAACTCAGCGCCTTTTTGTGCGTATTATTATGGTATGATTGTTTCTTTTGGAACTATCTTTGTACTAAATCTTTGAAACCTATTAATACATCATTTATGGCAATACTCTTAGAAAATCAATTAAACAAATTCTCTCTAACGAGCAGAATCGCCTTTGGAATAAGTCTTATTGTTATTCCCCTTGTGGTGGTAGTTATCTATGTATTTGTAAAACAGGGAACTGTGGGCGAATATGCCGAAAAACTTACCAACCGCTATGTAGATATTATGCAAACCGCTGATGCTATGGTATTAGACGTAAATGCCTCATACAAAGGTATTTCGATGTTTGCTAAGGACAAAAAGATGGAAGGTCGTTCCTTGGCTACCGATAACATTGCCAAGGCAGAGGCTAAAATCAATACTTTGGCTGAATATGTTGGCAACAACGACATTGAGGCTGATATAAAATCTGAATTCAAAACTTGTAAGGATGCTTTTTTGAAACTTCAAACTTTGATCAACAGCACCCTCAACAGCAATGGCACAACTGATATTTCAGAAGGTTCTTCCCTTCGTGAAACGATCAGTACATCTGCTGCCACTTTGCAAACCAACGCCGCACGTGTTATCAAAGCCACTTCGCAGTCGTTGGAAGAGTCGGTGGCTTCGTCGCGAAAGAGTATTATTATCGGTTTGTGTATTGCCGCATTTATGTTTTTTGTGGCTTTCCACGATTTTTCTAACCGTACAATCAAGCCGCTAAAAAAGGCTATCGACCGCGCCACACATTTGGCTCAGGGCAACCTTAAAGTATCTACCGAACGTTCGCCAAACCAAGACGAAGTGGGAACGCTCAACAATGCCATTTGCGACCTTTCGGATAATCTGAAAATGATTGTGGATTCTATCACAGAGAGTGCTACGGCTATTGCCGGAACATCCGACGAAATGAACCGCGCAAGCACTCAGATGAGCAATTCGGCAAGCGATCAAGCAGCTTCGGCCGAGGAAGTTAGTTCGTCGGTTGAGGAGATGGCGTCGTCGATTCAGCAAAACTCCGACAATGCTCTCGAAACCGAAAGAATTGCCCTTGCCGCATCTAAAACAATTGCAGATTATAGCGAAACCGCCAATAAATCGATTCACGCTATGAACGAGATTGCCGAAAAAATCTCTATTATCGACGAAATCGCATTCCAGACCAACATTCTTGCTTTGAACGCTGCTGTAGAAGCTGCACGAGCAGGCGAACACGGCAAAGGTTTTGCTGTGGTGGCAGCCGAAGTGCGCAAACTTGCCGAGCGTTGTGCATTGGCAGCCAAGGAGATAGATGCTGTTAGTTCTGAAGGTAGAAATGTGTCAAAACAAACGAGTGATGCATTTGCCCGTGTGCTGCCCGATATCGAACGCACCACATCGCTCGTTAAGGAGATTGCCGCCGCTTGTAGAGAACAGGCTTCGGGCGGAGCTCAAATCAATACTGCCGTTCAGCGTTTTAATGTTTCTACTCAGCAGTTTGCCTCCATTTCGGAGGAGATGGCATCTAATTCGGATAACTTAAAGCTCGAATCCGAAAAACTTATGATGGTGCTTGGATATTTCAAACATTCGTAAAATCTAAGTTGTAGATAATACAGCTATATAGCAATAGAAAACCCCGTGAAACAATTTGTTGCACGGGGTTTTCTATTTTTTAATTATTGCTAATTATTTGCTGTCTTTCTGGAAAAGTTTGTAGCACAATCCTGCGAGACCTGCACCGCAAAGAGGAGCCACAAAGAACAACCACAACTGTTTCCAAGCCAAAGCGTTTTCAGAGAATAAGCATTGGCTAAACGAACGTGCGGGATTAACGCTTGTGTTGGTCAACGGAATGCTAATCAAGTGGATAAGTACAAGTGTAAGGCCGATTGCCAATCCTGCGTGAAGTCCTGCGCCTTTTGAGTCGGTGCTACCGAGGATAACCATCAGGAAGATGAAGGTCAATACCATTTCGATGATGAACGCGCCTACAGCATCGCAATTAGCATATCCTGCTGCGCCTTGGAAAAACTCGTTTCCGAAACCGTTGGCTGCAAAAGTGCCGGGAGTGCCGCCTGTGCATTTAACAAGCATCCAAAGGATAGCAGCGGCGAAACTTGCGCCGATTATCTGGGCAATCCAGTAGCTGCCCATCTCCTTACCTGTCATACGTCCGTTGACAAAGCAGCCGAACGATACTGCGGGGTTGAGGTGCGCGCCAGAGATGTGTCCAATGCCGTAAGCCATTGCCACTACTGTGAGGCCAAACGCGATTGCTACGCCGAGAAAGCCTACGTTGCCGAATATGGCAGTTCCGCAACCGCCAAATACCAATGTGAATGTTCCGATACATTCAGCAATCATTTTTTTGTGTATACTTTTCATAATAGTAACATTTTATATTGTTAAGTTTGATGACCAAATGTACGGAATAATTTAATACAATGAGCGGATTTTTGATATTTTTTTCTTTAAATACAAAAAAAATCTCCCTATCTATATTGATAAGGAGATTTTTGATTTCTGAGTGATAAAATATTAAAATTGCTATAACTCTTTAACTGCTAATTCAAAACTTATTTGTTCAAATATTTCGTCAGGAATCGTATTTATATACACTATCATTGTATCGATATGATCTCTATAAAAGGTAGAATCAAATCGTTTTTTAAAGTTTTTGTCTATGATAATATATTTAATAAAGAGAAGCAATCCTAATCCAATCATTATATAAATTGCATATTCGTACACC
>JAGCDD010000404.1 GCA_017651345.1 Bacteroidales bacterium | reverse complement strand
CATCGGCAAATGTTAACGCTCCTGCTGCAGTAAGAGCCGAAAACTCGCCGAGAGAGTGTCCTGCAACAGCATCGGGATTAAAATTATCGGGGTCGGCCAATACCGAAACCACCGAGTGTATAAAAATACAGGGCTGTGTTACTTTGGTTTGCAACAATTGCTCTGCTGTGCCTTCAAACATAAGGTTGGTGATGTCAAAGCCTAATACATCGTTAGCTTGTTGAAATAAAGCTTTGGCTGTGTCAGACTTTTCGTAAAGGTCTTTGCCCATGCCGGGAAACTGCGATCCCTGTCCGGGAAATACGTATGCTTTCATTATTATCAGTTTTTAAAATTCAAGGCAAAGTTAATAAGAAAATTAGTCGAAGCACGAGAAATAGCACATTTTTTACAAATCATACAAAAAAAATTTACACAGCTGCATAACGCATACCAGGTAAAGATTTAATAACGTCTTTAAATTCAAGGGTTAACAATATTGACGATAATTCTGCCATCGGGATATTGGTTTCGGCAAGGAGGGCTTCCATTGATAGGTCGCCGTTTTTGCGGAGTGTGTCTACAATGGCAATCTCTTTGGGCTCGAGAAAACAAAGTGGCAATTCTTGCTGAGTAATATTTTTAGAAGGCTTTGCCCAATTCATAATTTTTGCCAAATCGTCACTGCTGGATATAAGAGAGGCTCTATTGTCGCGGATAAGTGCGTTGCAGCCAGCATATTGCTGATCGTTGGCACGTCCAGGAAATGCCAAAACACGTCGTCCATACGATTGCGCATAATCTGCCGTTATCAATGCACCGCCCTGATCGCGGCTCTGAACCACTACAATAGCATCGCAAAGTCCTGCTACAATGCGGTTTCGTCGTGGGAAATTGGTTTTTGCAACGGTATGTCCATAATAATACTCTGTTATTATAACGCCTGCTCCGTTGATTATTTCGCGCGATAGTGAACGGTTTTGGGCTGGGTAGATAATGTCAAAACCATGTCCAAGCACTGCTGCAGTGGGCAAACCATATTTTATAGCAGCCTGATGAGCAAATGTATCAGCACCAGTGGCAAGTCCGCTTATTATCACTGCATTAAAGCCAGCATTCTTGAGACCTTCTACCAATCGGAATATATTATCGCGTCCCTCGCTGTCGGTCAACCTCGAACCCACTATGCCTATTGTGCGTGTGGAGTCGAAACTCAACGATACACCTTTTGTATAATATAAAATAGGTGCGTCGTCGCATTGAGCAAGTTTTCGAGGATAATTGCCGTCGGTGTAATAAACAATGTTGATATTATTGCGTATTGCTATATCTATCTGACGTTTAGCACTATCAATTATATTTTGAGAAATTGCCTCCACTATTCGTTTTGAAACAATGTCGGCTTTGCGAAGCAACTCTTTTTTTTCAAATACCTCACGAGCACTACCAGCCCATGCAATAAGCTTGCGAGCTATAGTACTGCCTACGCCTGGTATCATTGTTACCGCCACACGGTAAGCTGCTTCTTCGTTGAGTTCCATCACTTGGGAGCTTTAAAGTAGAGAACCACACCTATTATAGAATATATAATATTGGGAATCCATACTGCCAACAACGGTGGCAACGAACTTCCTTTGGCAAACTCGGTAAACACTTGCATAAATAGTATGTAGCTGAAACTCAACGCAAGACCCACACCAAGATTGATACCAATGCCTCCCCTAACCTTTTTGCACGATAGCGTTACACCTATAATTGTTAATATAAAACATGCAAATGGAAACGCTATACGTTTGTAACTCTCCACAAGAAGTGCTTCGATATTGCTACTACCGCGCATTTTTTGCTCGTCGATATAGTCGTGAAGTTCAGGACTTGTAAGGGTTTCTATCTGATTGAGTCGTTGGTTGAAATCTTTAGGAAGAATGGCAAGCGTAGTATCCATCCTTCGGCCCGACACCACACTATCCACATCACCGTTGAAATATCTAATATAATAGTTGTTGATAGTCCATTTGGTTTTAACAGAATCCCAAACGATGTAATCGCTCATCAACTTTTCTTTCAGTTCTTTACCATCAAATTTTTCCCACGAAAACTTGTAGCCAACGTTCGACGATGCCACATAGCTCTGCATATAGATAAATTCGCCGGGAGCTGTTTGTCGGTGGATATTACGGTCGTTATTGTTATACACACCTTTTATATATATATATTCTCAAATTTAAGTCGAATCTCGTTGGCGGGCGGAATCACATACGCACTCAAGAAAAACGACAAAGCTGCAAGTATGGCGGCACTTTCTAAATATGGAACAAGCAACCGCCTAAAACTAACCCCCGCACTGAGTATGGCTATTATCTCGCTGTTGCCCGCAAGTTTCGACGTGAAGAATATCACCGAGATAAAAATGAACAAGAACATAAACATATTTGCGTAATAGGGCGCAAAGTTGAGGTAATAATCAAAGAGGATAGCCTCAAACGGTGCTTTTTTCTCGATAAAGTCGTCGAGTTTTTCTTGAATGTCAAAAACTATAATGATAGAAATCAGCAGCACAAGCGAATAGAAGAATGTGCCGAGAAATTTTTTCATTATATAGCGGTCTAATATCTTGAACATTTTTATCTATATATATAATAAGGTGTAAAATATCAAATTCGCTGCATCATCTCCTTGGCGGCTCCGTCTTTCCAATCGGCAAAAGTACCGTCGAGAATACGCTCACGGATGGTTTTTACAAGGTTGAGATAGAATGCAAGATTGTGTATCGAGGCTATCTGCGCAGCAAGACGCTCGTTGGCTGTTACCAAGTGACGAAGATAAGCCTTTGAGTAATAATGATCTACAAACGAAGTGCCGTCGGGGTCGAGTTCCGAGAAATCCATTTTCCATTTCTCGTTTTTCATATTCATTGTGCCCTTTGAGGTAAAAATCATACCGTTGCGGGCGTTGCGGGTGGGCATCACACAGTCGAACATATCAATGCCGCGAGCCACACCTTCTATAATATTGGCGGGTGTACCGACTCCCATCAGGTATCGGGGCTTGTCTTTGGGCAAAATATTGTTTACCACCTCAATCATCTCGTACATCATCTCCACGGGCTCACCTACCGAAAGTCCGCCGATAGCGTTGGCATCCATCTCCTGTTTGGCAATAAACTCAGCCGACTGTTCGCGGAGATCTCGATATACACTACCCTGAACAATAGGAAGATACGCCTGCGAATGTCCATAAAGTGGTTCGGTTTCGCGGTAATGCTTAACACCACGTTCAAGCCATTGATGAGTGAGTTTCAACGATTTGGCGGCATATTTATAATCGCACGGATAAGGTGTGCATTCGTCTAACGCCATCATAAAGTCGCTGCCAATGGTGCGCTCAATGTCTACCACGTTTTCGGGAGTGAAAATATGCTTGCTGCCATCGATATGCGAACGGAATGTTACGCCCTCGGGAGTAAGTTTGCGGTTTTCAGCAAGCGAAAACACTTGAAATCCACCGCTGTCGGTAAGTATAGGACGGTCCCAATGAATAAATTTGTGCAATCCTCCTGCCGCCTTGATTACCTCCATACCGGGACGGAGATAAAGATGGTAGGTGTTGCCGAGAATAATCTGCGCGTCGATATCGTCGCTCAATTCGGTTTGGTGAACGCCTTTGACCGAGCCCACAGTGCCCACAGGCATAAAAATAGGTGTTGGAACGCTTCCGTGGTCGGTAGTAATAACTCCTACGCGTGCGTTGGTGCGTGTGTCGCTATGTTTAATTTCGAACTGCATTTGCCGTGTTTTAACAATCGGCAAAGATAGTTATTTTTTTTTATTAATAATAACACGTTATTTAAAAAATGGTTTGTACATTTGCACCAAATACTTTAACGATAATGTTAGAACAAGTAACTGCCTTATTTAAGGACATATACAGTTGGAAATTTTGGCTTTTGTGCAGTCTGATACTCGCTTGGACTGTGCAGATGTGCTATTATATTATAGTTTTTGTGCGCATCCGCAAACGTCCGACGGTAAAACAATACCAAAGCCCTGTGCCGGTGTCGGTAATAATTTGCGCCCGCAACGAAGCCGCCAACCTGCGCGAAAAACTCCCTGCGGTATTAGAGCAAGACTATCCCGACTTTGAAGTAATAGTGGTAAACGATTGCAGCACAGACGATTCTGCCCTTGTTTTGGCAGAACTAAAACAAAAATATCCAAAACTATACGTAACAGAAGTACCCTACGACCGAAAATTTTCGCACGGCAAAAAACTTGCCCTCACCGTTGGCATCAAAGCCGCCAAAAGCGAATGGCTTTTGCTCACCGATGCCGACTGTATGCCCGTATCTAAATGGTGGATAAAAACTATGAGTCAAAACTTTACCGACCAAAACGACATTGTGCTCGGATATGGAGGATACGACCAACGAAAAGGATTTCTCAACCGACTGATACGCTACGATACGGTTTTCATTGCTATGCAGTATTTCACCTATACCGAAATAGGAATGCCTTATATGGGCGTAGGAAGAAACTTGGCATACCGCAAATCGCTCTTTGAACGCACTCGCGGATTTTCGAGCCACAGTTATCTGATGTCGGGCGACGACGACATATTTGTAAATCAAAACGCTCAAAAAGGCCGCATCGTTTGCGAATCAAACCCCGCATCGTTTACAATCTGCGAATCCAAAGAAAATTTTAGCCAGTGGAACAAGCAGAAACAGCGTCATTTTTCGGCATCCGAACGATACAAAACTAAGCACAAAGCAGTTTTGGCGTTAGAAACACTGTCGCGTACATACTTCTACGCCGCTTCGATAGCATTATCGTTTTTTGAGCCGATTTTTTTTGTTACTCCGATATTGTTTTTATTAAGATATTTTGTATATTTATACGCGATTTGTAAGGCGTCAAGCAAGTTCAACACCAAAGGCGTGGCAGCCCCAGGCATACTTTTTGACATTATTTTACCTTACATTAACGCATTACAACTAATTTTAGGAAAAATTCGCAAGGACAGACTCACATGGAAATAGAAGAACACAACGAAACAGTAAACAACTTCTCCGACAAGGCCAAAGCCGATTACAAACTCGTTCTCGAAGCACGGGCGGGCAACCAGAAAGCTTTTGCCGAACTACTCGCCAAATATCGCGACTCGGTGTACTATATGATTGTAAAAATGGTACGCAACCCCGACGATGCCGAAGATCTTACTATCGAATCGTTTGGCAAGGCGTTCAAAAACCTAAAATCATACATCCCTACCAACGCGTTTAGCACTTGGCTGTTTAAGATTGCGTCTAACAACACAATCGACTACCTGCGCAGCAACAAGATGCAAAAAAACAACATCTCTATCGACAAGCCAAGTCCCACAAGCGACAACGAGTCAACATCTTGGGCTGAAAACACCCTCACCGCTCCCATCAAAGACCCCGAAGAGAGTATGATGAAAGAGCAGAAAGAAAAACTTATGCGCCAAGTGGTTAAGCAACTTCACGACGACTACCGAATTATCACCGAAATGAGATATTTCGATGAGATGTCGTACACCGAAATTGCCGAAAAACTTCAACTGCCGCTTGGAACTGTCAAGGCTCGTCTTTTCCGCAGCCGCGAACTTCTGCTCAGCATCGTTAAAGACATCAACCTCAACAAAGACCGTATCTAAATGGACTGCGGAATAATAGCAAAATATTTTCCTAACCTGAGCGACAAACAAAAAAGTCAGTTTGCCGCACTCGGGTCGCTCTATCCCGAGTGGAACGAAAAAATAAATGTGATTTCGCGCAACGACATCGACGAACTATACACGCGCCACATTCTCCACTCGCTCGCCATTGCCAAATTCAACCTTATTGACAACAGCCAAAACATCGTTGACGTGGGCACAGGAGGAGGTTTTCCCGGAATTCCCCTTGCGATAATGTATCCTGAAAAACAATTCACGCTTATCGACTCAATAGGCAAAAAAATCTCTGTGGTGCAAGATGTTATCGAAAAAATCGGTCTCACCAACGCCACAGCCCAAAAAATCAACAGCAACGATCTCCATCAAAAGTTCGACACCATCGTGAGCCGTGCCGTAACAGCATTTCCAAACTTTGTAAAACAGACCCACAAACTTTTAGAAAAATCACCCACATCATCGATAGTCTACCTCAAAGGCGGCGACTTTGAAGAAGAAATCGCCCCCTTCCGCAAACACATAACACTATACAACATTCCAGATGTGTTTGAAGAAGAGTTTTTTGAAACTAAGAAGGTGATAAAGTATAGGGTGAATTAATTAGTACACAAATATAATCCAAAACCAAATGATAAAACCACTACTTAAAGCAACACTTTTATTCATTTTTTTAGCAACACTATCAGGTTGTGATTACTTTGGTTCATGGTTTTTTGAAATACGTAACAATACCCAAGACACTGCCTATATATATTACACTGAGCAACTTAGAAATTTAGAAGATATTTTACCTACATACGAGCACGGCGATGATTACGAGGTAGTTCGACTTGCCAAATCAGATTCTTTAATTATTATTGAACCCCAAAATTTCATACAAATAGAATATGGCGCTGGGATAGTCTACAAAGATTTCCCCGATGATGATGATATGCCAGAATACTATGGAATAGAGCCTCTTTGGAACAGAATAAGATTCATTATTATTAAATCAGACACACTTGATAATTCTGTTTTCGCAAAAGAAAATTGGGTTCGTACCGATTGTATATATAGACTGGAATTATAATAACAAAAAGCAATTTTGTCGACAAATCGGAGACAATTAGGGTAATTTTGTCGATAAATATGGAATTTTTAGGGTAATTTTGTCGATAATTACTTCCTCATTTTCTCTATCCTCGATTTCAATGACCTGTACGCTTGGTCGGAGAAACCCATCATATCCATCACTTCGGTTTTGCTTTTACCTAAGTGCTGCAAGATAAGAAAGATATAGGCATTAACGGCAAGTTTTTGATAGGTATTATCAATTTCGGAACGGAAAGCGGAATGTTCGCCAAAATAATAGGAAATAAACACTTCGCGTTCGTCTTTGGTCCATTGCGATATGTTGGTGTTTTGCAGCACTTTGTCGTAAAGTTGACGGCCAAAGGGTACTGATTCTACCCTATTTTTGCGAGTCCGCAATAGCAAAAGCACCAAAAGCAACGCCGCCAACACCGAAACTATTGGCAACAAGAGTTTTAGATAATGGTTGGCACTCTCCAAAACTTCGGTATCAGTTTTATATTCCCTAAAAATACGGCTGAGGTTTTCCATCTGCGTTTGCATATTGCGTTCCTTAATTCGGTAGAGTGAATCTTTTTCAACCGATATTTGGCGGTAAATGGTTGAGGCATTGGCAATTTCGCCGTGTTTTTCTAAAAAAGCGGCATATTCCGACATAATGTCGATATTTGATTCAAACGAATTTGGGCGCAGTGCTTTGGCATAGCACTCCTTTGCTTTTTCAGCATTATTGCGACGTAGATGTATCATTGTCAAGCCTTTATAAGCAGAGGCGTTGTCGATAATGCCCACCGATTCTAAATAATACTGCTCAGCAATAGAATAATTCTCTTTTTTGAACATTGCATCGCCAAACGAAGCGTACACCGATGCCTTAGCACCCATATTAAAATAGTCTATCAGATTGAGGCACACCGACATATATTTTTGCACGCTGTCTTGCATATTCAACTCGTTGTAACACATTGTGATATAGTTGGCGGGATATGCCATACGGTTGTTGTCGCGGAGTTTCTGCCCCGTTTTGTAAGCCTGCATAGCATAATTGAGACACTCCTGAGTGTCAAAACAATCGGCGGCGATTGAGTATCCCGTAGAATAAATGTTGTATTTAAGAATGTCGTCATCGGTGTTTTTTGCCAAATCTTCTGCCATCTTGTTGTAAATCATTGCCGAAGACATATCCGACGAATAGTTTAGCAAAAAAATACTCTTGTAGCAATATGAGTATGCAAGTCGCTTGTTGTCGCCGTTTTGCTTAAAGAAAGCGATTGGAAGGTCAAGTAACTCAGGGTCTTGATAGTCGTAGTTTCGGCAACTGATACGCGAAAGCATATAATTATAAAAAGGAAGTTCGGCAATTGTGTCTTCGGGAGGCTCAATTTGATAAAAAAACATAGCCGCAAGCGAGTCGCAATCTTCGCTTAATAGCGAATCTGCCGTTTCGAGGCTTTGAAGCACTTCGCTTTTGTTGTGGCAGCAAGTTAACATCGCCGCCACAAGAGACAAAATCGTTATGTATATTTTACATTTCACGTTCTTTTATAATTTTTTCTACTGCAAATTTAAAGTTTTCAAAATAAAAAAACAAATTTTTAATCAACTTTATTACAGAAAGTTATAATTATGACACAAGAATGACACAGCACAGAAACGCTACTGCCACAGCCGTGAAACAGCCTTGAAACCGCAAAAATTTGCACATCGTTTTTTTCCGCCGTTAATTTGCATCAGAAAAACAAATCGAAAATTTTAAAATCGAGAAAAATGAAAAAAATTGTCGCATTAATAACAATGATGATTCTCGCCGCTCAGGTTTTCGCCGCAGGCACAAGATCAAACAAGCCTCGCGACCTTATAACAGTAGAGCGCAAGGTTGAGCAATTCAACAGAATCAAGGTTTCAGGTTCGTTAGAACTTGTAGTTGTTACAGGCAAGGAACAAAGGGTAATGGTAACTTGCGAATCTAAAATATTGCACCAAATAGAAACTTCGGTTAGTGGCGGTGAACTTTCAATTGCCATTACAGGTGTGATGAAATTCAAAAACCTCACCGAAAACTGCAAAATAGAGGTGTGGGTAGAGGATTTAAAGAGCCTTAATGTTTCGGGCGTAACGAATGTATTTTTCCCCGAAAAAACTACGATGGAGAACTTCTCCATCTCAACGTCAGGCGTTTCTAAAACCACTTTTAACGATTTGGAGGTTACTGGCAAATTTACCTCCGAGGCAAGCGGAGCAAGCCGTGTAGAGATTACGGGCAACCTCGGAAACGCATCGTTTGAAGGCTCAGGTGCTTGCAACTTATTTTTTACAGGCAACGCGGCTACGCTAAACCTCGAAGTGTCGGGAGCATGCAAAACATCAATCAACGCCGAAACCGAAAAAATGGACATCGAGGCCTCGGGTGCATGCCGAATAACACTTACAGGGCACACCCAAATACTGAGATTAGAGGCGGCAGGAGCTTCGTCGGTGCGTTCCGAAAGGTTTAGAGCCGAAAACCGTCAGGCAAGTTTCTCAGGAGCAGCCAAAATTTCAATTGTAGATTAAAGTAAAATTAGTATAAACAAATAAAACAAAACGATTATGAAAGTATTATCTTTATTAGCAGCAATGCTTTTGACAGCAACAGTGGCTATGTCGTGCACCGAAAAAGATTCGTCCGACTTTAAAGCAACAGAAACACGAAATGTAGAAAAATTCGACCGAATTTCAGTATCGGCTCCCGTATCGGTAAAGATCGTATGCGGTCAAAATCAGTCGCTTACTGTTTCAGGTAGCGAAAAAACTATCGCCCGTGTAAAAACTGAGGTTATCGATGGTGAACTTATTATTAAAGTTGAAGGTCCTCACATTCGCATCAACAAAAAAACTCAGGTAGACATCTGTGTAGAAAACTTCACAGCCCTCCGTGCAAGCGGCGCATCGTTTGTTCATCTGCCTCAGTACACAGTTTGCGACGATTTAGATCTCCGTGTTAGCGGTGCAAGCGATGTGCTTATCGGCGACCTTGAAGTTAAAGGAGTGCTCAACGCAGAGGTGAGCGGCGCAAGCGACTTAGACATAGAATTTAAAGCTGGCAAATCAGTATTCAAAGTGTCGGGCGCAAGCGACGTGGATATCGACCGTATCGACACCGACGAAATAGATGTAACTGCCTCAGGTGCAAGCGATGTAGACATCCGCGGAAAGGTAAACAACCTTATAATCGACGCTTCGGGAGCTTCCGAAATCAACCTCCGCCACCTGATATTCAACAACCGTATGATCAACGCCTCTGGCGCAAGTGATATCGACTTCTAAAATCCAATGAAAAACTCAAAAAATTATACACACTTTTTTCAATCTTTGTTTGAAATTAAACATTTCTAAATTACTCCACATATTATAACACAATTTTTATGAAACACTTATTAGCATTAGTATTAACACTGATGTCGCTCTCAGTGTGTGCCCAATCGTACAAAATTTCAGGCGTAATTGCCGGTAGCGACGGTCATTCGATACCTTTTGTTTCGGTGTCGGAAAAAGGAACAACCAATGGAACTATCTCTGACTCAGATGGTAACTTCATCATAAAGGTAAAACAACTGCCCGCAACTTTATATTTTAGTTGTTTAGGTTTTGTGCCAGTAGAATATCAGGTTACCTCTGAAAATTCTAAGATTAATATCAAACTCGAAGAAGAAACCACTGAACTTTCAGAGGTGCAAGTAACAGCAAAACACGGTCGTAGCCGTACCGACAACGTAATTATCGGCGTTGAAAATATTCAAATGAGTGAAATGGCTAAGGTTCCAGCTCTTATGGGCGAGCGCGATGTGATAAAATCTATCCAACTTTTGCCCGGTATCAAGAGCGAGGGCGACGGTTCGTGCGGTTTTCAAGTTCGCGGAGGTACTGCTGCTCAAAACCTTATCCTCATCGACAACGCTCCTATCTACAATGCTGGACACCTTATGGGCGTGTTCTCAACTTTCAACGACGAGGCTCTTACAAATGCTTCTTTATATAAAGGTGCAATTCCCGCTCAGTTTGGCGATGCTTCTTCATCGATTTTCGACATCAAAACACGTCACGGCAATATGGAAAATTTTGGTATGACCGCATCAATTGGATTGCTTTCATCTAAAATTGCTATCGACGGACCAATTTGGAGAGACCGCGCATCGTTTTTCGTAGCTGGTCGCCGCACTTACTTTGAACTTTTCTTGAAACCCACCGAAAAATATCGCAACAAAGTGTTAAACTTCTATGATCTTAACTCTTCGATTTCAATCAAAACTTCTAAGAATGGCACATTGAATCTTATGTCGTTCAGTGGTCGCGATAATATGGAAATGGATAACCACATTGCCGAAATTCATTGGGGAAATCAAGCAAGCGCAGTGGAATACAGACACAACTTTGGCAACAGTTTTACATCTAAAACTTCGTTGGCATACAGCAACTACGATTTCATTGAATCTATGAATGTGTTGAAAATCAAAGAAAGTTTCGATGGATATTTGCAACACCAAATTGGCAAAGAGGAGATTAGTTATTCTCTCTCAGAATATCAAAAAATCAACTTCGGAGCTCAATTTGACCGCATAAAACTCAAATCAGGCGAAATCAAAGAAAGCAACGGATTAGTAGAAAAGGAGTTGCGTCGTGGCGAGGAGATTTCGTTTTGGATTGGCGAGGATATAAAAACCAATTTCGGTCTTGAAGTTTCGGCTGGCGCAAGAGGTGTGATTTTCAACGCTTTGGGTGGCGATCCTTACTACAACCTAAATGCCGACGGATTAATTTCGGACACTTTATACTATGGCAAGGGCGAACCTGTTAAACGTTACTTTGGTATCGAACCCCGCATTAGCGCAAAATATCAAATTACTGATCATCAAAGTATTAAAGCAGGTTACTGCCGCACCACTCAACATGTTCAAAACATTTTGAACAATGGAATGTCGTCGCCAATAGGTCGCTCGGTTATGTCGAGCAATATCATAAAACCGCAGACCGCCGACCAAGTGAGCGTAGGTTATATGGCAGAAACCAAAAACAAGAATTATGAATTTTCAATTGAAGGCTACTACAAAACCATTGAAAATGTTTACGACTACAAAGACGGCAAAAACCTTGTTTCTGCAATCGAAATGGAGAGCCTTCTGCTCAATGGAAAGGGTCGCGCCTACGGTGTAGAACTTTACGCTAAGAAAATCCTCGGCGACTTTACAGGATGGGTTTCATACACTCTCTCATGGGCTGACAACAAGATTGACGGCATCAACAACAACGAATGGTACACAGCTTCCAACGACCGCCGTCACGATGTTTCGATTGTAGCAATGTATCGCCTCAATCACAAATGGGACATCTCTGCAACTTGGGTATTCACATCAGGTCAAGCACTTACAGCACCAAGCGCAAAATACAATCTCGACGAATCTACCCACTATTATTTTCAAGAGCGTAGCGGATACCGCGCTCCCGCCTACCACCGCTTAGACGCTGGTATCAACAACACAAAAGAGCGTCCAAGATACACAAGAATATGGTCGTTTGGAGTTTACAACCTCTACAACCACTATAATCCGTATCTCATAACATTTGAAAACGACGATGAAAAAGCCACAGGAACCAAAACTGTTCAAACTTCGCTCTTTGGCATCATTCCGTCAGTAACTTACACTATCAAATTTTAATTCACAATTCATAATTATAATACAATGAAAAAATTCATATATATTTTGGCAATTGCAAGTACAATGTTTTCTTGCACCAAAGAAATCGAACTCGACTACAAAGATATTGACCCCATACCCGTAATCGAAGGTCATCTAACTCCCAATAAAACAGAGGTAATCATCACATCCACACGAAATATGAACGATTCTACAAGAACTCCGGGTAGAATGGTTGAGGATGTTAGAATTATCCTCCCCGACGGAAGTGAAACTCCATTGAATTTTCAATCTGACGGATACTACCGTCCCGACACAAAAATCAACACAAATGTTGGCGATACATACACCCTCAAAGTTACCATCGATGGCGTGGAATACACCGGCTCATCAACATTAGGAGAAAAAGCCGAAATTACTGAACCTCAATTTGTTTGGGTAAACTTAATGGATTGGATGCAGGTGTTGGAATGTGAAACCACCAACATTCCCGAAGGTGAAGAGGTGTACGGATGGGCTAATATACACCGCAACGGCAAACGTTATTTTTCTGACGTGGCTAAAACCAAAGGCGATACCCCCGTTGACATAGGTCTCTACTACGATTCGGATATGGAAAACGACGAAGAGATGATACTTTACAACGGCGACAAACTTACATTAGAGTTCCGCACCATCGACGAAAATGTATACAACTATATTTCAGGATATAACGCCAACAGCAACAATCCAAAACAGTTTTTTACTTCGTCAATAAAAGACAAAACCTGCCTCGGATTCTTTGCAGCCTACGATTATGTAGAGTATAACTTTATCTACGAAAAAACGCCGCACGAATAATACTAATAAGTGCCCTTTTTATAAAAAAAGTAGAGACGTGAACTATTCACGTCTCTACTTAAATTTTATATAATATTATTACTTTTGGGTATCAAACACAAAACTTTCGAGTGTGCATATAGATTTTTCTTTTTCGGGAGAAGAAAAAACAAAGAAAATAGCGTGTTTACCCGAAAAATTTGCCAATTCGGACAAAGAAACCGACATTTGGGTGGATTCCTTCGGCATATCGGCTGTGAGTTCTATGCTACCAAGCACTCTGCCGCCATCGTAAGTCCAAGGACGGTCGATCATAATGTCGATATTACCGTTGATACCTTCTGGTATAAGATTGATATACAAGCGAATATCTTTTTTACCTTGTGTTTGGTCAAAATTAAAATATTTGTAACCCACAATTGAACTATCGGTATTGTTTACCACAGGGTTGATGTTGTTTTTATATGCGTAAGGTTCTGACTCATTGGTTTCTGTGCCATACGCAGCCGCAATATACGAGCCAAAAAACTTGTTGTTTGGCCATTCATGAATGCAAGTTTTTGGTCCAGTGTACCAACAAGCAATAGCGGCGGGATGCCATTTAAACGGGTCAAGTCCCTCGGTTTCAAAGCCTTCTGATGTATATTCGCCTTCTGAGATTTCCACTTTTCCGCCTTTGCCTTCCTCCACATTTACAGTTATTGGCGCAACCATCGCCTGTCGCGAAAACTCGTTCAAGCCAGTTTGACGGTGGTAGAATACCCACCATTTGCCGTTGATTTCGCAGATGCTGCCGTGGGTGTTGCCGTCAACAGTGGCAGAGGCAAACACAGTGCCGTCGGGAGTTTTCTCACGTCCGCGACCGTCGATGATAGTGCCACCGTAAGTCCAAGGGCCAAGCGGACTGTCGCCGTAAGCGTATGCAAGTGTGTAGTTTGAAACAGGCAAAACAAACTCACCGTCTTTGGTAAAACGGCTGTATATAAATACGTATTTGTCTTTGATTTTGCGCATCGACGAGGCTTCAAAAAAACTGAATACGCCTTCTTGATTTCTGCCCGAAACCATATCCTCAACTATTTTTGCACCTTTTTTAACGGTAGCCATAGTAGCGGGGTCGAGTTCGGCAGCATACGAGCGTTCAAAGCCCCAATAACCATACACACGTCCGTCGTCGTCAACAAAAACAGCAGGGTCGAATGCCAAAACGCCATCGGCTTTATTGGGATCTTTTGAATCCCAGTTGCACACCTCAAACGGGCCGTCGGGACGTTTGCTCTTGGCTACCATACCGTTGCGACCGCCTACTTGGTTGTTTGGATACAGATAATAGGTTTTTGAACCGTCTTTTTCGGTGGTTACAGCCACATCGGGGGCAAACAGAATGTCGGCTTCTTTCTGAGCCTCGCCTGCTCCGTTTTTGTCCACTTTAAATATAACGCCATCCAACCGCCAATCCTTTAAATTATCAACAGGTGCCGACCATACAACTTGATCGCGTCCACAATAGTTGGTAATCTCAATATCGTGAGAACCATAGAGATAGACGCGATATTTTCCCGGATTATCGGGGTCTTCAAATACATACGGTTCTCCATCGGGAATATGTTCCCAAAGAGGCATAAAAGGATTGCCGATACTCTCAAATGTCTGAGGCAAAGGCAACGGCTTTACTTGCTTTTGTTCACTGCACGACTGAATCATTGCCGCACCGCACAGAGCAATTGCCGATAGTGATAAATATTTTACGCTAAATTTCATTTTTTCTGTATTAATTATTTATAGGTTATAAAAATAGTAACATTTATTAAAAATCATAATCATACAAGGCGTTTTTTGGAGAAAAATCTCTTCAACAGATTAGAACATTCGTCTTGTAAAACTCCACCCAAAACCTCGGTTTTTGGATGAAGTATTTTCATCTTGTTTTCCAATGAATTTTGGTATAGGAGATAGCCCTTTTTGGGGTCGGATGCACCGTAAACTATACGCTTAATCTGACTCCACGCCAATGCTCCTGCGCACATTAGGCAAGGTTCTAATGTAACGTAGAGCGTAGCATCGGTAAGGTATTTGCCGCCACTTGCCGAAGTAGCCGAGGTAATGGCTTGCATTTCGGCGTGGGCGGTTACATCATTGAGATGCTCGGTATAGTTGTATGCCCGCGCCACAATGCGTCCGCCCGACACCACAACGGCTCCCACAGGGATTTCGTCTTGCTCAAAGGCGATTTCAGCCTGCTCTAAGGCAGCACGCATAAAACGCTCGTCGTCGTTTTGCTCTTCCATCGATACGCTATTTCACCTCCACGGTAAGACCTGTATCAGCCTGTCCGAGACGGTTGTTGTATTGATAACTAAAATAGCCGGGCAACTGATATTTGCCTGCTGCTACCTTTTCGCCAGCGGTAACAGTAAAACGGAGTTCGATATCGCTGCGGTTGATGGGCAGTTTGTACCACTGATAGAGAACTTTGCCGTTTTCAAAATAGAAGTTTGCATTGTCGGATGCGCCTGAAATTTCCTTAGCGGTAAATCCGTCGGGCAATTTTACCTGATACTGAGCAAAGCACGAAAGATCTAATTTTGAGATATTTACCGTAACAGTAAACGACTCTCCTGCTTTAATTGCTTGCGCTGCGCTCGTGGTAGCAGTAGGACTTTGTGCCAACGCCGACACAACCGAAACAATTGTTAATGCGATTATTACAAATAGTTTTTTCATTTTTATGATGTTTTATGTTAATGTTTATGCCGTAAAGATAGCGATTTTTTCGCAACCTAATACTACTTATAAAAATTCTTCACAAAGCCGAATGTGTCGCCTTTCTTGCGTATCAATCCGTGCCAAACTGCCTTGATAAAACCCATTCCGTATGCAGTAAGTTGCACATATACAGCCACTACCGAAAATAAAGCCACTTTCAACCCATTTTTACGAAGTGAATCTACAAACACCATCAGCGCAAAGAGCACCAATGGCGAAATACATATCAGTGGCGCATATATATTCTTAAAAATCAATGCAGAAGCCACCGCCGCCAAAATACAGAATATATTACCAAGAAAAAACAGCGACGGAAATGTATGAATCAATTTTAGCGAACCTTTATGCCTAAGTTTCAAATTGATACGCGCACAACCAGAATTGAATATTTGACGGAAAAACTTGCGAAAATCTGTCCGACGTTTGTGATAAACAAAGGCTTCTTTGATAAGTTTTGTAGTAAATCCTTGCTCTAATATTCTGAGTGTCATATCAATATCTTCACCAAAGCGCATATCTGAGAATCCGCCTGTGGTTTCAAACACTTTGCGCGAATATCCCATATTAAAACTGCGAGGATGAAATTTGCCTGCTTTTTCGCTTGCACCGCGAATGCCGCCAGTAGATAGTATCGAGGTCATAGCGTAACTGATGGCTTTTTGCACAGGGGTGAATGTGGGCAATGCTGCGTCGGGACCGCCGTATGCGTCAACATATTCTGTATCAAGATTTTCAGTTACAATCTTCATATAATCGGGAGGAATAATGCAGTCGCTGTCGAAATAGATGATATAATCGCCACTGCAACGCTCTGCACCATAATTGCGCGTTTGCCCGGGACCTGAATTTTGTTTAACAAAATATTTTAAATTCAAGCAATCTTTATATTTTTCCACAATATCTGCGGCGGGCACAGTGCTGCCGTCTTCTACCACCACCACTTCAAAATTTTTAACAGTCTGTTTTGTAAGACTTTCTAATAATTCATCTATCTCGTCGGGACGGTTGTAAAGGGGAATTACTATGCTGAATTTTACATTTTCCATTATCCTATAATTTTACTGTTGCAATAATTGATTATATCATCTACCTTGTCGGGCTGAAACCACACCAAATCATTGTCGCCATTAAACCACGAAATCTGTTTTCGAGCATAACGGCGGGTGTTTCGCTTGATGAGTTCCACAGCAGTTTCGAGTGATGTCTTATTGTCAAAAAAATCAAACAACTCTCTGTAACCCACGGTATTGAGCGAATTTAAATGTTTCAACGAATATAGGCTTTGGGCTTCATCCAAGAGACCCTCTCCTATCATCTTATCAACACGTTGATTGATACGCTGATGCAGAATTTCACGAGGATAATTCACACCTATTTTAATAATAGAGAAACTCCGCTGTTTTTTGTTGCCAGTGCGGAACGACGAGTATGGTTTGCCTGTTTGTATGCTCACTTCCAAGGCTTTAATAATGCGCTTGTGATTATTGAGGTCGCAAATTTTGTAATAATCGGGGTCTAATTGCAGCAATTGTTGACGCAAAGGTTCAATACCTTCATTTTCAAATTGTTGCCACAATCTATTACGCACCTCCATATCTGGGTCGGGAATAAGGTCAATGCCGTTGCAAACAGCATCAACATACATCATAGAGCCTCCGCACATTATCACAACATCATGATTAACAAAGAGTTGTTGTTCAAGAAGATCTATTACCTCGGTTTCGTACATAAAGGCGTTGTAATACTCTTTTACCGAGCGTGTTTGGATAAAATGATGCTTTACACGGTGCAAAACTTCATCGTCGGGAACGGCTGTGCCAATGCGCATCTCCTTGAAAATCTGACGGCTGTCGGCAGAAATTATCTCCGTGTCAAAATGTTCGGCAAGTGTTACCGCCAAATCTGTTTTGCCGCTCGCCGTGGGACCCGTTATAATAATAAGGTGTTTCATTCTTTACGTTTGCGACGAATTTTCAAAAGATTTTTTGGTTTTCCCTGTCTCGGGTCGGGCAGTGGCAGTTGCACATCGTTTTGTTCGCTAAGACGTTGAGCAAGAGTGTGTTGTTTTGCCACAAACTCAGAGTAATAGGTTTTTACCATACAGGTAAAGGGCAACGCAGCAAGCAGTCCGAGAAAACCGAGCAACTTGCCCCAAACCGAGAGAGAAAGCAATATCATAGCGGGATTAAGTCCTGTGTTTTTTCCCATAATCCTTGGCGTAATTATCAGATCTTGAAGAATTTGCACCACCACAAACACCGAGGCAGTCATTGCAATTACGCCCCACACCGACTGTCCTGTTTCTAACGACCTAATGATAGCGAGGCACAGCGCAGGCAAAAAACCAAGTATCTGCATATATGGTATCAGATTGAGAAAACCAATCAACAGACCAAGCATCAACCCCATAGGCAACCCAATCACCGAAAAACCTGTGCAGTAAAGCACTGTAACAACGCCCACTACACACAACTGTCCGCGGAAATAGCGGTGCATCTCAATCTCAAACCTTGCCGCAAACTTAAACACAGGTCCGCGGTAACGGTGAGGTATCAGTCGGTGCCATCCCTGCTTGAGGTTGTCGTAGTCGATCATTATAAATATAAGGTATAGGATAACGATGGCGAAACCGAGCGAACTTGCTATGATATTGAACGTTTTGGAAAAAAACGCCTGAATTTCAGGCACTATCAATGATGCAATTTTCTCCACCGCCGACGAAACATTGTCTGACGAGAAAATATCCTCCAACTCAACATTATCGGTAAAGCGGTCGAGGAGGTCGGTAACAAAATCAGGCAGCACAGTAAGTTCGTTTTGCCAATTGTTTTGTATAGCGGTATCCTTGATAAGTTGGTATAGATGAACACTTTCGTCGTAGATAATAGGTGCAAAAATCATCACCAAAAGCGTAAAAATTCCTGTTACCGAAATCAGCGTCACCGCCACCGAAATGGCTCTGTTTTTAAGTAATTTTTGAAAAAACTGTACTACAGGATTGAGCAGATAGGCAAACAAAAAAGCCACAGCAAACGGTAAAAGCACGTTGCGCAGATAGTAAATCAAAAACAGCACCGCGCCTGCCACAGCGATTTTCAAAATCTTCGACACCGCCGACGAAAATGTTATCTTGCTTTCCTCCATAATCAATTTCTCAACGATTTTAAAAACTCTATTGTGTCTATCCCGTCAGCGAAATCATCGATGGCAGGATGCTGCGAAAGACCAAACGATACAGTATTAACTCCCTGCAAATCAGTATTCGACACCACACACTGAAGATTATCGGCGTTTTGAACAAGCGATTTGGCAAGAATTTCAACATCGTGATATTCTTCGGCAAAAACCACTCCCACAGGCGACGACAAGCCAGTATCTTTTTTCAACAGCACAAAACCATTATCTAAAATATCCGCGCCGCTCATTAGATAAATTGCCTTGTTGTAGGTATAGTTGTCGGCATATTTGGCATTTGCCATAACGTCGCTCTTGTGAAATATTCCCTTGAAAAACGTATCGTAATTGAAGCCTTCGGGTACATAAATCTTTGACACACTGCGGCATCCGAGACCATAATATGCAAAAATATCATCGGCAAGAAGACGATAATCCTCATCAGATTCGTTGCCCGAAATCACTGCCACCGAACTGCGGTTACGCCTTATTATATTAGGATACTTAGAAAAATAGTAATCGAAATACCGCGCCGAATTGTTGCTACCTGTGGCAATAATGGCATCAAAAGGTATACGTTCGCCGTCCTCCTCCTCTACCCTATCCTTCAATTCGGGAGTAATCTGCTTGATAATCTCCAAAACTGCGTGAGTAAGCAGGCGGTCTTTTGACGAGGGTTTCACCACCAAACGGCATCCCGACATCAGCACGCACAAAATATCGTGAAAACAAACAAGCGGGATATTGCCTGCCGCAATAATCTTCACCTTTTTGTTGCAAAGTTTGCCATTATTGAGGTCATATTTTTCAGCAAAACGGTTCACAGAATCTTCAGAGAGCATTTCGGCAAGCGAGCGAAACTGCATTTTCACAAACTCAGGCGTAAACCATCCATTAGAACTATGCACAGTATCAGCACATTGAGCCAATGCTTCTGCCTGCTGTTCAAACCCCTTGCAACCGTTGAAATCACCATCCGCCGCCGCTGCAAATATTTTTCCTAATATTATAAATGTGTCGGAATACATCGCTTTACATTCAAATGATACACTATTATATTAAAGTGTAAAGATAAGCATAAATCTTACAATTAAGAAAACATTTCTGATAGTTTAATAAAAAAAATAATTTAACATTTTTTAACACAATTTTGCTTACAAAAAAAATAAACAAACGTATGATAGGGTAAGCTAAAGAAGTGGAATTAAACCCTATTCTTAATAATAAACTGAGTTACAAACATTTTAAATTACAAACGCCATGGAACCAAAAGTAAATGAGCAACTTACTGAGTTGACAGAAGAAGAATTGGTAGAAATCGAAGGCGGTTTTAAAGGATTTAACCTCGGCTTTTTTACATCGATTATCGTTGCAAAAGGCATAGGTGGTGGTCCTGGCAAAATCCCCGGTGGTGGAATACCAAGACTTTAATGCGCTGAATTTAGCAGCAAATCATTAAAGGTGTTATCCCATAACTCAACAGCCCGAAACTAATCGCGAGAATGTTTCGGGCTGTTGTTATTTGCACCAACTTCTTTTTTAAAACAAAAAACACATCTCTGATGATGATTTTTCGGATTTTTGATACCTTTGTATTGCAACAAACATCAACAAATGACTAAGGCAATACTGACCATATTATTCATTATATCATTAGCTATAACCTCTAAGGCTCAAACACTTACATTATCGCAGTGCCTCGATAGCGCAATAGCCCACAGCCCCGCTCTCACCGCTGAGGAATTAAACATCGAAACGGCAGAGGTGAATCTAAAAGCCGAGCGGCATACCTATTTGCCTACTGCGGTGGCAACCATAAACAACGGATTATCAGCGGGTTTTCAACAAACTTTCAACGAAACAATGTCGGGCGAATATAGTAGCAATAAAAGTTATACCAACAGCGCAACGGTTGATGTAAGCGTTACTCTGTGGAATGCCGGAGCAAGGCGAACACTCATAAAACATCGTCAATTGCTGAAAAATGCCGCCGAAAAGCAACGTCAATATCGCGAAATTGAGATAAAAACCAATGTGATAGAAAAATTCTTTACCCTCGCAATGGCGCAAAAACGTCTTGAAATTGCCGTGGAAAACTGCGCTATGCAAGATTCTAATGTGATAACTGCACAAAAACTCTACAACCTCGGTCACCGCTCGCAACGTGATGTAATGGATGCCAAAACCAACCTTGCACAAGATGTTATGGAGCGCAAAAAAGAGCAAGACAATGTGGTAATCAGCGAGTTGCAACTACGCATTGCCATCAATCATGCCGATTCTATTGTAATAGATGTACAAGATATTGAAAACGAACGAATTATACCACCGTTTGAGGATTTTTACAACAAGGCTTTGGAGATTAATCCCGAAATTGCGGCTTACAAAACTCAAATTGAGGCTGCCGAATTGGAAAAAGAATATTACAAACGCCT
>JAGCDD010000403.1 GCA_017651345.1 Bacteroidales bacterium | reverse complement strand
GGCAACGACATCCTCATCAAAGAAGAGAAAATCAAAATCGACCGCATCACTGGCCACGGCGGCTTGTTCAAGACCAAAGGAGTAGGGCAGAGGTTCCTTGCCGCAGCCCTCAACTCGCCCATCTCGGTAATGGAAACCGCAGGCGAAGGCGGCGCGTGGGGCATAGCCCTTCTTGCATCCTTCTTAGTAAACAACCCCTCCGCACAAACCCTTCCCGACTGGCTCGAAACCCAAGTCTTCGCCGGCAACACCGGCACCGAAATCGCCCCCACCAAACAAGAAGTCGAAGGTTTCAACAAATATATCGAGGCGTATAAAAAGGGATTAGAGATTGAGAAGATGGCAGTGGAATGTAAGGAATAATTGCACTTTTTAAGATAATGAATTACAGCGGCGGAAATGATTTTTGCCGCTGTTTTTTTATTTGTAATTATCCAATATTATAATTATATTTGTTGCCTAAACAAATACCACAAACTCTGACCGACACCGAATATCTGTCAAACGAAGGGCGTTATACCATTTTTGAATACGCCAATGCGTTTCTTAAACCAATAAAAAATTAAAAAATGATTACTTACATCTTTATTATAATTCCCTAAATTCCCATAATTCACTTCACTATGCCAGACACACCCAACTCCGATTTCTTAAAACCCAAAGGCGATTATAAAAACTTAGTCGCCTACAAAAAGTCAGAGTGTATCTATGATATGACCTGTTTTTTTGTCGAGCATTATCTTCCTCAATACGGTGATAGAACAGTTGATCAAATGGTACAGGCAGCGCGTTCCGGCAAACAAAACATTGTTGAAGGTAACGAAACGGGCACCACGTCAATGGAAACCGCCATTAAACTATTAAACGTAGCCAAAGCCAGTTTAAAAGAATTATTAGAAGACTATGAAGATTATCTTCGCACGCACAACATGACCTTGTGGGATACTAACAATCAAAAATTCATAAATGCACGACAATGGTGCAAAGAACACAATCAACCAGAAGATTTTATCAGAGTTTGCAATTTACGAGATGCTGAAACAGTTGCCAACATTGCATTGATTATGTTGCATCAAACCGACTATCTACTACGAAAACTAATCGACAAGTTCAAAGAAGATTTTCTTGAAAAAGGGGGTATTCGCGAGCAAATGTCAACTGCAAGACGAGAGTGGAGAGATGCTCACAAATAGAATAATTATTCATCTTCATCCAATAACTAATGATTTTAAAACACTTTTATAGAATTATATTAATTGCAATTTTGGTACAAATCAAAATTGCTATTTATGCTCAAAACATTGAGAATGATACTATTTATAATTGTGAAGATCTTGAATGGAGATGGCAACCTGATTTAAGGCATGGAAGTGATTATAAACGAGGAACGGGTTGGCGAAAATTCATAGAAACTTTTGCAGTATATCCATCATTGGCAAAACAAAAGGGTATTTCGGGCATTTCAGTTGTAAGTGTTGTTATTTATAAAGATGGTTCCAAAAGTATTCCTACAATAGTCCAAAGTTCTGATTCTATACTCGATGCAGAAGCAATAAGAATAGTTTCTTTAATGCCTGAGTTCAAACCAAGTTCCATAAATATAAGGATGTTAATGCCGATACATTTCTATATTTACGATGATGGGAAAACAGAGATTACAACATATGATAATAAGCACAACAAACAAAACAACAATTATTTAGGTGTTTATTTTGGATGTATTCTGTTTGATGGACCATCAGAGTTTTTGGATACTAAACCATTATTCAATGGAGTTTTGGAACTATATGGTGGACATATTTTCCGAAACGATAAACAGTTAGCATTTTCAATTGGCGGAAGTGTAAGAAATTGTCATTACTCTTTTACCAAAGCCTTTTCGCTCAAATATGATAATAACTTAGTTTATGAAGATACTTTGACACGAGAAAATGACAAATTCAAAAGGCACAACCTAAGAATTATTAATTTATCTGTTCCTCTCGGAACTCATTTGAGATTTCAGACCCAAAAATATGGAAAATCTGAAATATCTTTTTGGCTGATTGGCAATATGCGTATCGGTTGCCGAGAACGTCAAGTTTACGAAATTGACGGAACTCGCAAAAAAATAAATATCAAAGATGACTTTTTGATACGCCGTTTTAATTATGATTTGGCTTTGGAGTATACAAATCATTGTATAAGTGCAAAAGTTACCCTATCACCTTTGAGTCTATTCAAAAAAGACGTTTCACCTTATGTGTATTATTTTATATTCTCAATGGGGTTTAAATTTGGTAATGGACAGAATATGCAATAGAAATAACTAAATACCCCACATCACACCCACATCTCCAATTCCTCCATTTGCTCCTCCGTTGTAGCCCAACTTGTAACAAAGCGGCAAACTTTCGATTTTTCGTCGAATGGTTCATTATTATTGGCTGAGCCACTTGATTTCATCATACAAAAAGATGTATGCGTTAATACTTTTTCTAAGTTTTTCGATGATATTGATAAAGATTATACAAAAATAGAAAAAAAGACATTGGATAATCTTTCCGATGCAAATCGAGAATATTTACGACAACATCATAAACAATACAATGACTGCAAATGGCGATATAATTTTTGATATTTTTTTTTCTCAGCGTTTTTTTTTGATTTATTTTGTGCGAATATATTATTTTACTTATATTTGCCTTACTTAAAAATTGATATTATGGAAACAGCCACAATGCAACTGAATATGCCAGTAGGTATGCGTCAATTTGTATCACAGCGGTCAAAGGAGACTACCGCGATGCAGAATGCTATGCTTTTATACCCCTTTATTGCAGATTATACCATTTCTTACGGTCGTGCTGCCGAAATACTTGGTATATGCAAAGAACGGCTAATCGCTATGTATGCTAAATTGGGAATCCCGTACATTAATCTTTCCGATGAAGAAATCGAAGATGAACTCAAAATGTATGACAATGTAATTGCAAAGACCAAATGATAGTTATTGCCGATACAACTCCTATTATTTCTCTATTGAAAATCAAACGGTTAGATATTCTTCATCATCTATTTGGCGAAGTCATTATACCTCAGGCTGTTTATAAAGAACTATTAGTGTCCGAGAATCGAAATTTTTCGAAAAAAAATAGAGGAAGCCGTTTGACTTCCTCATTTTTTTTGATAATTTGTGTTTGCTTAAAAATTTAATTATCATGGGCAAAGATACAAATTATTTCGGACAGCCGGTATTTGCACAGGCTGTAAAATTTGTTAAAAAATCAGACGTGAACGGAATTATTTCAAAATTCAAATCTGATCGTTATGCAAAAAAAATTGACACGTACAACCATTTAATGATAATGCTCTATGGAGCATTCAAAGGTTATTACGGGCTTCGTGAGCTAGTTATAGGGGCGAAAGCAGAAGAATCAAGACTCAGACAAATGGGCATCACTGTCCCTGCTCGAAGCACTCTTGCTGATGCCAACAGCAGACGCAGCGCGGATGTTTTCAAGTCGGTTTATTTTGATTTGTTCCAAAAATTGCGGCCGTTTTTATCGGACAGCCGCCAGTGCAACGAGTGGGAGAATTTGCTTAAAATCATCGATTCTACAACAATAACGTTGTTTACAGACATCCTCAAAGGCGCAGGACGCAAACCAAAAAGTGGGAAAAAGAAGGGCGGCATAAAAGTTCATACAATGATGTACTACAAAGAACACACGCCGTGCGCAATACAGTTCACCTCCGCAGCAACGCATGACAGCAAATTCCTCAAAGGGCTATCTTTGGGAAAAAATGAGATTTTGGCAATGGACAGAGCGTATATTGACTATAAATACATGGAATCTCTTTCCAAAAATGGCGTTATATACGTAACCAAAATGAAAAAGAATCTAAAATATAAAGTGCTTGACAAAGAATATGTTGTAAACGGCAATGGCAAAGTTGAAGCATTAATCAAAACTGTTATGCTCAGCAAACACGACAGCAAAGGCAAAAGAATAGTGGAGCACAAAGCCCGTCTTGTAGAATACTGGAAAAGTGACAAATACGGGAAACGTAAGCACGCCACACTTTTGACAAATAATTTTAATTTTCATTATAGTCAAATTATCAAAATATATGACTGCCGCTGGCAGATAGAATTGTTATTCAAACAGTTGAAACAGAATTTCCAGCTGGAATATTTTTACGGTGAAAGTGTCAACGCAATAGAAATACAAATTTGGGTGGCACTGATAGCGAACTTATTGATGACTGTCGTTCAAAAAAATCTTAGACAAAAGTATCCGGACCACAATTTCAGTTTTTCTAACATAATATGTCTTGTTAGAAACATGTTGATGTATTACATCGATATGTACAAACTGATTTATAATCCGGAAAAAGAATGGAACGCCGTCAACCAGAAACTTTTCGACCAGCAACTTAAAATACCCTTTTCAAAATAACCTTTTGGAGCAAATTACAAAAATAGCCCCTACAATAGTTTGTAAAGGCTATATGGAATTTGTTTGTCTTTTTTATCGGACAACAATAATAAAGAACTAACCTCTAATGCAGATCATATAGAAGAAGCATTTGCTATACAAAATGCTGATTATTTGAAAATTAGCGAGCCGTTACCAATCGATTTAGTACGCTTGTCTAGAAAAAGTACCGGGCTTGACCTCGGTGAAAGTGAAGCGTTGATAATGTCTGAACAAAACAATGCCGACATTCTTTTAATGGATGAAATGAAAGGACGCAAAATTGCCAAATTAATGAATATCAACATTATGGGTACAATCGGCGTCCTTATCAAATCTTACCAAATGGGACTAATGAACCAAAATGACATGGAGGAAGCGATACAAATTTTTAAATCCTCTGGTCGTTTTATTTCCGATAAGGTGTATGCTAAGATATATGAGATAATTGGTAAATAAAATCAATTATTCACACCCACATCTCCAATTCCTCCATTTGCTCCTCCGTTGTAGCCCAACTTGTTACAAATCGGCAATCTTTCGATTTTTCGTCGAATGGTTCCCAAATGGTGAATTCTACTTTTTGGCTGAGTTACTGAATCTTATCGTTTTTTGATTATTTCACACTCTTGCACTTTTGTTCATACACCCTCTTCACATCATCCCACTTATAATACGGAAACATCTGTGTTTCAACTGGTAATTTTGCTTCTTTGCCATTAAGTAGACATTTTACCAACACTCCGTCGGATGGTTTTCCGCTGCGGTAAAACACTAACTGAATATTGCACGCCATGCAGGTTTCAAAATTCTGATAACAGTTTTTTACTTCCGAGGGATTTTCGGGGTCAAGGTCGGCACCGTTGAGACCCATCAAAACGGTGAGCGGACCTATGAACGAATCGTGGCCAAAACGCAGGTCGGCAATGTGGTCGCTTTTGCCGGAGAGTACCGCATCGGTTTTGGTGATAATGTCGCGCAAAATGGGAACTGCCTCTGATTGAAGACTAAACACCCACGAATACGAGCCGAGATTTGAACGTTCCCACGTATTAATCAACTCATTATCAGCAACAATGCCGTCCATCATACCCTCATGAGCAATGTTGGGCAGCGAGGTGTAAAGGTGCAAAAGGTTGGATGCAATATGATGGGGATTGGCTTTCAGTCCGTCGGTAGAGGTAAACACACGCGAAATCACATTTTTGCGCAAATCATCGTCGCCGGCGAAATTTTTCATATTTGCCTCGTAACGCGGTTTCGACTTTGTAAATGTGTGTTTTACAGGATTTTGCTTATCAGATGGCACCACGCCGTCGAGAGTAAAGCGCGACGATTGTTCACGGATTTCAATCTTAGGGTTGCACTGCACAAGTTCTTGACAAAATGCCGACATACTTATTACGCAACGTCCTGTTAATGAAGAAATTGCCAACACATTTCCGCCGTTTTTAAACACCTCGGGGAAATTGTTGTACATAATCCTCGCAATCTTTTGGTGCTGTTCCCAACCAAGTTGCGTAAGTTCGCTCACGCCGGTGGTAAGTTCGTTTTTTATCGACATAAAATTGGTGTAAAACTTTTCGCCAAGTGGAGTCAAAAGACCCTTGCTGTGAGCATCTGTAAGCAAGGTGTCGAGTTCGGCATAGAGTTTTTCGTTCCAATAATAACGCGAACCGTGACGCCCGTAGTGACTGATATAGAACGGTTTATAACCCTTAGGGGCTTTGGTTAAGACTGAATTGTCAAAAGGGTAGGGGCAATCGTTGCCGTATGCCTTTTGGGGATTTGCTTTAAGTTGCTCAAACACTGCATCTTGCTGAGCACAAAGCGGTAATGTCATTATCGACAAAACCACAATTAAGAAAATTGTTTTCATATCTATTTAATTTATTGTAATTTAGAAACTTTTTTTCAAATTTGTAACAGCCGCAACCACCTTGTCGCACCAAGCGTCAAATTCGGGGTCGGGCACCTGACATTCGGGATGGCTCATCACGTAGTCGATAACTATGCGCGAACCCTCGTAAAACGATGTTGTGGCGCAGAATCCGGGGACGGCGCGTTTGAGTTTTGTGTTGTCGAAAACAACAGTGCAAGCCTTGTCGCCGAGGAGGTTGCCGGCAAGGTCGTACTCTTTGGGCGCAATTGATACCAAGAAATCAGACGAAACGTGCAGCGGATTGAGCGACACGCCAAGGTGCGACGCCACAGTTTCATAAATCTGATTCCACGTGAGAGATTCGTCGCTCGTGATTTGGAAAACCTCGCCGATGGCGTGAGGATTGCCGATGAGTCCGATGAATCCACGGGCAAAATCTTCGTTATAAGTCATTGTCCACAAACTACTTCCATCGCCGTGAACAAGTACGGGCTTGCCTTCCATCATACGTTTTAGAACCTGAAAACTGCCCTTCAAGCCGTGAAGACCAAGCGGAACGGATTTTTTGCAATAGGTGTGGCTCGGGCGGACGATGGTAACAGGGAAACCCTCGTAGCGGTATTTGTCCATCAAGAAACGCTCGCAGGCGATTTTGTTGCGCGAATATTCCCAATAAGGGTTCACGAGACTTGTGCCCTCGGTGATGATGTGATTGCGCACGGGTTTGGCGTATGCCGAGGCGGAACTGATGTAGATGTATTGCTTTGTGATGCCGTTGAAAATGCGGAAGTCGCGCTCCACGTGCTCAGGCACAAAGCCGATGAAATCGCAAACGCTGTCGAAGGTCATACCTTTGAGTTTTGCCTTCACGTCGTCCTCGTTGTTGATGTCGGCAGTGATAACGCGCACATTGTCAGGCAGTGAGGCGTTGTTATTACCACGGTTAAGCAAGAAAAGTTCGTGGCTTGTGGCAGCCAATTGTTCTGTGATGGCGGTGCTGATAGTGCCTGTGCCACCGATAAATAGGATTTTCATAATATTAGTGATTTTTAAATAAAATATGGGCAAATATAATAGTTTTCTACAAATCGAACCTCACAATATTTGCATAAAACCTCCAAAATTTGTATTTTTGTGCATAAATAATCACCTAAATAATTAATGACTGAACTAACATTACAACGACTCAAAGCCTCAGGTTGGACACCCGGCAGAAAGGTAGACATTTCACCAATAGAAAAGGCATACGCCGAAGCCGGAATGGTTATGCCCGAAAAATTGAGGGAGTTTTTTACCGAATTTGGATTCTTGACCATTAGATACGATATTCAGCATACCGAACTTGAACGTCATACCTTAAATCCGGTTAGTGATTTTCTGAATTACTCCAAAGAAGATTTTGAACATCTGTTTGATGATTACGAAGTTTTCGGTACTGCCTATCCCGTTGGATTTGCATATCGAGGCAATATGACTATCTATTATCACGACGACGGTAATTTTTATATTTTTATGGAACCCAACCCATTATACCGCTGCGGCAAAACGGCTGATAGTTTATTTAACGGTCTCTTTGGCGGCGATAAAAGCGAATGGGTGAATTTGGATGAAGAAACGGGATTGCTTTAAACAAAAAAACGCCGCCCGACAATTTCGAACGGCGTTAATATTATCATTTATCATTCAATTTACAACTTCACCACTGCCGG
>JAGCDD010000402.1 GCA_017651345.1 Bacteroidales bacterium | reverse complement strand
TATATGGAATTTTAGTAGTTAGGGGTGCAGATTTAGGTGTACTTATGGCTGTTGAAATTCCCAAATTTTGACATAATGACTTTAATGATGCTTTGTTTTTATTGTAATTTGTCCTAAATTCGGAATCTATGTCAAATTCTTCAATGATTGCAAACGCTTTCCAACCTTCGGATATGGTATTTTTGATTTTGGCAATTGTGCTATCATCCAATCGTAATCCCATTTGCATACGCATTCTAACTTCTGGCGAAGATTGTACATCGTTGACTTCGTCAATGATGAGACTTGATGCCATACGTGCAATTATCGTTGAAAACTTAATATAAAGGTGGTGTGTACTGCCGATTTTCGATTTTATCGATTGGAAAATTGGTTTAGATGTATTTAATAACCACACGGCAGATGAAATACTTTTGGTTTTTAGAACGAACATCGCCAATGTATTTTCTATTTCTTTAAACTCTTTCCTTACCTCTTTCGGTGGCAGTTCGGCAATAATCTTTTCCAAAACTTTGAGGTTATCTTCGCACCTGTCTTTCGCCATTTCTCCCATTACAATTTTTGATGCAGACTTTTGAAGCGCCATTGCATTTTCAGCGGCATCTTCATCGTCGGAATTGTTGTAATAATTGATACCGCATTGAAGAATTTGCAAACCGAGTTTGTCGGCTATTGATTCCAACTGCATATCATCGGGCGGCAACATCTTTTTGAGTTGCGTGAAGTCGTCATTGGTATCTTTCCAAAGTTTTCTGCCCGCTTGAAGATTGGCATCAGCATCTTTTTCGTCAACATCATCCGCCTCCTTTATCGCCGCATTGATTCTCGCAATCAACGGCTTGACAGTCTTGCCGCCGAGATATTCTTTCCAATCGTCGGAAAAAACAACATCGTAAATCTTTTTCGGCTCGTACTCATCACACAACGTGTCGATGAACGACTGAATCAAATCATCTTTTGTCAAGGCAAGAGTACCCGTGGAATCTGCGACTTTTAGAAATTCGTCGCTAAAATCCAAGTACAAATCCTCTGCGGTATTGATGGCTTGGTCAAAATTGAGCGCAATAAAATTGGTTATGACTTTGTTTTGCAGCGACGAAACACAATTTTTCTTGTCCCAAATCTCGATTGCCTGTTGCAAATTGCCTGCGTAGAGATGATTGAAAGCCACATCGTCGAGCGGAGTCATTTTCAAAAACCAAAACTGCGCGTACTTCAACCGTTCTTTGGCTATTGTCAGATTTGCCGATGCCTGACTAAAAGCACCAACAGTCCTATTGACCTGCGGCATAAGAGTCTTCAAGTCCAATGGATATTCGACCGCCCTGCCCACCTTCAAAAAAGCATTCGCCTTGCCTTGGTTGGCGACAATATCCTTTTGTGACGAGTTGGCAAAAACGCCGAGCATCCTGAACGGATTTTCCACAATTACTTTTGGAATTTGGCTTTTTGCCCCGTAGTTTATGTGTGCTGCTGTTGATAACATTTTTTTTCTC
The DNA here is from genome assembly GCA_017651345.1 of Bacteroidales bacterium. Classification (GTDB taxonomy): domain Bacteria; phylum Bacteroidota; class Bacteroidia; order Bacteroidales; family UBA3824; genus UBA3824. The sequence continues at coordinate 20,133 of JAGCDD010000402.1, read as the reverse complement.
CTTAGTGTTTTTTTTATCCAAAAGGTTACACCTTTATATATTATTTCTTCTCTACAAATTTACTTTTCTGATGCATTAATGTCAAATTATTATGTATCAGATGTTTATACAAAATGTACTAAAATTATGGACAATATGTCCAATAATTTTAGACGTTTGCCTTTTGCAGTCCCGAAAGGTGTTGTTGTTATACAAAGAAAGCGCAGACTGCATATACTTCTGAATTATATCTGTTGATGGAGGTCCTGAGAATTACCTTATAGCAGAGATATAATTATAGCAGTCTACGCCTATGCCATAGGCGATACCGCTATGCTTTCTCCTGCTATGATTAGAAGTTTCTCAGGTTTCCATCATCAAGACGAGCATAACGCTTCCGTAAAAATCTTATGTCGGATTTCGGGTGTGTAGAGCCGGACATCCAAAAGCAAATATACAATAAGCGATTATAAAAGTCAAGTTTTTGAATATGTTTTTTCTAATTATTTTTTCTTTTCCTCTCCAATATTACTACTTGCAAACTTTACATTTCTTGCAAATTTACTTTTGAAAAACAAATTTGCAGAAAAAAAGTGTTAAAATGTTTTGCAGATTTACTTTTTGAAAGTAAATTTGAAGAAATTTTAATCGATATTGGTATGGTAAATCGTTTTTTAACCGACAAGATTAAGTCGTTGTTGACTAAATATCCTGTTGTAACTATCACAGGCCCCAGGCAATCGGGAAAATCAACCCTCCTGAAAAACACTTTTACTGACTATAAATATGTCTCGCTCGAAGACCCTGATATGAGGAATTTCGCATCCAACGATCCCCGCGGATTTCTTGCTACTTATCCCGACAAGACTATTATCGACGAGGCTCAGAAAGTGCCGCAGTTGTTTTCTTATATTCAAACAGTTACCGACAATGCCAACAAAACAGGTATTTATATTTTGGCTGGGTCGCAAAACTTTTTGCTGTTAGAGGCTGTAAGTCAGTCGCTTGCGGGAAGAACTGCCGTGTTGAAACTTCTTCCGTTTTCGTTGGCTGAGATGAAAAATGGTGGAATTGCGATTAAAGATGTTGATTCTCAGATATATAATGGTTCTTATCCTCGCCTTTACGACAAGGATATTCCGCCGCAGGATTATTATCCGTATTACATTCAAACATACGTGGAGCGTGATGTTAGGCAGGTCAAGAACATAGGCGACCTCAATAAGTTTGAGAAGTTTGTGAAACTTTGCGCCGGTCGTATTGGTCAGGTGCTGAATGTGTCGTCGCTTGCCAACGATTGCGGCATATCCGTTTCGGCGGCTAATTCGTGGCTTTCGGTGTTGGAGACAAGTTATATTTGCTATCTGTTGAAACCTGATTACAATAATTTTTCTAAACGTCTGATTAAGAGCCCAAAACTATATTTTTACGACACGGGTCTTGCTTGTTCGCTGCTCGACATAAAATCGGCAGAACAGGTTTCGATGCATTTTCTCAAAGGTGGTCTTTTTGAAAATCTTGTGCTGACGGAGTTTCTCAAACACTATTATAATCAGGGACTTGTACCCGACCTTACTTTTTTCCGCGATAGTAGTGGTAATGAGATTGATATCATCGACAATGTTGACGGCAAACAGTTGGCTTACGAGGTTAAAGCCGGTTCTACTTATTCGCCCGACTATTTTAAAGGGATTATCAAATGGCAGGGCTTTTCGGGTTATCCGTCCGATAACTGCACAGTAGTTTATACCGGTGATATGGAAATGAAAACTTCCAACGGCCGTGTTGTAAATTTTGCTAACTTATGGAATATTTAATCAATCTATTATGGACACTTCTCTTCGTGAAAAAAAGATTTATCGTGTAACCCTCAAAGGCAGTGCTGTTAACTGTGTGCTGTTGGTGGCTAAGTTTGTGGCGGGTATTTTGGGCGGATCGGCGGCGATGATTGCCGACGCTGTGCATTCGCTATCGGATTTTCTCACCGATTTTGTGGTGATGGCTTTTGTAAAACTGAGTTCTAAACCGCAGGACGAGGATCACGATTATGGTCACGGAAAATATGAGACCCTCGCCACCGCCTCTATTGGTATTTTGCTGTTTTTTGTGGGTGTGATGATTCTCTACAACGGCGCGGTGAGCATTTACAACGCGTTTATGGGTGAGGTGCTGCCTGTGCCTGGCGCGGTGGCTTTGGTGGTGGCTTTGCTGAGTATCGCTCTCAAAGAGTGGGCTTACAGGTTTACCGTAAAGGTGGGTATAGAGGTTGAATCTCAGGCAGTTGTGGCTAATGCTTGGCATCACCGTACCGACGCATTTTCGTCGATTGCCACCGCAGTTGGCGTGGGTGCCGCGTTTGGTTTGGGCGAAAAATGGGCTGTGCTCGACCCTGTGGCAGCCGTTTTTGTAAGTTTCTTTATCATCAAAACGGCTTTCGACTTGATAGCGCAGGCCACGGGCGAACTTTTGGAAAAAAGCCTTCCGCCCGATGTGGAAAACCGTATTGTGGAGATTGCCGAATCGGAACCCGAAGTAAGTGATGTTCACGGACTTAGAACTCGCAAAATTGGTAGCCGTATTGCCATTGAGATGCATTTTCGTATGCCGGCTAATATTTCGCTTTATCACGCGCATTGCCACGCATCAAACATTGAGCACGAATTGAAAAAAGAATTTGGCGAAACAACTCATATTTCTATTCATTTTGAGCCTGAAAAAATCGACGGAAAATATTGTAATCCTGATAGTTGAAGGCTGTTGAAAAATTTTTGCTACATAAAATTGTCATTTTAATCTTGTTTTCAAAAAAATGTTTATAAATTTGCCGCTGAAAGGATAAATTTTACTTAAAATCTTAACGTTACAATGGAAGATCTTTTGCAACAAACGCAGGAATACACTGATGATAAGATTGTTCACTTAGAGTGGAACGAACATATACGCCGCCGTCCGGGTATGTATATCGGTAAACTTGGCGACGGTCAATCTGCCGACGACGGTATCTACGTGCTTCTAAAAGAGACCATCGACAACTCTATCGACGAGTTTATGATGGGTTATGGCAAAAAAATTGAGGTTTCGATTCAAGATTCGCGCGTGGTGGTTCGCGACTATGGCCGTGGTATTCCGCTCGGCAAGGTGGTTGACGTGGCTTCGCAGATGAACACCGGCGCAAAATACGACAGCAGCGTGTTTAAAAAATCTGTGGGTCTCAACGGCGTGGGTATCAAGGCTGTTAACGCATTGTCTACCAACTTTATGATTCGTTCGTTTCGCGACGGTCAGTGCAAACGTGTGGTTTTCTCTAAGGGCGTTTGCTTAGAGGACGACCCCATTTGCGCATCTAACGAAAAAAACGGTACTGAAACTTCGTTTATTCCTGATAAAGAGTTGTTTGTAAACTACAACTTCCTCGACGACTATATTGTGCCGATGCTCAAAAATTACACCTACCTCAACCGTGGGTTAACTATTGTTTACAATGGCGAGCAATATCAGAGCAAAAATGGTCTGCTCGACCTTTTGAACGAAAATATGAGCACCGAGGGCATTTATCCTATCATTCATCTTGTAGGTCAGGATGTTGAGATTGCAATGACCCACAATAATAAGTTCTCTGAGGAGTATTATTCGTTTGTTAACGGTCAGCACACAACGCAAGGCGGCACGCACTTGATGGCATTCCGCGAGGCGTTGATTAAAACTGTGCGCGACTTTTATAAAAAGGAATTTGACGTTAACGATATTAAGGCGTCGATTGCGGCGGCAGTGAGCATTAAGGTTGAGGAGCCTGTGTTCGAAAGTCAGACTAAGACCAAACTCGGCAGCAAAAATATGAGTCCCAACGGCGAGAGCATCCGTAACTTTATGATGAATTTCGTTACCCGCGAACTCGACAACTATTTGCACAAAAATCCCGAAACGGCGCAGATTCTCCTCAAAAAAATTCAGGACAACGAGCGCGACCGTAAGGCTATTTCGGGTATTCAAAAAATTGCCCGCGAACGTGCCAAAAAGGTTAACCTTCACAACCGAAAACTCCGCGACTGCAATGTGCATTTCAATAGTAGCGACAAACGCAAGTCAGAATCTACCATATTTATCACCGAGGGTGATTCGGCAAGCGGAAGCATAACTAAGAGCCGCGACGTTAACACTCAGGCTGTGTTCTCGCTTCGTGGTAAGCCGCTCAACTGTTTTGGACTCACCAAAAAAGTGGTTTACGAAAACGAGGAGTTCAACCTTTTGCAGGCGGCTCTCAACATTGAGGAGGGTATCGAAAACATCCGTTACAACCGTGTGGTAATTGCCACCGATGCCGATGTGGACGGTATGCACATCCGTTTGCTGATGATTACGTTTTTCTTGAATTTCTTCCCCGAGGTTATCAAAAACAAGCACCTTTATATATTGCAGACCCCGCTTTTCCGCGTAAGAAACAAGCAGAAAACTTTCTATTGTTACAGCGACGAGGAGAAACTTGCGGCGATTGCGGCGTGCGGCAAAAATCCCGAAATGACTCGATTCAAAGGTCTTGGAGAGATTTCGCCCGACGAGTTTAAGCACTTTATCGGTCCTGAAATGCGTATCGAGCCGGTTTTGATTAAAAAAGAAGACCAAATTCAGGAACTTATGAATTTCTATATGGGCAAGAATACTCCTGAGCGTCAAAACTTCATTATCGACAACCTTGTTATCGAAGAAGACCGCATTGAGGAGGAAGATCTGCCCGAAACACGCATTGCCGACAACGAAGAATAGTATTTTTTGACCTCAAAAACGGTTGGTTTGTTAAGTTAGTGTAATTATTCTACCTTTCACATTATAAGAATGTTAACTTAACAAATTTTAAGATTTTAGCCAAAACATCTGCACACCGTCACCGTTTATAATTTTACATTCTCCGCAGTGATTGCGCAGATTTTTGGTTAAACATTTTATTGATTTAAGTTTTTGAAGTAAAAAGCGGAATTGACGGAACAATTCCGTTTTTTTTGTGTATAATTATAAAAATGGTATATTTGCAGTAGAAACTTAAAGATTATTTATATGGACAACATAGCATTCAACGGGTTAGTAACTTTTCTTTGCGGTACGCTTTCTACCGATGATTTGAAACGCTTAGGCGATTATCTCTTGCAAGTGGTTGAAATGCGTGACATTGATTCTGTGCCTTGCCCTTACACCAAAGAGGAGTTAAACGCAATGATTGATAGAGCCGAAGCCGATATAGCGGCAGGTCTAGGAACTCCAAGCGAAGAAGTTTTTCGCGAACTCTATGAGGAAATTGAACGAGACGAAAAGGAAGCCGCTAACCAGAAGCGTAAGAAAATAAAAAAAGAACCTTTATGTGAGATGGTATGAAGGTAATTTGGCAAGATGATGCAAAAAAATCTTTGAGACAAATTTCGAGATATATTGGTTCTAAATTCGGAAACACAGCCAAACTTGAATTTGTTAAAACGGTGGAGGAGTATAATACAATGCTGAGTCAGATGCCTTATCTGTTTGCTATTGAACCCTTGTTTGATGACCGTTCCGAAACTTACCGTAGTGTGTTGATAGCCAACCGCAGCCGATTGGTGTACCGTGTTGATGGCGACGTTGTCAATGTTGTTGCCTTTTGGGATTGCCGTAGTAATACTAAAAACAAGGCCAAAAAAGTTAAATGATTAATTCATTTTGCATTCTGCATTATGAATTATGAATTATGCATTAATTATGCATTACTCAATCCCCAAATAATACACTATCACCGAATGTGGTGGAATTTTGTTTAAATCACCAACAAGACCTTTGGCGGCGTGAGGAGGCAGTATCAGCACAGCCTCGTCGCCGTGACGAAGAAATTTAAATGCCTTTATCAATCCCACAATCATTTCGCTGCTGCCTGCCACGAGGTTTTGCTTGCCGTCGGTTTGGCTGTCGTAGCAGAGTGTGCCGTCGAGAAGTTCTATTCGGTAGGAGAGGATTACGTTTGGATCTTGCTCTACGCTAAGACCTTCGCCGTGCTTGGTAATCATATAGCGGATGCCTCCATCGGCAGTGTCCATTTGCCAATTGCGACGTTTTATGTAGTTTTCAATTTGCTCCATATCCTGTTTAACGAGATATTTGTTGGCTGTGATGAGATTTTCGTTAAACATACTGTACTCCTGCGGTTTTTTGCCGTTGTCGTGAGTCTGTGAGCAAGCCGCCAAAAAAAGTGCTACTAATATATAAGGTGTGTGCTTCATTTGTCTTGAATTTCTTTGGTGATTTTTGGGAGCAGCGAAACAAAACGTTTTACCACCTCTTCCAATGGTTTAAACGATTTTCCGCCCGCAGCGTTGTCGTGTCCGCCGCCGTTGAAATAACGCTCGGCAATGGTGTTTACCTTAAAACCGCCTTTTGAGCGGAACGAGCAGCGTATAATGCCGTCTCTTTCCATAAAGAATGCCGAAAATTTAACGTGCTCAATGCTAAGAGGCAGATTTACAAATCCTTCGGTATCGCCCACACGGTAGTCGAATTTGTCGGCTTCGGCTTTTGTGAGCATAATGTAGGCGGTGTGGTATTTTTCATACACCACCATTTTTTTGCTGAGGACGTAACCTTGCAGGCGCATACGGCCTTCGGAATACGAATCGTAGATGTGGTGGATAATTTCGGCGCGGTCGATAGGCATTGCGGCAAGTTTTGATGCCACTTCAAATGTGCGCTGACCAGTGCAGTTAAACTGAAAACATCCTGTATCGGTGGTAAGTCCTGTAAATAAGCAAATTGCAGAATCGTTAGAGACTTCAAAACCGCACGCTTCAAAAAATAGGTAAAGCAATTCGCAAGTGGCAGCGGCTTCGGGGTCGGAAAAAATGTATTTAAAAATTTCGCGTTGCGGGTTTGGGTGGTGGTCGATCATCACTTTTACGGCGGGGCTATCTTCCAACACCTTCTGCATCTTGTCCACGCGCGACGACGTGTTGTAGTCGAGAGCAAAAATCATATCGGCTTCCGAAACCTTGGCGGCGTTTTCGTCGTGGTTGTAGATGAGTATTTCGTTGCATCCGGGCATCCATTTAAAGGTGTCGGGAATGTTGTTTGGCAGTATTACGCAACATTCTTTCTTGTCTTTGAGGTAGTTGTAAAGTGCGAGCGATGATCCGAGAGCGTCGCCGTCGGGGTTGAGGTGCGCCGTTATTACCACTTTTTTTGCCTTATCGAGCAAATCTTTTATCTCTTCAACAGATTTTTTTTCAAATAATTCCATTTTTGTTTTATAAAATTAATCAAATTGCTACCTTTGCAGAAATTTTTGCAAATATATAAATTTAAAAACAAATCAAAAATGAGTGGAAGACATACATTAATGTTGATTAAACCCAATGCGGTAAAAAACGAGTTCGCAGAGCAGATTTTTTTAGAAGTTCATCAGCACGGATTCAAAATCCTCGCTTGTAAGAAATTGCAACTCAGCAAGAACGAGGCAGAAGCCTTCTATTTCGTACACAAGGGAAAACCATTTTTCGACGGATTGGTAGAATTTATGACCTCTGGTCCTATCTACGCAGCCGTTCTTGAAAAAGACAACGCAGTAGCCGATTGGCGCAAACTTATGGGCGCAACCGATCCTGCCAAGGCTGAAATCGGTACTATCCGCCGCAAATACGCAGAATCAGTTCAGCACAATGCTGTTCACGGTTCTGACAGCGATGCCAACGCTTTGAACGAGATTTTCTTCTATTTCTCTGCCCGCGAGATTGTTAACGCAGGTGGCGGAATCATTCAGTTGCACGATATCAACAAAGCCGAGTAGGTTTTGGGCAACAATAATGACATTTTTTGCAGCCGTCGTTTTTGACGGCTGTTTTTTTTGCTAACAATTATATGCTGCAAAAAAAATTTTTGTATCTTAGTGCAAAAATTATTCACCCCAAAAATGAAAAGGACAACCTTAAAAAACGCAGCGTTTTTTGCGCTTAAAACATTGATTTTCACAGTAGTTCTATCTATATCGCTGTTATATTTCTTTCCTGTAACCTACGCGCGAAACTTTGCCTATTCGCCCCACGGCGACAGCGCGGTGCACAACCGTTGGGTAGATTCTGTTTTTGCCACTATGACTCCCGATGAGCGTGTGGGTCAGTTGTTTATGGTAGAAGTGAGCAGCAAGTGGGGAGCCGCCGACAAACTTTACAAAAACGTTGAGCAATATGTAACCGACTATCACATAGGCGGTGTGCTCTTTTTTTACGGCGGACCAAACCGTCAGGCTGCCATCACCAACAAATTGCAGAGCATTTCAAAAGTGCCGCTGATGATAGCCCAAGATGCCGAATGGGGCTTGGGAATGAGGTTAGACAGCACAATTTCGTATCCCCGTCAACTTACTCTCGGCGCTATCGAAAACGAAGACCTTGTATACAAAACTGGACTTGAAATTGCCCGTCAATGCCGCCGTCTTGGGGTCAACATTGATTTTGCACCGTGTGTGGATATTTACGACAATCCCGGCAACTCGGTGATTGTAAACCGTTCGTTTGGTAGTGATAAACAGGAAGTTGCACGCAAATCGCTTGCCATAATGTCGGGTATGCAAGATGGCGGAATACTCACCACAGCCAAACATTTTCCGGGGCACGGCAATACCGTTACCGATTCGCACTACGACCTTCCTATTATCAAAGGCGACAAACAGCGTATCGACACTTTTGAACTATATCCGTTTAAATACTTGATTAACAATGGAGTAAAAGGCGTAATGGTGGGACATCTCTTTGTAGAGGCTTACGACGATTCTATTGCGCAAACTCCGTCGAGCATTTCGGAAAACATTATTTCAAAACTGCTCAAAAAAAATCTTGGTTTTCAGGGACTTGTATTCACCGATGCACTTGCTATGCAAGGCGTTAGCCGAAATTATCCTTCGGGCGAACTTGAAGTTAGGGCTTTTAAAGCGGGTGTAGATGTGTTTTTGCAGCCGAAAGATTTTGTGGCGGCTTATAATGGCATTATTGCCGCACGCGATTCGGGTTATATTTCGCAAAAGGAGATTGATATCCGATGCAAAAAAATTCTTCTTGCCAAAAAACAACTCGGTTTGGATACTTTTCAACCTGTAAGCACCGAAAATCTCTATCAAGACCTCAACAACGATTATGCGCAAAGTCTTCAATCTCAGATAGTTGAAAATTCCATTACCCTTATCAAAAACCGCGACAACCTTTTGCCGCTCAAAGATTTATCCTCTAAACGCATAGCCGCTGTGTCGATTGGCAAAATTGCCGAAGAAACCGAGTTTGAAATTTCGCTTCGTAGATTTACCAATTTGGATGTTTTTACTATTGAAAAAGAGGCTGAGTCTGCGTCGTTTACCACACTTTCCGACACCTTAAAGACCTACGACCTTGTGATTATTGGCTTTCACAATTGCAACGCCTATCCTCCGAGGTTTGGATTTACTGCCAATTCGATAAATTTTGCTGAAACATTGGCTAAAACTACCCCTGTGGTTCTTGGTATTTTTACTAACCCTATGGGTTTCACCAAGTTTAATCCTAAAAACGATAATTTTGCCGCCATCTTAGTGGCTTACGACGACACTCCGCTTGCCCGCCGCATTTCAGGTGAGATGGTTTTTGGTGAATTACCCTTCAAAGGCCGCCTTCCCGTCCGCATCAATGCCAAATATCCTCACGGCACAGGGTTCAAAACTGAGGGGTTTAAGGTGTATTGAGTAATAATAAGGTGTACTTAATTTTTTGTAGAAACAAAAAATAACTACATTTGCACCAGAAAAATAGTGCCATAGCAGAGGGTAATATGAAAATTAAAAATGTAGAGGATTTTAGTTGGTTGTACGCGCTGTTGAAGCCGTTTGCAAGTTTTATGCACAACCACGTCTTTTATAAAAAGGTGTACACATCGGGCTTGGAGAATATTCCAGAAGAGGGTGCGGTGATTTTTGCGCCAAAACATCAAAACGCACTTATGGACGCTCTTATCATCCTCAGTGTTAAGAATTGGCAACCTGTTTTTATGGCTCGTGCCGATATTTTTGCGGGTCAGTTTGTCCGCCGTTTGCTCTTTTTTATGAAGATTCTGCCCATTTTTCGTATTCGCGACGGTAGAGAAAGTCTTAAACAAAACGACGAAATTTTTGAAAAATCGGTTCAGGTGCTGCGCAAAAAACGTTACCTTGTGATTTATCCCGAGGCAAGCCACGTGGGTCGACGCCGTTTGCGTCCGCTCAAAAAGGGCATAACCCGAATCGCTTTTATGGCTGAGGAGGCTTCTAACTATACTCTCGGCGTTAAAATAGTGCCTGTGGGTATCAATTATCAAGATTATTTTTCGTTTCGCACCAATGCTTTTATCAATTTTGGCAAGCCCATCAATGTGGAGGATTACCGCGACCTTTATCTCGAAAATCCTCAAAAGGCTAATCACGAATTGATAACAGATATTTCAAACGAACTTAAATCGTTGATTATCAACATAGAGAATAACGAAGAGTACGACAATTTTGAAACTGCCCGACTTGTTTATGCTCCCTATCTTGTGAAAAAAGAGCGCAAACTTGTCAACAATTTTAAAAACCGTATTTATGCCGGTCAGCAGGTTGTAAAATTGATGGACACTCTGAAAAACAACGATTTAGAAACTTTTCACAAACTTAACGGCTGTCTTAGCGACTATCGCAAACTTTTGCAGCAAGAAAACCTTCGCGATTGGATTATCCGCCGCCGCTTTACAATTCCCGGTGTGCTTTTGCGAACGGTGATACTAATAGCAATGTCGCCGGTGGCATTGTTTGGTGCTGTTAACAATTTTCTACCTTACCATACTCCCGACCTATTTACACGAAAAATCAAGGACAAGAATTTTCACACTTCGATACGCTTTGCGGTGTATATGTTTGTGTTTCCGCTGATATTTTATCCTCTGATATTCTTTTTGTTGTGCCAATTTACCGATTCGTGGCTTATCAGGTTGATTTATATGCTGTTGCTGCCGCCCACGGGTATTTTTGCCTTTCATTATTTTGAGGAGGTAAAACGTGTTTTGGCTATGTGGCGCTACACATTTAACCGCAACAAAAAGTCGTTTGAGTGCCTCAGATGGCTTCGTGAGCAGATTCTCGATATTTTTAAAAGTATCGAAAACAATTCCTAACGGCTATCGTAAATGCCGATTGTGGCTATCGTTTTAATCTATTGCCAAGGCTAATAACATAATATTGAATTAATGTTAGTTTCCGCGCGATTGTATAATTTTGCGCAAAATTTAAAGATATGAATTGGATTAACGAATTAATATCAGGTTCAAGTGTGGGACACTCCATACTTTTGCTGGCCGTGATAGTTTCGGCGGGCATTCTTTTCGGTAAAATCAAAATCAAAGGTATTTCGCTCGGAGCCACATTTATTTTGTTTGTGGGCATTATCTGCGGGCATCTTGGATTAAAAATCGACCCAAAACTCCTTGACTTTCTGCGTGATTTCGGTCTTATTCTTTTTGTCTATGCAATTGGTATGCAGGTAGGTCCGAGTTTTTTCTCATCGTTTAAGAAAGGTGGAATGACGCTCAACCTTCTTGCTGTTGGCGTTGTATTTTTGGGTGCAATTACCGCCCTGATAATTGGTTTTGCCACTGGTATCGACATTCCTACAATGGTTGGCATTATGTCAGGTGCGGTTACCAATACTCCGGGTCTTGGTGCTGCCCAACAGGCTTTTAAAGAGATGACTGGCGATGTAAATTCCACTATGGCAATGGGTTACGCTGTGGCTTATCCGCTCGGCGTTATCGGTATAATACTTACTATGATAGTAGTAAAAGTGCTTTTCAAAGTGGATTTTAAAAAGGAGAACGAGCAGATAGAAACCCTCGCCAAAGATGCTCAAAAGTCTGCCACAGGTATTTCTATGCAGGTTCTTAATCCTTCGGTTTTTGGTAAAACCATCAAAGAACTTGTAAAACTTTTCCCCGATCGTCATTTTATAGTTTCGCGCCATTGGGATAACGAAACCAACCAAATAAGTCTGGCCACTTCGGAAACAGTGCTTAAAGAAAACGACAAGATATTTGTAATTGCCAATCCTACCGACATTGACACTATTACCGCTTTTATTGGCAAAGCCATTGATTTACAGCGCAAACAGTGGGTTTTGGCTAACAGTTCGTTTATCAGTAGTAGAATTTTGGTAACAAAAGAGGAAGTCAACGGCAAACGCCTCGGTTCGTTGCAGTTGCGCAAACTTTACGGATGCAATATCACACGTGTAAACCGTTCGGGTGTTGACCTTGTGGCATCTGAGGAACTTGTGCTCCAAATCGGCGACCAAGTTAACGTTGTGGGTACCGACATCAACATCGCAAGTGTTGAAAAAGTGCTTGGCAACTCGGTAAAACGCCTCAATCAGCCAAATCTAATCACCATTTTTATCGGCATTGCCATCGGTGTAATTCTCGGCAGCATTCCTGTTGCTATTCCGGGCGTTCCACAGCCGTTTAAACTTGGTTTGGCAGGTGGTCCGCTGATTATCTCGATACTTATTGCCAAGTTTGGATATAAATGGAAATTAATCACTTACACAACCCAAAGCGCCAATTTGATGCTTAGCGAAATAGGTATTTCGCTCTTCCTTGCTTGTGTGGGATAAAACACCGGAAACGGATTTTGGGACACTATCGTCAACGGCGGTTATTCTTGGGTAGGATACGGATTTATAATCACATTTTTGCCGCTCTTGATAATGGGTATAGTTGGTTATAAGTTCTGCAAAGTCAACTACTTCACCCTCACCGGTGTAATTGCCGGCAGTCACACCGACCCGCCCGCCCTTGCCTATGCCAACGGCCTCACCTCCAAAGACGCCCCCGCAGTAGGCTACGCCACCGTTTATCCGCTCACAATGTTTTTTAGAGTGCTGATAGCAGAATTGATGGTGCTGTTTTTTGTGTAGATTTTTTAACTATTTCTATAAAAAAATCCGTCGGCTGCAATGGCTGACGGATTTTTTTGTTGTATATTTGTAGGGCAAAACTCTTTAACTATGAATAAAATACGTTTCATAAATATGTGCATAGTGGAATTTGGCAAAAAATTCGGTATGTCGGCATTTTTATCACACAAGTATCTTAAAGAATATCAGGGACTTGCCTTTTTGGATAAATGTTACGAAGCCGAACATCAACTTTCGCTCGATGATGCCATACATGATTTAATAAATTACTGCAAACGTCACGGAGGAACGTTAGAATGAAACTATTTCACGGTACAAATATTGATTTTACTGAAATAGATTTGTCCAAAAGCCGTCCAAATAAAGATTTTGGGCAGGGCTTTTATTTGACAAGTATTTATTCGCAGGCTCGTGAAATGGCTGTGCGTAGATGTGAGTTTGAATCTTGTGGGCAACCTGTTGTTCAAACGTATGAATTTGATGATAATGAGTTGAATAATAATGATTTAAATATTTTAATATTTGAATCTCCATCACGTGATTGGGCTGAGTTTATTCTAAAAAATCGGAAGTCGCGAGGTAAAAAAGTTCATAATTACGACATTGTGATGGGTCCTGTTGCAGATGATGGAGTGGTGTATCAACTTAATCTTTATATGCAGAAAATCATTACATTAGATCAATTAGTATCTGAACTTGAATATCGCAAACTAAATAATCAATACTTTTTTGGAACTCAAAAAGCAATCTCTAAACTTAAACGGATATGAAACTGAATAAAACTCAATTGCAATTTGTTATCAATTGTGATGTTGAAACAATAGTATCGTATCTTCAATGCGATTATAAACTATCTGTATTAGAGGCGTTTGATAAGATTTACTCCTCCAACATCTATCAAAAATTGGTAAATGCAAAAACGGGTCTTTATCTTCAAAGTCCCGATTATATCTATGATTATCTTTGTAATGAAATAAAAAAGTAGAGGTTAAAATTATTAACCTCTACTTTAATTAGTTAGTATTCAAATATTTAGTTCTTCATCACATCTAAATCCTCTTTGGGATTCATAACGTTGTTAACCTTGTTTTCGTAAGGTGTAAGCAATTGTGATTTTACCTCAGTAACAATATCTTCGGCAGATTTGGCAATGTAGAATGTGTATTCTCCGGCAGGTGCTGTCCATTGATTTTGTGCTGCGTCGAAAAATGCCAAATCAGCAGAGTTAACTGTGAGAACCACTGGCTGCGATTCGCCCGGCATAAGTGAGTTGGTTTTTGCGAATGCTTTCAACTCGTACTTGGGCGACGATTGATTTGATTCGGGATATTTGGTGTAAAGTTCTACTACGGTTTTACCCTCGCAACTTCCTGTGTTCTTTACGTTTAACGAAATTTGGAAATCGCCTCCTGCGGTTTGAACTTTTACATCCGAAAACTCAAACTCGCTGTACGAAAGTCCATATCCAAACGGGAACGAAGTCTTTTTGTCAAATGTGTTGTAATAGCGGTAACCTACAAAAATATCTTCTAAATAGTTGGTGTAGTCGAAGTTTTCGGTGTTTTGGTTGTCGTCGTGAGTGCCAAACATCGAACGTCCGTTTGCCTCAAAGTCGTAGGGGAAATTCTTTGAACCGGGAACGTCGAAATAGTCAATCGGGAACGACATTGGCAATCTACCGGAGGGGTTAACTGCGCCTGTGATCACGTCGGCAACTGCATTTCCGCCTTCTTGACCACCCATCCAAGGCAAAAGAATTGCGTCGGGAATATCTTTCCACGAAGCGGTTTCGATAACACCGCCAACGTTGAGAATTACGATGGTTTTTTTGCCAGCGGCTTTAAATGCCTTTGAAACGCTGTTGAGAAGAGCCTTTTCGTTGTCAGAAAGGTTGAAGTTAGAGATGCGGCGGTCGCGGAATTCACCCGAAATGCGTCCCAAGGTGATGAAAGCCACATCGTTGGTTTTAGCATATTCCTTGATTTTGGCATCGTCGATAGTAAAATCTTCGGGAACAAATGCGTGTACCAAACTATCCTTAGTGGCAGGATTAGCACGGAAAGCAGTTTTTTGTTTCTGAATTTCAGGAATATAGATGTTTTTGAGATTTTCGTCGATTGTAAAACCTTGATTTTCGAGACCCTCGCAGAGCGAAACGGTGTAAGCCTCGTTTACGTCGCCGCTACCTGTGCCACCCGAGAAAAATGTATACGAAGTAACGCCGAAAAGTGCAGCCTTGCCGCCTTTTATCGGGAGCGCATTCTTTTTGTTGGTAAGCAACACAATGCCTTCTCCGGTAGCCTGACGAGTGATTTTTGCGTTTTCTTCGAGGTTTGGCTTTTGAGATTAGTGTTATTTTTTGAATGTGGGTGATTTTAAAACCAACTCTAAAATGCGTTTGATGTTGGCATCCACATATTCGGTTTTTAAAGATCCGTTTTTCATACCCTCAACAATCTTTTCGTATTGATTGTTGACACCGGGCATAAGAAGGTCGTTGCCCGAAATTACCTGATTAACAGGGTCTTTCCCAGCAAACCAATCGGTCATTACAAGTCCTTCGTATTTCCATTCGTCGCGAAGAATATTCTGAACAAGTTCGCGGTTTTCGGAAGAATATCTGCCGTTGATATAGTTGTACGAAGTCATTACAGTCCAAGGATTTGACTCGCGGATTGCAATTTGGAACTGACGCAAATAAATTTCGCGCAAAGCCCTTTGAGTAAGTCTTGCATCGTTGTTCATACGGTTGGTTTCCTGATTGTTAACGGCAAAGTGCTTGATAGATGTGCCCACGCCGTTGCTTTGGATGCCGTTGATAAGAGCGGCAGCGGTTTTTCCGGCTAAAACAGGGTCTTCTGAATAATACTCAAAGTTTCTGCCGCACAATGGGTTACGGTGAATATTAGCACCCGGCGAAAGGATAACGTCAACGCCGTATTCGAGCACTTCGTTGCCGATTGATTCGCCAACCTTTTGCACTAATTCGGTGTTCCAAGTAGACGAAAGGGTAGTGCCTATCGGGAAAGCCGTGCAGTAATAGGTGTTTTCGTCGCCTTCGCGGATAGGCTTGATTCTTAAACCCGCAGGACCGTCGGCGAGAACGATAGACGGGATGCCTAATCGTGGAATAGCGCGGGTAATACCTGCTGCACCCGGCACCTTTTGTTCAGTGCTTCCTACAAACGATGTGTTTTCTTGGCTTGGATCCATACCAGCGCCAATGAGCATGAGAGCCTTCTCTTCGATGGTCATAGCCGCAATCACCTCGTCGATAGATGCAGTTCCGAGTTGCGGCGGTGTTTGGTTGCAACTGCTTGATGCAGTGAGTATTGCCGCTGTAATTGTTGACATAATAATTCTATTGTCCATATTTTTATGTTTATGTTAAATGATAGATAGATCACTTTAAAATGGCAAAATCAAACCTTATTTTTTTGTCTCCGCTGATAAATACGCCTTTGTAAATTCCCTTAGGCATTATTATCTTGCTGATTTCCTGAGGATTATCAAAAGTTTTAATTGATTTGCCTAATATGTCAAAAATAATAATTTTTGAGTTAGCAAAATATTCTGTATCAACGTTTTCGAGCGAAATTGTAATTATTTCACCCTCTTTTGCCACTGAGGGGTAAACTTTTATTTTGTTTATAGCCTTCGGACGGTTTTTCTTGATTCTTTCGGGTTCAGATTCATCTTGGTTATCTTCTTGTGTTTCAGGTTCTTCTACTACAATTTCCTGATAGTCAACATAAATATCCACATCATTGTCGAACATTGCAAAGGTGTAGTTAATGCTGTCGGGCGAGAATATTCTGCGGGAATTAACGTAAACAAATGGTTCGTAACCGTTGTTGGCGGGATTGATTTTAAATTGTATTTGTTCGTCTTTCTGTGCAGTGGTGTGAGATATTTCTGTGATATTATTGTCGGTTTTGATAGAATGATATTTGGAGTAAACCGCCTCGATGGAAATGTCCGAGATATAGTCAGACATAAAAATGGTATCGTTAAATGTCTTAATATCAACTTGTTTACCGTTTACCAATATATATTCAAATATTCTACCGTCTTCGGACAAATCGTCGACACTAAAAAATACAGTGTCGTTGACAGTTGCGGCGTTTTTATCGGTGAATACATATCTGCCAGCTTTTACTTTGTAACTTATTGGCTTGTATTGAGTTGTAATCTCCACATCTGATTTGTATTCCGACATTAGAAAATTGCAGAAGTTTTTGTAAAATGTTATGGATTTTCCATTTACCAATATTTTTTCAAGTTCGTAACCATCTGATGTCAAATCTTTTGCATTGACTTTTATTAAATCGTTGATAGATGCAAATTGATGATCGGATGTGATATTTTGGTCGGTGGTGATTTTGTAGTCAAGTTGCTTATATTCAACCGATATATAAACATCGCATTTGAAATCTGCCATATCAATTCCCGGTTTCTCTTTTTTGTAGCTGATTGGTTTTGAATTGATTAGGACATTTTCTACTGCAAGTCCGCTATTTGAGTAATCTTTTATTGTGAAATATACCGAATCGTTTACAGTAGCAGTGGTTTTGCGGCATGAAATGTTCTCATCTTTTGTAATTTGGTATTTTATAGCCGAATAAGTGGCTGTGATGGTAACATCCTTTGCAAAATCAGACATTAAGAATGAACCTGCGAAATTTTCAATTGGAATTGTTTTTGTTCCGATTTTGACGTTGCTAAGTTCATAACCTTCTGATGTTCGGTCGGTTACTGTAAATGTAATTGCATCGCTTTCAACGGTAGCGGTTTTGGTGTTGCAATTCACAAAATCTCCGGCGGTAATTGATAGGGTAATGGGTTCGTATTCAGTGGATAAGTTTATATCGCAAAGATATTTAGCCATAATTACCGAGTCGGATAGTTCTTTGCAAGTTCGTGGGATACCGTTAACAAATAATCTTTTAAAAGCGTATCCCTTAGAAGTTAAATCCTTGATTGTAAAGCGTATAGTGTCTTTTACTGTTCCTGTGGTTTTGCGGCATGAAATGTTCTCATCTTTTGTAATTTGGTATTTTATAGCCGAATAAGTGGCCGTGATGGTAACATCTTTTGCAAAATCAGACATTAAGAATGAACCTGCGAAATTTTCAATTGGAATTGTTTTTGTTCCGATTTTTACATTGCTAAGTTCGTAACCTTCTGATGTTCGGTTGGTTACTGTAAATGTAATTGCATCGCTTTCTACTGTGGCGGTGGATATCTCGCAGTTTACATATTCCTCAGTAGAAATATTATATGTTATTGGATTATATGTAAGCGTAATCTCCACATCTTCGTATGGCATAGTAAATTTATTGGAGTTTAATTCCAATTTTTGGTTGCTATTTTTGCCCACTGCAGCGCAGATGATGTCGTATCCTATTGTTTTTGTGGGTTTTAATGTTACTGTAGCTTTATATGATATTAATGTGTCATTTTTTATGTTGATGGCATCGGCACTAATATCTTTGAGACAAACTTTATGAGGATTAAATAACCACTTGGTTGGTTTTGCACTTAGTCCATTTGCAGGTTCAAGAGATTCTGGACTAATAAAAATACCATTATCTGCTACATCTTTTACCCATGAAGTTGTATAATTATCTCCTGCGGGAGTTTTCCATGACGTGAATGGTACTTCTATGTATTTTAGGGAACTGCATCCTGAAAACATATAATTCATACATCCTTATTCGTAGGATGTTGCACAGATTTTTGGTGCTTGTTCTAATGCTGTACATCCTTGGAACATCGAGTTGTAGCAGTTTTGTGTTAATGTTTCGGCGGTTAAATCGGGGGCAGATACTAATGTGGAGCAGTTTAAGAATAATTTGCAAAAGTAGTAATTGTTCGGGATTGTTTTAATCAATCCCTCATTATCTATTAAGCTCATAACCGAACCAGAAGCCGCAACTTTTTTCGAGAATGTAAAGTTGGCAAATTTTGTTCCACTTGTCGATAGTTTACTATTTTCTCCCTTGAAACAGATATAATCGCTTTGGTTGGCTAACGTGATTGTTTTGGTTGTATCAAATTCTACCCAATTTTCATCTCCGTTTATTGAATAATAGATTGCGAACTTGATTTTTCCATTATTGACTATTCCAATATCTACGTTATTATCTAATGCTGTTATTTTTAAATAATTATTATCCTGCGCTAAGGTAATGCCCGAAAAGCTTATGAGCAGTACTGCTGTTATATAAATAATTTTGTTCATACTGCTCTGCTTTAAGTGGTTAGTTATTTAAAAAATTCTACTAATGTTTGCAAGTTTTCGGCTTGTTGTTCAAGCTCTTCGGCGCTTGAAGCAAGTTGTTCGCTTGATGATTGGTTTTCGCGGATAACGTTGTTGAGTTTTATTATAGAATTGTTTATCTGCGAGGCTCCTGCATTTTGTTCGTGACTTGCTGTTGTGATTTCGTTTACAAGTGTGGTAGTTTTTTCGATGCTTGGCAAGGCTTTGTGCATCGATTGATTTGCGTTTTCTGATACTCTTAAACCTTGTTGGGCGAGGTCAACAATTTCGTCTGCCGCTTTTTTGCTGTGTTCGGCAAGTTTGCGTACTTCACTT
Source organism: Bacteroidales bacterium (assembly GCA_017651345.1). Classification (GTDB taxonomy): domain Bacteria; phylum Bacteroidota; class Bacteroidia; order Bacteroidales; family UBA3824; genus UBA3824. The sequence goes on along the minus strand of JAGCDD010000402.1, from coordinate 612 downwards.
GCTACTACTGCAAAACCTTTTCCCGATTCGCCTGCGCGGGCAGCTTCCACTGCAGCATTTAATGCAAGAATATTTGTTTGGAATGCAATGTCGTTTACAATTTCTATTTTTTCGGCTATTTCTCGGTTGGTGCTGTATACATCGTCGAGGTTTTTTACAACGTCGGTGAATAGTCCGAGAGCTTTTTTGGACATTTTGTTGGTTTCGGCTGCATTTTGCGAGTTTTGGTCAATGTTGCTCGACATTTCTTGCATTGTTGACGAAAGGTCTTCGATGCTCGATGATTGCTCTGCCGATCCACGCGAAAGGTGTTGAGATAATGCGTTAACCTGTTCGCTGTGTGCAGCAAGAGCCTCAGAACCTTCTTTTATCGAAAGCATTATGTTTGATATTTTGTCGCTCATTATCTGCAAGTTGTCGCAGATAAGACCTATTTCGTCATCTGATTGGATATTGAATTTTTGATGCAATTTGCCTTCAGAAATATTTTTGATGGTGGATGTGAGCCAAGCTATTGGTTTTGAGATGATTTTGTGGATGCCAACCAATATTCCTATCACTATTATAGCTATAGTGAAAACGAGGAATAAAATCATGCTCCTAAGGGTTATT
>JAGCDD010000031.1 GCA_017651345.1 Bacteroidales bacterium | reverse complement strand
GGCGAAATCCTCATTGGCGTTCTTGCCCGAACCAAGTTCAAACAGACCCTCCAACGCCACGTCCGCTTGCCCTACAACGATTGGTGGTTTGCCCAGGACGACCCGTTCATCCTCTCCAACGACCCAAATGTTTTCAAAGAAATTGAGGCAAAATTGGCATAATAAATAATTACCACGAATTAAACTTATTTTTGTGGTTTAATTCGTTGTTTTTTTTATATATTTCCCTTGCGAAATTAATTAGAAAGAATTATCTTTGCGGTTGAAATTGATGCAAATTTATAAAGTATGAATATAGATTCGCGCAGTAAACTCAACCGACTTTTAAAAAACACCATCAATGGCGGGTTGTTGTTTTCGGAATGGCTTAAACAAAACGGCTATTCTGACCAACTTTTGCGGCAATACAGGCAGTCGCAATGGCTTTCGTCGCTTGCCGGTGGCGTTATGTACCGTTCGGGCGACAAACTTTCGGCGATTGCGTGTCTGCAAAGTTTCAACACACAGTTGAATAAGCATTACCGAATAGCGGCTCTTTCCGCCTTGGAACTATTCGGTTACAATCATTATGTGCCTATGGGAAAGCCTGTTATGACTGTTTTTAATGACGGTTCACATTCGCCCGAGTGGTTAAAAAGCGACAAGTTTGACCGTACAATCAAAGTATTTTCAACAAAAACTTTCCTAAAAACATCGACAGAAACAGTTGATTATGAGGGCGTTAAAACGTTGGTTTCATCACCTGAACAAGCGTTTTTAGAATGTTTGTTGTTGGCAGAAAAAATGTATAGTTTCACCGACTTGTATTATGTTTTGGAACAACTGACTTCGTTGCGCCCCGAATTACTGCAAACCATATTAGAAAATACTGATAGTCAAAAAGTTAAACGTATGTTTTTATACATGGCAGAAAAATCGGGACATTATTGGTTTGATGCCCTTGATTTGCAAAAAATAAGCCTTGGAACGTCAAAACTACAACTTGTAAAAGGCGGCTGTTACATCCCAAAATACAAAATCATTGTACCCGTAGAACTTGAAAATTATGAATGAACAATACAAAAATCAGGTAAAACTTTTGCTGCGTATAATGCCGCTGATATTCAGAATCGAAGATTTTGCTGTACACGGCGGTACGGCTATCAATTTGTTTATCAATGATATGCCACGATATTCAGTGGACATCGACATTACTTATATTCCATTGTTGGAACGTGTCGAAAGTCTTAAAAATATCAATGCTCTTTTGACAACATTAAAATCGGAAATACAACGTGCAGTGCCGGGGATAAGAGTAATTCACAAGCCTGATGTGTGGAAACTTTTATGCACATTAAGCGGTATTTCTGTGAAAATTGAGGTTAACGGCACAAAACGTGGTTTGATTTTGCCGCCCGAAATTCACGACCTTTGCCCGAAGGCTCAGAAGGAGTTTTCGATGGGTGGCAAGGCTCGTACTGTTTCATTTTCGCAACTTTACGGCGGCAAAATTGCGGCAGCATTGAGCCGTCAGCATCCACGAGATTTGTTTGACTGTAAATATATGAAAATCAATAGTTTCGATGATGTAAAAGGTGGATTGCTATTTGCGTTGGCAGGCAGCGACAAACCTGTTATAGAATCTCTTAATCCAAATCCTGTAAATCAGACTTCGGCATTGGAAAACCAATTTGCAGGGATGTCTGATGTGCCTTTTAATTATGCTGATTACGAAGAAGCCCGGACAAATCTGATACAAACCGTCAATAACAACCTCAATGCCAACGACCGCCATTTTTTGCTCTCACTTGAAAACGGCGAACCCGATTGGACAAAATGTTGCGCCGGTGATTTGAGTGCGTTCCCGTCGGTGAAATGGAAGTTGTCAAATATCGAAAAACTCAAAGCCCAAAATCCGAAAAAGTTTCAAAAGGGGATTGTGGAGTTGAGAGAGTTTTTGTTTGGGTAGTCTATAAATTTGCTCGATGCAAAAAAAAATGCAAGAACAATTTATACCATAACCATCCATTTTACGTTTCTGTATATAAAGATTTTATAAACAGGAGGTTACTATGGCAATAGTTAGAAGTGTTTCTATTCACGACGATGTTAAGATACTTGGGCACGTGTTCCATGGTCTTGACGATATAAAAAGCCATGTGGAAATGTCGCTTTATGACGAACATTTTTCATGTGGTGAACCTCAATCATGTGAGCCGAAATCAAAATGCCTTGTTCATGTAGGCGAATTGTGGCAACGGTATCCATGCTTTGATTCTGAGGATTACATATATGAAAATAGAAGTTATCAGAATTACATATTCCGTTTTCACAAAATTACAAAATTCAATATGCGCATGTTAGCCTATCTGCCGGGATGGTATAATTGCAAACGTGTTTCATGGCTTCTGCCGTGGTGGTATCTGCCAATGGTCTATTACGAAGGCGACGGCGATACAATGCTCGTGGCTACTTCACTGCCCGGATTGATAAGGGATTTGATTTAAGAATGAATATCGAATATTTGCGAGGTGTTTAGGGAAATAGTAAGCGGATACAACGTCGGCAAAATGGGCGGAATACGGACGCTGCCGCATTGGTGATGAGAGGTTGATTCACCAAATGTCCACAGCGGTCAACATGACTTTACGCTGAGGACGATTGAGATGTTGATGGTATTATTTTACTCTTAATAATTTCAACAATTTTGTCAGTATCTGTAATATTACCAATTAATTTAGTATCATTATCATTAAAATACGAAATAAGAGTTTCCTCTATAATGGTATCAGAATTAATTGTCGAATTACAGTCTTTT
>JAGCDD010000401.1 GCA_017651345.1 Bacteroidales bacterium | reverse complement strand
TGAAGAAGATGTTGACCTCGAAGAATTCAACGACGAAATCGAAATGTGGATTATCGATACTCTTAAATCGATAGGATGCGACACAGCTAAAGACGTACTGAAAATCTCTAAGGACGAACTCGTAAAACGTACCGACCTTGAAGAAGAGACTATTGAGGAAGTTTTAAACATACTTAAAGCCGAATTCGAATAAGCCATGGATTCGCTAAAGATATGCCGAAAACTTAGATTTAACAGCAGTTAATTATCAAATTTAAAAATGCAGGACATAAGACTTAACAAAATAGCAAAAGAACTAAACGTAGGTATCAACACCATTGTAGAGTTTCTTCACAAAAAAGGACAGAAAATTGACGCCAACCCTAACACCAAGATTGACGGCAATCAGTACGACATGCTCGTTAAAGAGTTCAGCTCCGACATGTTGGCAAAAAAACAAGTGGAAAAACAAGTTGAAATCGACAAGAAAAGAAAAGAGACAATAACTGCCGACAAAGTTCAAAACAAAGAACAAAATAAAAATCAAAATAACAACAAAAACGAAAAACAAGAATTCAAGATTTTAGGAAAAATAGACTTGAATCAAAACAATAAAACTAAAACAACAAATCCACAACAGCCACAGCAACAAAAACCAGCTGACGACAACAAACCCAAACAGCCTGTGCAACAAGAAAACACAAAGACCGACAATCAGAACGGACAACAGCGCAACGACAACAAAAAGAAAAAACAAAACAACCCCAACCAAAAAGAAGAACGCACTATTAAGGTTGTGGGAAAAGTTGACTTGGATGCGCTCAACCAACGTCCCGCTAATCAAAACAACGGCGATCGTCGCGACGACAACCGTCAACAAGACCGTGAGAGAAAACGCACTCAAGACCGTCTCTCTAACGATGCAGTGCCCAAAGACGACGAAATTTTTGCTCCTAAGGTGCACAAAATAACAGGTCCTACTATCGTGGGCAAAATTGAACTCCACGAAGAGCCAAAAAGCAATTCGAGCCGCCGTCAAAGCAAGAAAAAACGCCGCCGCATTGGCAAAGAACCCGTTGATATCTTGCAAAAAGAAGATCAACGCGAAAACGGAAAAGGCGATAACAAAAACCGTCAGGCTAAAAACGGCAAAAAAGGCGGAGAAGAGAAAAAAAGCGAGCGCAACGAAAACAAAAACAACGAGCCTCGCCGCAACCGCGACAAAAAACGCCGCCCTGAGGAGATTAAAAAAGAGATTACCGCCGAAGATATCAAGAAACAAATTAAGGAGACTCTTGCTATTCAGCAAAGCAGCGGTAGAAAGAGCCAAACTTCTAAACATAGCCACGATAAACGTGCAATTATCCGTGAACGTATCAACGAGGAAAACAAACTCGCTGAAACTCAGAAAAAGGTGCTCGAAATCACCGAGTTTATCACGGCAAACGAACTTTCGTCGCTTATGGACGTGCCGGTTAACAAAATTATCGAAACTTGCTTCGACCTTGGCACTCCTATCTCAATCAACTCGCGCCTCGATGCCGAAATGATCAGCATCCTTGCCGAAGAATTTGGCTTTGAAGTTAAATTCCTCAACATCGGCGACGAAACCGACCTCACAAAAAAATTAGACCCCAACGATATGAAGCCGCGTCCGCCTATTGTTACCATCATGGGACACGTAGACCACGGCAAAACCGCACTTCTCGACTATATTCGCAAAACCAACGTTATTGCTGGCGAGGCAGGCGGTATCACTCAGCACATTGGTGCTTACAACGTTACACTTCCCGACGGCAAACGTATTACATTCCTTGATACTCCCGGTCACGAAGCTTTTACCGCTATGCGTGCCCGCGGTACCAAAATCACCGACATTGTGGTAATTGTAATTGCAGCCGATTCGCAAGTAATGCCCACAACCGAGGAGGCTATCAGCCACGCTAAAGCCGCCAACGTGCCTATCATTTTTGCAGTCAACAAAATCGACCGTCCTAATGCCGACCCCGAAAAAATCCGTCGCGAACTTTCGGAACGCGGAATGTTAACCGAAGATTGGGGTGGCGATTATGGCTGTGTAGACATCTCGGCAAAACAAGGTACTAATGTAGACAAACTTCTCGACCGTATTCTTCTCGAAGCCGAAATGCTCGACCTTAAAGCAAGTTACACATGTCCCGCATTTGGTTCGGTAGTTGAAGCATCGCTCGACCATGGTCAGGGATATGTTACCAACGTAGTTGTAAGCCACGGAACACTCAAAGTGGGCGACGTAGTTTGGGCAGGTTGCTATTCAGGCAAAATCAAAGCCATGTTCAACGAACGTAACAAACGTATCAAGAGCGCAGGTCCTGCCGAGGCAGCCTCAGTATTAGGTCTCAACGGAGCACCAAACGCAGGCGACAAATTTGAGGTAATGGAAGACGAACGCTCGGCTCGCGAACGCGCAGTACGCCGTCAGCAAATCGAACGCGAAATCACCAACCGCATCAATGTAATGGACCTCAACAAGTTTGCCCACGACGTTATTGCCGGCAACACCGAAGAGCTTGTGCTCAATCTCGTTATCAAAGGCGACGTACAAGGCTCTATCGAAGCTCTCAAAAGTTCGTTTGAAAAACTCTCTACCGAAAGCATCAAGGTTAAAGTTATACACGCAGGCGTTGGTCAGATTTCAGAATCCGACGTTATGCTTGCCAAAGCTTCAAAGGCAATTATCATCGGTTTCCAAGTACGTCCTGCACAAGGCACCAAGAAACTTGCCGAAAAAGACAACGTTGAAATTCGTCTCTACTCCATCATCTACGATGCTATCGACGATGTTAAAGACGCTCTTGAAGGTATGCTTTCGCCCGATATCAAAGAGGAAATCACAGGTACAGCCGAAATCAAGGAAATTTTCAAAATCTCCAAGGTGGGCAACATTGCAGGCTGTATGGTTCAAGACGGAAAGATTATCCGCAAAAACAAATGCCGCGTAATCCGCGACGGTATTGTGGTTTACTCAGGCGAGCTCGGTTCGCTCAAACGTTTCAAAGACGACGTTTCGGAGGTTACCACCGGAATGGAATGTGGTCTCAATATCGACAAATTCAACGATATACAAGTTGGCGACATCATCGAATCTTACGAAGAAAAAGAAGTTCGCAAAAAATTGTAATATCAACAATATTCTCATAACTAACAACGGCGGATTTCCTACCTTTATGGAAATCCGCCTTTTTAAAAACTATCAATAATATATGAAAAGACTAATCATTACCGCCCTAACAATTTTCTCGCTTATATCAAGCACATACGCCGGCGAAGGTATGTGGATTCTTTCGCTCATTGGCAAAAACTACAACCAAATGAAAGCCGCCGGTTTTAAACTTACTCCCGAAGATATTTACAGTCTCAACCAAGCATGTCTCAAAGATGCCGTAGTGGTGCTCAATCACGATGAATGTACTGCCGAATTTGTTTCTAAAAATGGATTGCTATTTACCAATTACCATTGCGGATACGACGACATTCAATCGCAAAGTTCGCTTTTGCACAACTATCTTGCCGATGGTTTTTGGGCAAAAACGCTTGCCGACGAATTACCGATAAAAGGCAAAACTGTTTCGCAATTAATTAGTATCGAAGATGTTACCGACAAGATTCTTACCCCGCAAGTATTAGGACTATCACCCTCTGCCCAAGCGTCGGTAATAGAAGGCACAATAGAAACTATGCAAGACGAAAATACCGAAAATGGCAAATACGAAGTGGAGGTAACTAATTTTTTTGACGGTAACTATTACTACATGTTTAAATACATCACTTACACTGATGTACGCTTGGTAGGTGCTCCGCCCGAGTCGTTAGGACAGTTTGGTGGCGAAACCGATAATTTTGTATGGCCTCGTCAAACAGCCGACTTCTGTATTTTCCGCGTTTACACCGCTCCCGATGGTTCTCCTGCCGAATACAACGAAAATAATATTCCTTTTGTACCCAAAAATTATCTCAAAATCAATCTCAAAGGCTTTCAACCGGGCGATTATACCATGACCATAGGTTACCCCGGCGAAACCATGCGTCAATACTCATCGTATGGCATCGACCAAATGAAACGCAATCAAAACGGAATCGTTGTTGAAGTTTTTGGAGCTTATCTCAAATCGCTCAAAGAGTTTATGGAAAAAGATGAGCAAATAAATATTCAATACACAGCCAAATACGCCAACTACGCCAATGGATACAAATGTTATCTCGGTATTAACGAAGGCATCGATAATCTTGGCGTATTAAACCGCAAAATTGAAAACGAACGCCGTCTTGCTCAATGGATTACCAACAACAAAAAAACTGAATATAAAAAGATTTTACCGTTGCTTCAAAAAGATTTTGCAGCTATCGACCTCAACGATAAATATCAAACCTATTGGAGCACTACTATTTATCATTGCTGCGAATGTATCAATTTTGCAATCGAACATTACATGCTGCATTATTACTTGTCGCTCGGTTACGACAAAATGGAAAAAGAAGAAGTGGCTAAGTTGAAAGATAATTATCAAAGCCATTTCCGCGATTATAATAAGGATGTGGATTATGCTCTTACAAAAGAGATGATGCAGCTCTATATGAAAAACGTTCCCCAAAAATATTGGCCCAAAGGTATTGGCGATGCCGCATTTTTCCCTGCTTTGGAAGTAGCATTTCAAAACTCGATTTTTACAGACCAGACACGTTACGAAGAATTTATCAAAAAGCCAAAAGCCGAAACTCTCAACAACGATGTGCTGTTTTTGCTTGCTTCGGAGTTTATTGATATAATGGATAAATTTTCGATTTCTGACGATACACAAGCCAAAATTGATTACCACAAACGCCTGTACACCAAAGCTATGATGGAAATGGCGCAATCAATTAATCCCGATACACTTTTGAGTCCCGATGCCAATAGCACCATGCGTCTAAGCTACGGCAAAGTGGGCGGATACACCTACAACGGCAAAGATATGGGATGGCAAACCAACTACGAATCGTATCTTGCCAAAAAGAACAACGACAACAAGGAGTTTATAATTCCTGAAAAAATGGAGGAATTGTTCAAAAAACGCGACTTTGGTCCTTACGCCGAAAACGGTACAATTCCTATTAATTTTCTTACCGACAATGATATAACGGGCGGCAACAGCGGCAGTCCAGTGCTCAATGGCGATGGAGAATTAATTGGTTTGGCATTCGACGGCAATTGGGAATCGATGAGCGGCGATGTAATGTTTGAACCAGAGTTGCAACGCACTATCGCTGTGGATATCAGATATGTATTATTTATAATAGATAAATTTGCCAACGCACAAAACATCATCAAAGAACTCGAGATTATAAATTAGGTATGGAGCAGAAATTAGATTTAGACAACATCGACCCCGTGGTATTCTACGGTGTCAACGAGCAGCGTTTGGAAAAAATACGTCAGAATTTTCCAAAATTAAAACTCATTGCCCGTGGAAACGAAATTAAAATTCTCGGCGAAACCGACGAGGTAAAGCGTTTTTCTGAATCTATTGAACTCATCAAGGCTCATTTTGCAAAATACAACTCTTTATCCGACACCGAATTAGAAAGTATTTTAAACAAAGATCTCGACAAAGCGTCGCTATATGCCGGAGGTGGAGATGCTATTGTGTATTCGGTAACGGGCGTGCCTATCCGTCCGCGCTCGCAAAACCAAGTGCAGATGGTAAAAGAGTTTGAACGTCACGATTTGTTGTTTGCAACTGGTCCCGCAGGAACAGGAAAGACATATCTTGCTGTGGCTCTTGCCGTAAGAGCATTAAAAACAGGCATGGTACGCCGAATAATTCTCTGCCGCCCCGCAGTAGAGGCTGGCGAAAAAATCGGTTTTCTGCCCGGCGATATGAAAGAAAAGCTCGACCCCTATATGCAGGCTCTTTACGATGCGCTCAACGATATGATTCCTCAACGCCGTTTAGAAGATATGATTGAGGAACGCATTGTGCAGATTGCCCCACTTGCCTTTATGCGCGGTCGCACGCTATCTGACGCCGCCGTTATTTTAGACGAAGCACAAAATGCAACAGTGGCTCAGTTAAAAATGTTTCTCACCCGCATGGGCGAAAACTCTAAGTTTATTGTAACAGGCGACCAAACGCAAATCGACCTTCCGCGCAAATCTGATTCGGGACTTGTGCACGCGCTGCATATACTACAAGGCATCAAAGAAATTTCGTTTGTATCGTTTAGCGGCGACGACGTGGTGCGTCACAAACTTGTAAAAAAGATTATCAGCGCTTACGAAACTCCAATTCACAATTCATAATTTGCAAATCATAATTCATAAATCATAAATATTATGGCAAACGCATTAATCAAAACCGACTTCAACTTCAAAGGTCAAACCAATGTTTATCACGGCAAAGTTCGCGATGTATACTCTATCGGCAACGACAAACTTGTAATGGTGGCTACCGACCGTATTTCGGCTTTCGACGTAATACTTCCAAAAGGTATTCCGTTCAAAGGTCAGATTCTTACCCAAATAGCCGCAAAATTCTTAGACGCTACCGCCGACATTGTTCCCAACTGGAAACTTGCCACTCCCGACCCTATGGTAACCGTTGGACGCAAGGCTGAGGCTTTTCCTGTTGAAATGATTATCCGCGGATACCTCACAGGGAGTTCGTGGCGTACCTACAAATCTGGTGCAAGAGAAATCTGCGGCGTTAAGATTCCCGAAGGAATGAAAGAACATCAAAAATTCCCCACTCCTATCATCACCCCCACCACCAAAGCTGCTGAGGGTCACGACGAGGATATTTCTAAGGAAGAAATCATCAAACGCGGACTTATCTCTGCCGAAGATTACGCACAAATAGAGGAAATCACCTACAAACTTTTTGCCCGTGGCACCGAGATTGCCGCTAAACGTGGTCTTATACTCGTTGACACCAAATACGAGTTTGGCAAGATAGACGGCAAAATAGTCCTCATCGACGAAATTCACACTCCCGATTCATCGCGTTATTTCTACTTGGATGGATACGCCGAGCGTTTTGCCAAAGGTGAGCAGCAAAAACAGCTTTCAAAAGAGTTTGTTCGCGAATGGCTTATGGCTAATGGTTTTCAAGGCAAAGAAGGTCAGAAAGTGCCCGAAATGACCGATTCTATAGTATCTGGCATCACCGACCGCTACATCGAACTCTACGAACACATCACCGGCGAAAAATTCCAAAAAGCCGAACAATCGCAAGATATCGCCAAACGTATCGAAGATAATGTGAGCAAATATTTAGGATAATTTACAAATGAATGATAAAAAAAGGCGTGGAAAACATTTTCCACGCCTTTTTTATTATCTAACTCAGCAAGCTTCTTTTCTGATACTCCTGTTTTAGTTCTTTGATTCGTGCCTGATAGTATTTGATAGAATCGGCGATTTGTTTGTCGGATAGTTGGTTGATGCTTGTGTTGTCGATTGAGAGGTTGACACGGCGCTCAAAATCACCAATTATGTTCATATAGGTGATAAAGGCGTTGTATGGTGTGCCAAACGGATTGGTAACTATGTTTTGCTGAGTGCCGTCTAAATAGCCGTCGGACATGAAGAAAAAATAATCGCTGCACTGCAAACGCTGCCAAATCTGTTGCAAGGTAGCATTAACGCCCAACTTAATTTTATCTTTTAAGGCATTGAGTTTGGCGAAAGCCTCGCGTTGAAGGTCGTTGCCAAGCCACGGAGCAAGATAAGCAGGATAGTTCAAACCCGGCACTGGGTCGGGCAGTTTATATGGAGCTATGGGTTGAAACTTTTGCAATGCCGACGATGGAGTATCAAATTTAAACCGTTTAGAATCTAAGATATTTTCAACAAACGATTTAACATACAAAAGCACATCGCGGTTGTTAAATCCACCAGGTTGGTGATATTCGATTCCAGCGGCTCATACTTCGTGCGGTGCAGGTCGGCATAGCTCAGCTCCTCGTCCACATACTCGTCGGCCAACCCTCCGATGCCGTG
>JAGCDD010000400.1 GCA_017651345.1 Bacteroidales bacterium | reverse complement strand
CCTATACACATACACTCCCGGGTTTTCGATAACGGTAGAGAGCACCACTCTCAACTATTTGGCTCATAGCCTTTTGGCAGAGGAAGATGTGGTTTTTGACTCGCCTGTTATACGCAACGTAATCCGTGCGGCGTATTTTCCGATTGTGGAGTTGCACGTGCCGAAACTTTCTCTCTCAGAGGACAATGCGCAGAGATTGTGCCATCGAATGAGAGAATTTGCAGATTATCAGCGCAGTAGCCATATTTTCAAGACTGATATGCTGAGACTTTTGTATTCGGCGTTTTTGCTCGATTTACTTGATATTCAACAATGTAGCATCAATCCTCACCATTTTTCGGAGCGTGCCGAGGAGTTGTTTTTGGAGTTTATACGCCTTTTGCCCAACAATTTTGTGGAACATCGCGATATTGGGTTTTATGCCGGAAAACTTTGTGTTACAACCATTTACCTTTCACGCATAGTCCGTCAGATAACGGGCAGGACGGTTTTGGATTATATCAACCAAATGCTCTTGATGGAGGCATTATGGCAACTTCAACACACCTCCAAAACTATTGTGCAAATTGCTGAGGCTCTGCACTTTGCCGACCACGCAAGTTTCTGCCGCTTTTTCAAACGCTTAAAGGGGATAAGCCCGAAGGAGTATCGGAGGGGGTAGAAACGGTTTTAAACCTCCTCACACAAAAAGGTTAATCAATTCGGTTTCTGCGCCCGCCTCGGCCGCGCCTTCCATTGCCCGTTTCAAAAGTTTTGCAGTGTTACAATTCTTTCGCGGACTGCCGTTGATAAATAATGCTTTCATAATTTTTGCGATTTTTTGGGGTTGGTTTGTGAGGACGAAGATAAGGAAAAATTTGGATTTTATGGAAAGACCGAAGAAAATTTTTTTAGCAAAAACCTTTCATCAATGCAGATTTTTTTATATTTTTGCCACGTAGTACAAACTAAAAACACGAACAATGAACAAAAAAAGCGTCGGGCAACCGATGTGAAATGATAAACTAACATATTGTAAAACTTAGCGTTTGCTATTTATTCGGAACTTGCCTTGAAACCTGAGAAACTTTAAGAAAAGTAATACCCGAGAATAAGTCTGCAAATGTCCGCGCGTATGCGTGGGCGTTGACTTATCGGGTGTTACGGGCAATTCTCAGGGCCACAAGGCGAGGATAAGAACAATGTCCACGCCTTTTTTTGCCCAAATGCAATTGCCCGTAAGCCTGAATTGATAAGCCAAACGCCCATAATAACAGCGCAGAAATGGCAAAAAGCATCGAAGAAAAAATCGAGGACATTGCTAAACAGCAATTAGATCGGTTTGGTGTGAAGTATCATATCAAAACCGACAATATAAATGAAGAAATTAACCACGCTCTCACTACCGAAAAAAGCAAATCAGGCGGAGAGGGTGGCAATTATCCCGACATCAAATGTTTAATACAATTACCGCAAAGCCTTAGTTATATTCCTGTTATGATTGAGGTAAAAGGAACATTCGGCGATTTGATAAAACTGAATGACGACGGACAGATTGCAAACCAAGACGAAAAAGGCAAGCCCATATACAAAAACATAAAAAAGTACGCTGTAAATGGGGCTGTACATTATTCATACGCCGTTGCCAGAATAACAAAGTCTTACAACAATGTCATTGCAATTGGCTTCAATGGTTATAATGTACAATCACAGAGCGAGCCTATAACCGAAATGGGCGTTTATTATGTGAGCAAGGCTAATATGTACCGTCCAAAGAAAATTGCTGACTATACAGACTTCTCGTTTCTTAAAGACGATAATCTTTCAGCCCTTGAAGAAAAATTAAAAAATATTTTCCTTACTGACGCAGAAAAGGAGTCGCAGACTCGCGAACTTGAAGACCAGATAGAAAATGTGCTTACCGACCTCAACCAAGATATGCGCGACAAAATGCAAGTTTCTGAGCCAAAAGACCGTTTGAAACTTGTTTGCGCTTTGATAATGGCGGGTCTTGGAGTGGAAGGAAAAATTCAACCTCTCGAAATCAGCGATTTGAAAGGACTTGTAACAGATGAAGAACACGACGGTGCAATTATTCTGAGAAAAATTAAAATATTCCTCACCGAAAAGCACCTTCCAAAAGAAAAACTCGACAATATTAACTCTTTGTATAAAGGTATTTTAAATGATGTACTATATTATCGCCCTGTTAATGGTGCAAGTACAATCAAAAATGCTTTTATTCAGATTAAAGAAGATATTATGCCCATTTTTACTATGGGCGAAGAAGTACACATTGACTTTACGGGAAAACTGTTGAATGTGCTTACCAGTTGGATTCGTGAACGCGCAAGCGACGACGAGAAAAACGATGTTGTGCTGACGCCTCGTTATGTAACTGAGTTAATGGCACGTCTTTGCAAAGTCAATAAAGATAGTTATGTTTGGGATTGGGCAACAGGTAGTGCAGGGTTCCTTGTTTCGGCAATGAAATTGATGATTGAAGACGCAAACAATACTATAACGAGCGAGGAGGAACGCAAATTAAAAATTGCCAATATAAAAATCAATCAGTTGCTTGGCGTGGAAATGAGGCAGGATATTTACATTCTTGCAGTCTTGAATATGATTTTGATGAAAGACGGCTCGTCGCATATTCTCAACAAAAACTCTTTGTCGGAATACTACGGCAAATATGAGCAAGGCGAAAACAAGGACAATGATTTTCCCGCCGATGTATTTTTGCTGAATCCACCTTACTCAGCCGAAGGCAAAGGAATGATTTTCGTTGAAAAAGCGTTAAACTATATGCACAAAGGTAGAGCCTGTGTGATTATTCAGGAAAATGCAGGTAGCGGACAAGGAACAGTTGAAAATCAAGGTAAAACAAGAACAAACAGAAACGCACAGCCATTTTGTAGAAGGATATTGATGAATAATACTCTCTTGGCTTCCATTCGTATGCCGATAGATTTGTTTATTGGCAAATCAAGCGTACAAACGGCAATTTATCTTTTTGAAGTTGGTGTACCTCACAACCAAGACAATCTTGTAACATTTGTTGATTTTAGCAATGATGGATATCAACGAATGAACCGCAAAAAATCAAGTTCAAAAGTAAATCTGAGGGATGCCGACCACGTGAAAGAACGTTATGCGGAACTTGTGGATATTGTTTTGAATCGAAAAACAAAAACCGGTTATTACACCATCACAAACGGTCTTCTTGTAAAAGATACGATAACACTCAACGGTAATGATTGGACATACAATCAGCACCGCGAAATTGACACCATTCCCACCGAGGCAGATTTTCGTAAAACTGTCTCCGAATATTTGAGTTGGAAAATTGGTTCTCTTATCAAAGGAGAAGAAGAATTTGTGGATTTTCAGTAAGCCCCCGTTTGCAAGAACTTGAACGACAATTCAAGGCAGACGGGGGCACGTTCAAAGAGTACAAAATTGGGGATTTGTTTAAAGTATCAACTCCTTTGAAGAAATTCAATGCAAATGCTATTCAATTTGGCACTAAATATCGCTATGTTGTAAGAACGAGCCAAAATAATGGTATTCGCGGTTATTTGGATGAAGATGAAAAATATTTGAATCCTGCCAATTCAATATCTTTTGGACAAGATACTGCCACTATCTTTTATCAAGACCAACCATATTTTACAGGTGATAAAATAAAGGTAATGGAGTTTTTGAGGTCTGAATTGAATCCGACTATTGCTTGTTATTTATTGGCGGTAATGAATAGAGCATTTAGTACGTTTCAATGGGGACAAAGTTCTTTTAATGAGAATATTTTGAGAAGTGTATGTGTTGCTCTACCCACATCTTTCTACGGAGAAATTGATTTTGATTATATGGAATCATATATCCACGAACTCCAAAATGAAAGTTTAATCAAACTGAATGATTATTTAAAATCAAACGGATTAGATAAAACAGAACTCTCGCACGAGGAAAAAGATGCAGTACTCCAATTGAGGTGAGGTTGAGTGGAAAGAGTTTAAGGTTTGTGGAGAAAAGGGTATTTTCAATGTAAACAATACTCAAAGTATTATGCAAAGCCAAATTGTACCCAATAGTGGTGATTATCCCTATGTTACGGCAAGTGAAACCAATAATTCCGTTGCAACGTATGTTAATTACGATATGGAACAGATTGAGGAAGGTAATTCAATTATGATTGGCGGAAAAACTCTTGTTATTACTTATCAGGAGAGTGATTATTTTTCAAATGACAGCCACAATCTTGCTTGTTATGTGAAAAATGAAAAGGGGAAATCAAAAGAAATACAATTATTTCTTGTTTCCGCTTTGTACAAAAATCTAAAACCGAAATACTCTTGGGGTGATTCTATATCAAAAAAGAAAATTCAAAAAGATATTTTCTTTCTGCCTGTCACCTCAGACGGCGAAATCGATTGGAATTTTATGCAAAATCTAATCTCTGCCGAAAGCCGCCTTGCCATTCGTGGCGTAATAAAATGGAAAGATAGTATTGGAAATATAAGCCAAAATGATGTTTGAAAAAGAAATAGAAAAATGAGGTGAATGATAAGTTTTGTAAAAATACGAATAAAAACCATATCTTTGTCATCAAGAAAAATACGATCAAAGGATGTCTAACAAGCACAAAATATCAATCCGTTTTTTCAACGACCGTGAAGTGCGGGCCGTTTGGGACGATGAGCAAGGCAAATGGTTTTTCTCTATCGTGGATATAGTGGCAGCCATAACCAATAGCCCGCGTCCGCGTGTCTATTGGGGAACGGTCAAGAACCGACAGAAAGCGCAAAATGGTCAGTTGTATTCAAAATGTATACAACTGAAATTAATGTCAGCCGATGGCAATCACTCAATCACCTCATATTCCGCCAATTCCCAACCCCTGAAGACCAAGATTATCGGATGCAATGTCCAATTGCCGTCTTTGGCTTCGGTGGTTAAGTGTTTGGCGTTGATGTAGTTGGGCAATTGAACTCGCGCTTGCTCCAAGAGTGCCTTTACTTCGGTGGGGGTGGATGAATGTTTGCAATATTTAAGTTCGATGATGTAGCCGTGCGGAGTGCCGATGCGTGGTTTTAGGTAAAGGTCGCTGTATCCGTGATCCAATTCCTGTTCGGTGAATGGCGTGAAGTAATTTAGGTTGACTCCAAACTGACAGAGGAAAAATCCCTTTACAAACGCCTCGCCGTACTTGTTGAAATCGTTGTTTTTGGTGGCGTCTTTCATACAACTTGCAATGTAGCGGAAAAACTTTTCGTGCTCGCCTTTCCACGCAAGCGAGTAGCCAAGGTCTGACATAATGTTGTCGTCAGTTTTCCACGATACAAAGGTATCGTAATTGCGCTGCATATATCTGAAATACTGTTGACGGACAGTAGAATTTGGGATAATCAGTTTTGTCCTGCCCGCCTGATGATCGCCAACCGACAGCAATCCCATATAAAACATCAGGCTCACAAGATTTTCGTAGCGATCAAGGTCGTTGAGGGCAAATTCGGGTTTGATGGTTCCGTAAATATATCCGTCGTTGTTAATGCGCTGAATTAGAGATGTTTTCTCACCAAATTGTTGTTCAAAACGGATAAGTTTGGTCATCTTGTTATAGTCGGATGAGATGTTGGAATCCACCATATTTTCGGGAATGTTGCCGTTCTTTTTGATATATTCTCTGATGAAAAACAACCCCATATCTGAGTTGTACATACGGTCGTCATCAATAGAATCTTCGCTGAAACAGTTGTTGTCGTACCACGGCTTGGTGATTTCTATCAATTCGTCAACTGTATGATGGAAAACTCCTGTTGCATCGCGGTAATATTCAAGCATTTGGCGGAATTCTGTTTCGGTAAAACCGGCAAGAGAATTAAACTGACTGTCGGCAGAAATGTTCATTCCAATATTGTAGCCGCTTGTTACGTCGCTGAGAGTGAGCGGAGTAACGCCCGAAATCATAATGCGCGAAACCGCTGCGTCGTTTTCGGTAGTTGCGGCTTTTAAGTTATTGAAAAACAGACGGAAAAATCCATCGCCGTGGGTGAGGTTCATATAATTGCTCTCACTGTCGGCAAGCATTGTGTTTGCAAAATTGTCGTACTCATCAATGATGGCGTAGATTTGCAATCCTGCAAGTTGAATGATGTTTGTGAGTTTGGTAAATGCATCATTGGATTT
>JAGCDD010000399.1 GCA_017651345.1 Bacteroidales bacterium | reverse complement strand
CTGAGTTTTGTTGTCGGCATCGAGGGTACAAAGTCGTTTGTCGCCAAAGAAATATTTTGTATCTTTTTTGTCGATATAGATATGCTTAAACGCCATATCAGAGAGTATTTGTGTAAACTTACCCTCTGGATTCAAGCATGTTACACCTTTGAGAGTAGCAAAATAGATATTACCTTTGCTGTCTTGCGCAATATCAAAAACAACATTGCTACTAAGTTGGTCGGGAGCACTTGTGTAGTTAACCATCTGACGGCCATTGTATTTAACAGCACCCGACTGAGTGCCGAACCACATAAAGCCATCGTTATCTTGGAAAATACACATAATATCTTCTTGAGGCAAACCTTGGTCGGTTCCGTAGAATACAAATGGGAAATAACCCGTTTGATATGTCTGATACATAGCTACTAAGTGGTTTTGAGCCGCTTTGTAAGGGATACCGGCTTGCTCCATAAACGCATCGTCCAAAATGCCACGAGCACTTGCCGAAACAAGAAATTCAAGGATTTTTTGACGCAATTTAGGTTGATTTTTCTTAATACCCCAACCTACCGAACTGATTTCGCCAAGCACAAACTTAGACTCCAACTGAGGATATTTAGGAAGACTATAAATGTCGAAGTTGACGATACAGTAGTCGGCGCGACCGCTCATAATTTCGCCAAAAAATTCGTTTGCCTCCTTATAATAATAGTTGGTAATATCGTTGTCGATTAACGCCTCTTCGTAAACAGATCCTTTAGAGGTAACACCTCTAAGTTTGTGAAGATCGTTAATATTTTTGATATCCAGATTCTTGTTAGCTACCACAACGTTTGCAGTAGGTAGCACGTCCACAATGTCGATTTTCTTTAAACGCCAATCGATTGGGGCAAGAAGGTCGCAAGCCACGTCAATAGAGTTGAACCATTCGGGCGTGTAACTGCTGTCGCGGACAATTTCGCCATTACTATCGCGGAAATAATCTGAAAGATTGGGGATAATTCTAATTTCAAAATCAAGACCAAGATGTTTGGCAAATTCTCCAGCAAGATAATGATTAAATTGCTTGATACCGCTTGAGTGATAAACCATTTCACGGTCGCGAAGACCAACTATAAGCTTTCCTGACTCCATAATCTCATCAAGGTCGCGATAGTTTGACATCTCCTCGGTTGATTCCGAATATGAGTTAATTATTTCATTGTAAGATTGATAGTTAACGCCAAATTTAGATGTAAACAACTTATTCAAGACACCGCTTCCTTGCATCATTGCAAAAAAGTCGTCGATGGCGGTGCGGAGCGAACGGTTGCCTTTTTCCACAGCCCAACCCACATCATCGGGTTTTGCAATAGGGAATGCGAGTTTAAACTGCTGATTGTCATTAACAAACTGCAAACCAAGGTACGATACAGTGATAAATCCGTCTACCTTGCCCTGACGTGCCAACAACTGCGATTCTTCCTCACTCTTGGTGGTAACTATTGTGATGCCGCCGCCTATCAAGTCGTTGATTTTTTGAAGGTTGGTAGCATACGATGAGTTTTCGAGAAGTGCTATGCGCAATCCTTTTAAGTCTTTGTAACTCTTAACGTTGAGCTTTTTGTCCGACTTGTGATAAGATTCGGGCAACATGAAATTAGTAAAAAGCGATTTTTTAGTTTTTCGCTTACTAACTATCAACAAGTCAGATACATCCATAACGCCGGCAAAATCAAAGAATTTTTCGCGCCAAGCATATATATAGGTGGTGCCGCAAATAAAGTCGGCACGGCGGAGTGCGTCGGGAGTGTAACTGATGCTGTCGTTGGTTTGATAATCGGGAGGAATAACGCCGTTGTGCGAGAAAATTTCGTTCCACGATATGGTAACAATCTCTAAATCAACATTTAAGAAACGAGCAAATTCCTTGGCAAAGTTGTAGTTTACGGTTTGTTTGCCACTTTCGGTAAAAGCCACGCGTATTACTCCACTACGGCGAATCTCATCGAGTGTACGCGCCGTAACTGTTTGAGTTATTGCATATAATAATATCAGTAATATTGATAAAAATTTCTCCATCTAATTTAAAACATTACTAAAATGCCGCTTGGCTTTTAAAGTGCAAATATACGCAACTTTATTTGATTCCGCTAATTTTTATACAATTTTTGTGCCTTATGATAAAAAAAATTGTTACCGAAAGAAAGTTTTTTTCAGAAACGTTTCATCAAAATCCCTATTTCTTGGTATTGCAGGAGGCAAAATTACACTCTACCTTTGCACCGTACAAAAAAAAGGTATAAGCCTTTCACGATTTTGATTGTTTGTTTGATTTTTTTATCGCAAAAAACGCCCCGAAGTGATTTCGCAGGCGTTTTTTTTATGAGATATAAATCAAATTCCTTTCATCGAATACACTATCCGTTTCATCTGAGCGTCAAACTCTTCGGCACGAGTGGATTTGATCATCGCAAACACTTGATAATAACATACTTTGCCTTCGTAGATGGCAAGGCGGATGTACGATTTGTCGGTGTCGTATTTGGCATTGTAGGCAAATGCTCTGATTTTAAACGAATTGACAGCGGTATCGGTATTTTCCGAAACGTCGAATTTCTGCGCTTCGGCTTTGAGGTTTGAAATCACCATCGAACAATATCCGTCGAATCCTTTGGCTGACGAAAACACTGCAGCAGAATCGGGATTTTCAGCTATATAATTATCAATTAAGGCATTATAGGCAGAAATTGTGTCGGCAATCACTATCACCGAAAGACTATTGTCGAGGTTGCCATACTGCAAAATGGCGTAATTGTTGAACCCTTTTAGCGTGTGCATATCGGGTGGAAGCATCAGCGAAATGGTTGAATCATTGGATTTTACCTCTACCCAATTATCTTTGGGCGCACAAGCGGCAAATAATGTCGCCAATAATATTGATATTATTGTAAGTTGTTTATACATAACTATTTATTCAAACTTTTAAGATAATTGTCGATACGTTTTAATCCTTCCTCAATGTTTTCGAGACTGTTGGCATACGAAAACCTTATAAATCCCTGACCCTGAGAGCCAAAGTCGGTTCCCGGAGTTACGCCTACGTGGGCATTCTCCAAAATATCAAAGGCAAATCGGTACGAATCGTTGGTATACTTGCGGGCGTCGGCAAACACATAGAACGCACCTTCGGGTTCGGCGGCAATTCCAAGACCGATTTTGCGGATGTTAGAAACCATAAATTCGCGGCGTTGGTTGTAGATATTGCGCATATTTTCAACGTCTTTGCCAGCATGGAGAATGGCTTCTACACCTGCCTCTTGCGATATCGACGGGGCGCAGATAAACAAATTCTGCTGCATAATTTGCAACTTGCGCATATATTTAATAGGTGCCACAATGTAGCCAAGGCGCAATCCTGTCATTGCATAACGTTTTGAAAATCCGTTGATTACAATTGCATCTTGTGAGTATTCCAAAATAGAATGAGCCTTATTTTTGTACACAAGTCCATGGTAAATTTCGTCGGAAATCACTGTAATACCGAGATTTGCGATGGCTTTGAGGGTTTCGCTGTCGATAACGTAGCCAAGCGGATTAGACGGTGATGTGACAAAAATTGCACGGGTTTTTGCAGTGATTTTTGCCTTGATATCGTCGATATTAATTTTGAAACCATCGTCGGGATTGAGCATCACCTCCACAGGCACGGCGTTGGCAGCAAGTATAAAATTACGGTAGCACGAATATCCGGGGTTAAAGATAATCACCTCGTCGCCAGGGTTGCAGAGCAGTTGCAGCACCATAAGTATTGCGGGCGACGAACCTGACGTAACCACCACATTATCAGCGCCAAAATCAGTGCCGTATTCGCGTGCGTAAAGTCCTGCGATAGCCTCGCGCAAACGGAGAGTTCCAAGCGAATGAGTGTAATGTGTTAGTCCTCTAACCATAGCCGAAGCCACAGCCTTTTCCACGCAGTTAGGCACGTTGAAATCGGGTTCACCCACCTCCAAATGAATAACGCTAACTCCCTGATGTTGCAGTTCTTGTGCGCGTTCAAGCACCTCCATCACCATAAAAGGCGACATTTTGTCTATATTATTGTTCATAAAGATACATTTTTTGCACGGCAAAAATATGGATAAATAAGGATAATGGCAAAAGAAATTTTCTACAAGGTTTCGGGCTAAATCTCACTTTTTTTGGGTACATTTAGCCCGAAACCTTGTAAAAATCACATTTCATCCAACGTCTTCATCAATCCGTCCACAGCTTCTTCGATTTCGGCGTGGGAGATGATTAACGGAGGGGTGAAACGGAAGGCGTTGTCGCGGAAAAGGAAGGTGTCGGTAACAACGTTATTGTTTAATGTTTTATGCCAGAAATTAGACATATCTATCGAATGGTCTACCTCTATTCCGCGAAAAAGTCCAAGTCCCCAAGTGCGGATTACACGAGGATGCTTTTCGATTAGCGATGCAAAATAATCACCTTTTTCGGTGGCAGTTTCTACAAGATGCTCATCCTCAATTACATTGATATTAGCAAGCGCGGCGGCGGTGCACACGGGATGTCCGCCAAAAGTGGTTATGTGTCCAAGAATCGGATGATCGCAAAAAACCTCCATCATCTTTTTGTCTGCCACAAACGCGCCAATGGGCATACCTCCGCCGAGACCTTTGGCAAATGTTACCACATCGGGCACTATGCCGAAATTTTCAAATCCAAACCATTTGCCGGTGCGCCCCCACCCCATCTGCACTTCGTCTATTATTAAAAGTGTGCCGGTGGCGGTGCAACGCTCACGCAATGCCGCAAGCCATCCGTTTTCGGGAATATTGAGTCCGCCCTCGCTCTGAATTGCCTCTGTAACCACGCAAGCGGTGTTTTCGGTAATCTGCGCAAGGTCGTCGAAACTATTGAAATTCAACATTCTAACGCCCGGCATCAGCGGACGGTAAGCCGATTTGAAATACTCGTCGCCCCAAATGCTCGACGCGCCAATCGACGACCCGTGGTAAGCTTTTTTAAATGCCACAACCTCAGGACGATGCGTGTATCTTTTGGCAAGTTTTATTGCTCCGTCGGTCGCCTCGGTGCCGCTGTTGACAAAATACACCGAATTGAGCGACGGTGGCAGAAGGTCGGCGATTTTTTTTGCCAACATCACCTGCGGATACTCCACAAACTCGCCGTAAACCATCAGGTGCATATATTGTTCTGCTTGATTTTTAACAGCTTCCACCACTTTTGGATGGCAGTGCCCCACGTTGGCTGTGGAAATTCCCGAAACTGTGTCGATATACCGTTCGCCATTGGGACCGTAGAGGTACACGCCCTTGGCTCTAACTACTTCTATATTTAAAGGTGTAAACGAAGTGGGCGCCACGTGGCGCATAAACAACTGTCTTGGAGTCTCTATCATTGCTCAAAAAATTTTG
>JAGCDD010000398.1 GCA_017651345.1 Bacteroidales bacterium | reverse complement strand
TTATTTTACTTTTACGGCGGAAAGTAAAATAACGCCAATCCTTATTTTACTTTTCGGGCTAAAAGTAAAATAACGGAATTCTTATTTTACTTTTTGAACATAACGGAAGGTCTTATTTTACTTTCAGTGGCGGAAAGGGAAATAAAAAACGAAAAGAAGATGGACATTGAAAATTTCACACCCGGACATTACGAGGAAAACTGCGGCTACAAATATTTTGTTCCTCAAAAAATCAACACGGTTTGGCAATGGAACTTGCCGGAGATAAACCAATTGTTGGAAAAAGCCGCGATAAAACTTGGCGAATTGAACTCGTTTTCTAAACTTGTTCCAAACATCGACCTGTTTATACAGATGCACGTAACCAAAGAGGCGGTGATTTCGAGCCGCATAGAAGGCACGCGCACCCAAATAGACGAGGCTCTGATGCCTGTTGAGGAAATCAACAAGGAACGCCGCAACGATTGGAAGGAGGTAAACAATTATATTTCAGCCATCAACAAGGCAATTGCACAATTGGAACGTCTCCCCATATCGAGCCGACTGATACGAAACACGCACAGTATGCTCTTGGAAGACGTACGCGGTCAATACAAAATGCCAGGCGAATACCGCACAAGTCAAAATTGGATTGGCGGCGCAAGCATTGCCGATGCGCGTTATATTCCGCCTCATCACTCGCTCCTCAACGACCTGATGGGCGACTTGGAAAATTTCATCAACAACGAATCTCAAATGCCCGACCTGATTAAGATTGCGATAATACATTACCAATTTGAAACCATCCACCCGTTTTTGGACGGCAACGGTCGCATCGGTCGCCTTTTGATAACGCTCTATCTCGTTAGCAAAGGCATTTTGGATAAACCGTTGCTGTACATATCGGCATTCTTTGAGAAAAACAAAAGCCTCTATTATCAGAATCTTGCGGAAGTGAAAGAAAATGGTGCGATGGTGCAATGGATAAAGTTTTTCCTCGTTGGAGTGCAACAGACATCTTGCGAGGCGGTTGACACATTGTCGAAGGTGTTGAAATTCAAAGAAGAAACCGAAAACCAAATCAGAGACACGTTTGGTCGCCGCGCTTCCAACGCCGTAATCCTTTTCCACAACCTCCTGAAACGCCCCACCACAAGCATCGAGCAAGTAATGGAAAAATGCAACCTGAGTTACAAATCCGCCAACGATTTGGTAAAGGATTTTGTAAAAATCGACATCTTGGAAGAAACCACCGGTCAAAGCCGAAACAGATTTTTTAGGATGAAACCGTATTTGGAGATATTCAGAGGATAGATGGTTACAATGGATGACACCGACACACCGTAGGGACGCGGTGCGCCACGTCCCTACACAATCACATATGGAAATGCCTGACATTCGTTAAATTACGTAATTTTAGGTATGATTTTTCGGAAAAATGTTTTTATGAATTACATTTTTTTGTATTTTTGGAGCGTAATAAAATAATTGGAAATGGAATTAAACATAAAAGGCTTATTCGCCCACGACAGTACCAATTGGCACAGTAAATTCAAACAAGGCGTAGAAAAAAATGGCTATGGTATTATTTGGAGAAATCACTTGTCCGATTGGAATGAAATCATACCTCAATTAAAGAAATTAATTGAGGATTATGGCAGTTTCCCTTTTTATAATTTAGCCCAAAACAAAGTTAATTACAAATTTAATATTATAGATTTCGCAACGAAGGATGACTATGAAACCAAAAAGAATGATTGGAAAATTAAGAATCCTTTTTGGTACGAAGATAGGGTTTCAGATTACCAGTCAGGAACCCAAAAAGCAAAGATTGTTTTCTTGGTTGACAATGTTGAAGAAATTAATACACCAATACATCATAATGATTTTGTGACATTCAACAAAAATGCAGCACAAACAAATGTGGCAGCATTTAAATATATAAAGACAGAAATATCAAAAGAAATGAACGACTATATAGAAATTCTCGAAAAGAAGAAAAACATCATCCTACAAGGTGCGCCCGGTGTTGGCAAGACCTACACCACTGCGGAATTGGCGTTGGCAATTTGCGATGGAATTGAAAAAGTTCCCTACAATCACGATGATGTTATGAAACGCTACGAACAACTGCAAAAGGAAGGACGAATCGGTTTTGTAACATTTCATCAATCAATGGACTATGAGGATTTTGTGGAAGGAATAAAGCCATCAACAGACAATGGCACAATCACTTATGACGTAGAAGATGGTATTTTCAAACAAATAAGCATAAAAGCGCAAGCGGGAAATAATTTCGATGAAATATATGACAAGTTTATTTCTGAAATAAATGAATACGACGAAGAAAATGTTTGCAAACTAAAAACGCCCAAAGGTACAATTTTTGGCGTTACAGTTAATACCAAAAACAATTTGTCGCTTTACGTCGGCTCCGAATTGCAAAAAACCGCAACGCTAACAAAAGAAAATATCCGCAAGATGTCAGAAGACGACAAAAGCGTGAAATACTATCAACCTTATTTCAGAGGTGTTGTTAATATTTTGAAATCCAAAGGATTAAAAAGTCAAAAAAACACCGACAAAAACTACGTCCTCATCATCGACGAAATCAACCGTGGCAATGTCTCCAAAATCTTCGGAGAACTGATAACACTTTTGGAGGCGGACAAACGAATCGACGGCGACCATCCAATAAAAGTAACTCTGCCATATTCAAAAGAAGAATTTGGCGTACCAAGCAATCTTTACATCATCGGCACAATGAACACCACAGACCGCAGTGTTGGCAATATCGACTATGCTGTGAGGAGGAGGTTTGCATTTGTAACGTTGAAGGCAGATGTGGATGTCCTTATTAAGAAATATGGGAAAGACTCAATTCAGGTAAAACTATTCAATGCTGTTAATGAATTTGTTGACACAAACAATGCCAATGAATTGGATTTGGCAGACCTCAAAGTTGGACACAGTTTCTTTATGGTTGAAGAAAAACAATTGCGCCTCAATTTAGATTACGAAATCATTCCATTGTTGCGTGAATATTACAAGGATGGATTATTGAAACAGGACATTACGCCCGCAATTGCAGGGACGTGGCGTGCCGCGTCCCTACCGAACAAATCCGACGTTACCCAATCCTCCACGCCCGACCCCACCCCCGC
This sequence comes from Bacteroidales bacterium, assembly GCA_017651345.1. Taxonomy (GTDB): domain Bacteria; phylum Bacteroidota; class Bacteroidia; order Bacteroidales; family UBA3824; genus UBA3824. The sequence goes on along the minus strand of JAGCDD010000398.1, from coordinate 2,624 downwards.
CGCATCAACTCAAACAACCTAAAATTGATTGACTATGTTACGCGAAAGGAAATCACCACGCGCCAAATGGCATAATTACAGCGGTGCAGAATATTTTATAACAATCTGCACTAAAAACCGAGAACATTTTTTCGGAACTGTTTGTAATGGCATGACGCAATTGACCGAAATTGGGAAATATTTGGACGAACAAATCAAAAACGTCCAAACACGTTATCCATACGCCGAAATTCCATTGTATGTGATTATGCCGAACCATATCCATTTGTTGGTCAGAATTGATGGCGACAAAACACCGTATGACCGCCGTAGGGACGTGGCGTGCCGCGTCCCCGAAACAGAAAAACAGAATACCGCACAACCATCGGACGCCGCACGCTCGGACGCCGCACGCGACGTCCCTACGAGGGGAAACGCGTATATGCAGAATATCGCAAATCATCAAGGGTGGTTGTCGGTCTGCATCGGCGGCATAAAATCATCTGTAACAAAATACGCCAACGAACAAAAAATATATTTCGGATGGCAAACACGGTTTCACGACCACATTGTACGCAATCAGGACGAAATGAATAAAATTGCGGAATATATAGTTAACAATCCACTGAAATGGGAAAATGATTGTTTCTATGGAAAATAGAGAATGCATAATATCCATTAAGGAACACGAATATTTGCCACAAGAATACTTCGATAGATTAAAAACTGTCGATTTTGTTGGCATCCCCCAAGATTTTATGGGCGAGCCTAAGTATCTCGGAATTGGAAAGGATTTTCGTGCATCTTATTATATCGGAACGTGTTGGTTGACAGAGTATTTAACGATTACAATCTTGCCAAAAATAGAGAACATTGATTTTATAAAAATGTTTCTCGCAGCGTTGGAAGTTGATTCAGAGGCGGATTATTTTGCCAAATGTTATAAAATTGATTTTGACAAACCTGCCATCAAAACACAAAAAAATCTAAATGTTTTGTCGCCGCTTTTGATATTGCATTTTATCACATTGTTGGAAAAAATCGTAAAGCGAGGACTAAAACGGGGATACATCATCAAAGAAGAAAACCTCAAATCCAAAATCAAGGGCAGAATAGTGTTCACGCAGCATTTGCAGCAAAACATTTTCCAAAAGCGGGACGACCGCATCTATTGTCGTTATCAAGAATATACATTCGACATTCCCGAAAACCGTCTTTTGAAAAAAGCATTGATGTTCAGCGAAAAGGTTTTGGAACGCTATGAGAGTATCAAAAAACAGAGCAATTATCAGGACATAAAAAAACGTTTCATCAAATTGAAACAACATTTTGCCTTAGTATCCGACGATATTCAGGTTTCGCAGATTCAAAATATAACGGCTAACAAACTGTTTGTCAATTATAAATCGGCTGTTAAAGTTGCCAAGATGATTCTCCGTCGTTTCGATTATTCTATCCAGGAAGCGGGCAAGCAAGAAGAAACTACGCCGCCTTTTTGGATTGATATGGCAAGGCTGTTTGAACTATATGTTTTGTATTTGTTGGGCGGCAGAAGTGGAAATATAGAGTTTCAATTTCCGGGATATTCGGGCTCTACTGATTTTCTGAAAATAGACGAACAAATCATAATTGACACTAAATATAAACTTGATTACAATTACGATAGCAACGACATTCGCCAATTAAGTGGATACGCACGCGATAGAAAAATATTAAAAAAATTAGGTGTCACAGATGAGGATAATTGCGAAATCCAATGTTTGATAATTTATCCAAACAAAAATGGCTTTCCGCAATTAGGTGATAATCTCATATCAGAAAGCATCCCGATACAAGAATTTAGAAACTTTTATAAAATATCTGTCAAACTTCCAGTAATTGAACAACTATGAAAAACCGCCCCATCATCCTTGCCACGCTAATTCTAATCCTCTGCGCCGCGTCAACAATCATTTGCTGTACGAAAAACAGCGACGATACAGAAACCAACAGCCTTGAACAAATCCAACAGCGTGGTACGTTAATCATCGGAACCACAGGTGATTATAGGCCGCTTAGTTATAGAGAACCAAAGACGGGCGAATATTGGGGATTTGGAATCGAGGTGGCGCAGAAGATTGCCGAAAATATTGGCGTAAAGATAACATACGTGCCGACCTCGTGGCCGACGCTCACCGAGGACGTGCTGAAAGAACCGGCGATTTTTGACTTTGCAATTGGCGGCATCACAATCACCGATGCGCGGAAAGAAGTGATGGATATGTCGGACGGTTATCTCCAAAACGGCAAGACAATCCTCTGCCGCAAGGAGGACGAATCAAAATTCAAAAACCTCGACGACCTCAACCTCCGGACCGTCCGAGTGATGATAAACCCCGGCGGTCTCAACGAAAAATTTGCCCGCGATAATCTGCCGCAAGCCACATTGATTGTATATGAAAAAAACGAAGAAATTCCATCGCAAGTATCTGAGGGCAAGGCAGATGTGATGATTACAGAAATCACCGAAGCACCGTATTACATCAAGACCGACCCGCGACTTGCCGCACCGCTACTGAACGCCCCATTCACGCACGGCGAAATCGGTATTCTTATGCAAAAAAACAAACCCGAACTTTTGGCGAAAGTCAACGCCATAATCCTCC
>JAGCDD010000397.1 GCA_017651345.1 Bacteroidales bacterium | reverse complement strand
AATCAGTGCCTTCGGGCTCTACCTTGCCGTATTCTGCCGCTGTGTATTCGTATTCTACAAAAAAGTTGAGGGTTTTGTTTGGAATAATGCCGATGCGGGGTTGAATGCGGTAAACGGAGTTGATGTTGATGCCACGTCCGTATGTAGTTGCATCGTTGGCAATTCGGTCGCCAAAACTATTGTTGCAACCCCATCCAAGAAACATTCCCGGGCGGAAAACTCCACTGCATTTTGAAAAATCTACCCAAGCGGTGGTGGTGCCGTAGTTGGTGTATTTGTATTCGTGCTTAACTGGGTCGTATTCATCGTAATAGCCGCCCATAAGACATTGTTCGTAAAGGTTGTCGCCATAAATTGCCTGACAACGAATGTCGAAATTATCGCCGTGATATTTGCCAAAAACAGAGAATGCCGACGAGCCGATTTTTGTGTCGGTTTTGTAGGTGAGTCCCGAAGCCTCGTCGGTAAATTTGGTGCGGGGCTGAATGAGCATATAGTTAAACATTGCGCCAAGATAGAGTTTTTCGCCACGGTAAACCACCTGAGCGTTGAGTTCGGGGAGATTGCTGTTGCGCAGATACTCGGTGCTGCCGCCGTTAGGTCCAACGGCTTTGTTGTCTAACTGAAACGAGGCTATGGCATTGAGTTCCAATCCGCCGAAATACCTTGTGTATTTGGTTTGTACGTAGCGCGAATAGGGGTGAAATGGCACGCCCATATTCAGCGGACGAGTGCCCGGCATTACCTCGTGAGCCACCATAGGATGCCAATATTGACCTACAAGAAGTCCGTCGTTTTGCCAACGCATATTAATGTAAGCGTGACGCAGACGGAGCATATTGATTCCGCTCTCCGACGAACCTGTAAAATCGCCTTCGATATATCCAAAAACTTTTGCGCCGAGCATATCGGGAGCGTTGATTTTCATACCGATACGTGCTGTTATGGCAAGCATATTGAGACTTGATTTTTCGTTAATATCGTTGCCAAACGAATCAAATTCTTTTGGTTTTGGGTAAAAAAGCATCTGTTCTTCGCGTCCGCCCACGATTTCGCGAGTATCAAAAAATGCCTGAGGGTCAATGAATCCCGATATTTTGTAACCCCAACCGCTTTCGCTTGCGTTGTTGTTAATTTCGGTCTGTGCCGATGCCGTTTGCAGCAAAACCACTGCCGCCGATAATGTGAGAATAAGTTTTTTCATTTTTTTTTTGTTGTTATAAATTATTTTGGGCGCAATGTTATTGAAAAAAAACGGATTATAAAAACAAAAAAGCGGATTAAAACACAAAAACGTCTTAATCCGCCAAATGAAAAGTTGATTATAATACTGCTATTTAACAATCTTGTTGTCGGGCATTTGCGCTCCGTAGCCTTTTACCTTGCCAAAGAGGTCTTTGGCTTTTTCCCAAGGATATTTGTTGCAATACATTGAGGGACGGACAATTTCGGTGCCTTGCTGATTAAGTCCAAATGCACGGTTTACTTGGTTGGCAGCCGAATTGGCATTGTAACTTTGGCTCGACATTATTTTCAGGCTCAAAAATCCTTCGAGGTAACTTTGGTCGATAGCGTTGGTAAATGCCTTTTCGCTTTCGGGCAATTCGCGGTTGTTTTCGTATTTAGGACCAATTTGATCAACTTCTTCGATGCGGTCGGCGGGCACCGAAATAGATGCCACACCCGCAGATGCAATTTCAAGGTCGCGCTTGTTGGCAAAGAAATAGTTTTCGTAGAGGTTGCTCTGTTTGAGTTTTTCCATACTTGCGTTGGTTTCGTAATAAACACGCTCCACGGCGCAGTTGCTGTTGCAGCCAAAAATATTGTGGTGGCAGTCGATGGTGCGGATGCCGTTCATAAAGCGGAATCCCTGACCCATATCGTCGAAAACTTTAGTGCGTGTCCAAGTAAAGAGCACTGTATTGTGGTGAAAATCAAACGATACCTTGTCGATGTCGGCGTCTCTTACATTGCCTTTAATTTGGCACGAAGCATAGCGGCACGAAATAAAAATATTGTTGCACACCTCAATGTGTCCCTTGCCCATAAGTCCGGCGATACCATAATCGCGACAGTTTACAAAAATGCAGTTAGAGATGCGCACCTGACCTTCCACATCTAAATGCAGACCATATTCATCGCCACTGAGATAGCCTTCGGTGGGAACAGAAGGTTGAGCATCGGGTTCAACAAAACGACCTGTAAGCACGCCTTCGTTGGGAGTTCCCGAAACGTCTTTTTCTTTCATATTTTTGGTGCAGTAGCGGTTGTTTTCACCAAGGTCGAATACAAGTCCGTCAACCACTACATTGCCCTCAGGACCTGAATATCCGTATGGACGGCGGGCGTTGATATTAAACAGCGGAGCAATAAATTTTTGACTTGTGGGTTGCAATTTGGTAATATGTTTCATTACATCGCGCTCGGCAAAATCGGTGGAATATCCTCCGTAAATGCTTATAAATTTGCCCATTTCGTGCGAAGAATTGCCAAAACGACCAATTTCGATATATCCCCTGTCCATATTGCCGAGATAGTTGCCCTCTGCCACAAGAATAATGTCGTTGTCTTGCGCAAGGTCGATGGCTTTTTGAAGGTCTTTGAGAGCGGTGGAGGGAGATTTGCCGTCGTTGCGGGCGCTACCTGTGGAAACGCTCACATAATAGGTGTTGCCTTTGGCGGCTCTAATTTGAGGAGCGTTGTTAGAGGACTGAGATACAGTAGGTTGACTTGTAGTACCTTGCTGGGATGTTGAGCCTTGCTGAGTTTGCGAACTGCCGTTGTTGTTGCCGTTAACAGCATTGTTGGCGGCTTCTTTTGCCTTGTTTAATAGGTTTTTACCTATCTGAGCGTCGGCGGTTGACACTGCAAAAGCAGCAAACAAAACCAACGACGCGATTTTAGCGAATCTGTTTAAGTTCATCTTTTTTGCTATTTAGTTAATAATTATCAAATTTTTCGATTGCAAAAATACCCCTGAAACAGCAAAAAAAATAGGATTTTCCGCTCAAAAAATAGGATTTTGGACGTAAATTACAAGTCGTTACTCCGTTTGTGTGGTATCTCTCACAATTCCTGACCCTTCGGGTTGAGTTAAAAAACGCTTGTATTTTTGGGCGGCGGTGAGGGTGCAGCAGAAGGTGAGGTTGTTGGCAAAAAGGATGTCGGTGATTTGGTGGTCTTCTACGTATTTTTTCATATTTTTTGGAAAATAGCGGAAATCTACCACGTGAACTTCTTCAAACGAATAAAATAGGCACGAGGGGATTGTGTTGCCGTAACTATCTTTGAGTATGAGTATTCGGCGACCGTTTTTGGTAGAAGTTTCCACACGGGTCAACTGCGAATCGCTACCAAGAAATGTGGAGTATGCGCCCGAACTGCCATCGCGAAATTTGGCAAAATACGAACGTTCTTTTTCGGGATATACTTTGGTGATATTATATTTATTATCAATAATATAAGATATTACGTGGGTGGAAAACTGCGTTTGCGACGGGTAATAATAGACAAAATCTTCTGGCGAATTTTTTACCGAAATATCCTTGGCATAGCCGTACATCGAACCCACAAAATTGTGAATTACACGGGGTTCGTAGCCTTCGTTGAGACTCTTAAACGGCAATCCGGCTTGATGGGCAAAGCATTTGGCGGCGTAATATCCTCCAAGGGCGCTCCAATGGTGGTCGGTGCGGAGGTAAATCGGTTCGTTGACGTGTGCCAAAAGTGTATCGTAAATATGCACGGCGTTTACATTTTCGTTGAGTTTCTTAAACACGGCTTCGATACAGGGTTTTTGCCGCCAATTGACCGAACGCGCCTCTTCTGGTCCGTAAAACTCTGACGCTGTGGGTATTGGCATTACCCAAATATTCACATCAGGAAAAGTCTCTTTGTATGAGTTTACCACCGCACAATACACTTTGGTGTAATACGATGTGCACCCAAAAGCCAAAAGAGCACGCACATTAGGTTCTTCGCCCACAAGTATAACGCCTGAGTTGGGAATGCGGAAACCATCGTGATTATCAGTCTCTTTGGGTGTAGGTTTATTTTCAGCAGGCTTGTTGTCGGCGGTTTTGTTTTCTACGGGCTTGCTTGGCGCAATGGTGTCTTTTATTTGCGGAGCAATGGCGGGAGTATCTACTGCAACTATCTCGTTGTCAAGCAATTCATCGATAGATAGAGTGGTATCTACCACAGGACGGTCGTTGGCATCGCCGGTGATAAAGGTAACGGCATTTTCGCCACTGCCTGTTTTTACGCCTTTCATACTGTTGAACTTTTCGCTCAAAGACATAAACGATTCGCGGAAAGGTTCGCTGTCGCTATACCATTTTGAAATGCTGTCGGTAAATTCGCCGCTTGCTAATTTTTCGGCAGAAAACTCGGGAAAAGTGGCAAGGTCGCGGCGTTCACGTTCCGAAAACGACGACCGTGGAAAAAAATTCAGCACCACGGTCATTATTCCAAATGCCGCCGCCGTACCGATTATATAGATTTTGGAATGGTTATTCATAATATAATTTTTTTTTAAAACAACGAATTAAACAAATTAAAACGAATAAAATTATTTATAAAATAAAAAATTTAATCAAGATTAAATTTTTTTGACGAATTAAACTAATACACTAAAAATGTATTAGTTACATTCGTTAAAGAAAGTTTCTTTAAGGAACTTTCTTTATAATAATATCAATAAAAAATATTCGTATCATTAGTTTAATTCGTTGTTAGTTAATAATTTATCGAGTTGGGTTTTGTGTAAGATAACGTTTTAGTGCGTCTTGAATTTTGGGCTGACCCACAAATTGAAGGTTGTTGCACAAAACTATATCTGTAATACCTTGTTTTTCAACATATTCTGTAAGGTTTCGATTAAAATATCTGCAATCAATTACGTGCAAATCTTCAAACGAATAAAACAAATATCCCGGAATTGCATTTCCAAAACTATCTTTTACAAAAAGCACCTTGCGACCGTTGCCCACATTGGTATGCACGTGAACAAGACGGGCATCGCCACCAATAAAAGTGCAATACGCCGCCGCACTGCCGTCGGGATAATCTTTAAAATAGTTTTGGTCTTTGGGTATAAATTCGCCCGTAACTTGGTGAACACCAGCGTATTTAAACTGCACAATACTTGTAGAATATTTGGCGGCTATGGGCAACCAAAAATCAAAATCCTCAGGATTGTTTTTCACGTTGATATTCTTGGTGTAATGATACATTGTGCCGCAGTAACGGTGAATTACACGGTGCTGATAACGTGTTGAATCTTCGATACTTACAAAGGGAACTTTGCACAAAGCGGCTAACCTTTTTGCAGCGTAATAAGCCCCGAGCGGTAGCCAATGATGGTCGGTGCGGGCATAGATATTTTCATTTGCGTGCTGACCCAGAATTGTGTGAATATCAACACAATGCACATCCTTGTCGGCATATCCGAACATATAATTTATGGTAGAATATTGCTCTGATGTAAAAGCATTGTTTTTTGGACTGTAAAACGCTGCCGCAGTGGGAATTGGCATCAACCAAATGTTCACTTTGTTGCCAAAGGTCTTTTTGTAAAGATTTGCCACCTTGGAATATTCCGACGATGTGTATTGAATACTTTTCCACGGCGAAAACGCACGAATATCTTTGCCGCTACCGGTTACCGCCACACGATTCCACATTTTTAGAGGAACATTCGGACAGACAACATTCTCATACTCAGGCACAACGCGGTTTTCTACCGTATCGTTGTAAGCGGTTTGCGCATTGGCTGCAAAACTTATTGATAATAAAGTTGTTACAATTAAAAATACCTTGTTCATTTTTCCTATATAGTTTAAAATCTGAAATACAAAAATGCGTTGTTGGTGGCGCCCACAAGTAGCGCGGTGCTAAACAAAATCACTAATACCGAGACCGTTATCCTGTATGCGCAGGTAAATTCAGGTTTGGTGATTTTTTCTTCCAAAATCTTGCGCACAGGCATACAAAGCGCAATGGCGGCTATCCACAACCACAGATTGCCCGAAACTGCCTGAACGTCTGCAAAATTATAAAATTCTCCATAAGTAAAAATCCTACTGAAAAATAATTTCATACTTTCAAAATCGGTGAAGTAAAATATACCCCAACCGATGTAAACCATCAATAGACTGTAAATGTGTCCTACGGCTGGTAAGGTTTTGATTCTCTTTAAGATAAAGAGTTTTTCGATTACCAAAATCACACCGAAAAACAAACCCCAGATAATAAAATTCCAACTTGCACCGTGCCACATACCAGTTAAAAACCACACGCACAGCACGTTGCGCCATTGATTTTTGCGATTTCCACCCATCGGGATATACACATAATCTCTGAAAAACGAGCCAAGCGAAATGTGCCATCTGCGCCAAAAATCAGTTACGCTGTTGCAACAATAGGGATGGTTGAAATTTTCGTTGAAATGGAATCCTAAGCACCGGCCAATGCCGATTGCCATATCTGAATAGCCCGAAAAATCGAAGTAAATTTGCAGCGAAAAAGCCAAAAGTCCGAGCATAAGTCCAAGCGTTGACGATGACTCCAAACCGACTTTAAGATACTGGTCTGCAATGCTTCCAATTTGATTGGCAATAATCACCTTTTTGGCAAGACCAATCATAAATCTGTAAACGCCGTCGGCAATATCGTCGAACGAAACTTTGCGGTTGTTAATCTCCTCAGCCACAGTATTGTAGCGCACAATAGGTCCTGCAATAAGTTGCGGAAACATACTTATGTACAACAGCAAATCCACAAACCGTGTTTGCGCCTTTGACTCTTTGCGGTAAACGTCTACTAAATAACTGATACTCTGAAAAATATAAAACGAAACACCAATTGGCAGACTAATCTCCGGCACGGGGATAGGAATACCTACGGCATTGAGCGTTTCGGCAAAAAAACCTGCATATTTAAAAACGCAGAGTATCAATACGTTGCACGCCACACCGATAATCAATGCCTGACGTTTTTGAATGGAGTTTTCTATGAATTTACCTGTAAAATAATTGATAATTACGCATATAAGCATCAAAAACACATAAATTGGTTCGCCCCAAGCGTAAAATATCAGGCTAAACGCCACAAGCACGGCATTTTTAAACGCCATTGAGCCCGCACCGTCCAAAGATTTCTTTTTGTCGATGTAATACGCTGCAAGATAGCATATTACAAACAACGGTAAAAAAACAAACAAAAAGAATAAATCTGAAAATACCATCTTTTGTTATTCTTGATTTTGGGTTAATAATTTGCTGATTTCCAAGGCAATAATCTTGCCGTTTTTTTGTGCGCCAATCTGTGATGTGTGAGTGCCATCGTAGGTGTTTACCTTTTTCACACGCTCGTCGGCAGATTTTACACAGCATATTTTATCTTGACGGATTGTACTGATATTCATCAGTTTACCACAATTATCTATAACATCACCAATTTGCTCAATTACCGATAACGGCACGGCGGTTGTTTGCATTGGAGTTAACAAAATGATCCTTGCCTCGGGGAAATATTTTTGCAACAATGCACAATTAAAAACTACACTTTCGGCTAAGGTAACTATTTTGTTTACAGGCGTTTGCGTTATGCTATCGTGTTTTGAAAAAGCCTCGTTGGCAGAGCGGACAAAAAGTTGAGGATAATACTTGGCTTTGAACCATCCGTCATTGGTGCCGCAAGCAATGATTATAAGATTAGGAGTTGCAATTTTTCCGCTGTCAACTTTTTCTTTAAGGCGTTCTACTTGATTGTAAATCACATTGTTGGGCGTAGGTTTTGCGGCATATTCGGCAGTATTGCGAACGGTTTGGGGCGTATGAGTCCACGAAGCACCGCTGCGGGCAAGACTTACGCACGATCTTGGCTTAAATTCTGCCTTAAAATATGTGTTCCAGCCTTTTGGCTTTGTGCAGTCGTCGCCACCGAGCCACGTGTTTGAGTCGCCAAGTATAGCCACATCAATAGTGTCGTGTTGCGTTTGCGCACTTACCAAAGTGGTAATTATCAATAATATAAGTGTTAAAATAGGTTTTAGCATTGTATTATAACTTTTACAATGCAAAATTATCAAAAACAATGCTAAAACTATCTTTCGCAGAAAAATCTTAAAAAAACTTTACAACTTGATGCGGTATTTTTTAAGTCTGTCGTTGATCATATTTTCGGGAATAATGCTCTTGATGCCGTCGATAACAATGTTGATAAGGTTTTCGCGCATATAATCGGCTCTAACAAAGAGAGATACAGTACGCGTGGGCACCGGCTCGGCTATCGGGCGAAGGTTTTTCTTGGTTTCGTCGCACAAAAGCGGAATATGTAGTTCGGGCAAAACAGTAAAACCATCGTTCTCGTCTACAATTTGCAAAAGCGTTGATATATTGCCAGTTTCGTAAATATTGCGTTCAATGTTGCTGTATGTGGAAAGACCGTCGATTTGGTTTTTGAAGCATATCGACTGTTTCAGTGGCCAAAGTTTTTTGCTTGGCGATTTTTCTAAATCTATGCTGCCGTTTTTGCTCAGCGGGTCGTTGGGCGAAACGTATGCAAAAAGTTTCTCGTTATATAACGGAATTTCAAGCAGTTCGCTATTTTTTTCGGGGTTAGACATTATAGCCATATCAATTTCTGCCGATTTAAGTTTTCCTACAATGTCGCAGTTGTACATCTCTTTGACTATCAGTTTGATATCAGTAAAATTGTTGATGTACTTAAAAAACTTGGGCATAATGTATGGCGCAATTGTAGATGTGATGCCAAGACGAATTTCGCCGCTCGATTTCTGCCGTTCGTTTTGGGTAAGTTTTAGCAACTGCTTTGAGTGAAAAAGCACTATACGTGCCTGACGGATAAGACTTTCGCCGGCAAGTGTGGGTTTTATGGGGTGCATCTTACGGTCAAAAATGGTGATGTCGAGTTCCTCTTCCAACTTGCGTATCATCAGGCTGAGAGTCGATTGTGTTATCTTGCAAACCTCTGCGGCGCGGGCAAAATGCCTTTGCTCGTCAAGTGCCACTATGTATTCTAACTGTTGAAGGGTCATTGATGTAACTATTTTTGGCAAAGGTATTTGTTGTTTTGTAAAAAACTACATTATTTCTTATTTAGTTTATCAATATGCATATATATAAAAAAGAATATGCCCTTAGAGCATATTCTTTTGCATATTATTTGTCGTTTCTACTTACAAAACTGGGAAAAGGTATTTGTAAATATTTGAGAGTTCGGCTTGAAGGTCGGGCGAATCGGCTGTTACGGCTATCACGGCGTTTTTGGCGGGATGCACTATTATATATTGTCCGCGTGCTCCGTCGGCGCGATATGCGTTTTCGGGACAACGCCACATTTGGTATCCGTAGCCCAAAAGCCAAGCGCAGTTTTCTTCGGTAAGTCCCTTAGCCTCAACTTCATCGGGGCGTGTGCCGGCTGGTACAGATGGAACCTGATATTTCGACGCTTCTTCAACCCATTGACTGCTAACGAGTTGTTTGCCGTTCCAAACACCTTTTTGCAGAAACAGTTGACCAAATTTTGCCATATCTTCGGTTTTGAGATACAATCCCCAACCGCCGCAGTTGATACCCTGAGGACTCTCTTCCCATTTGGGTTTTTCGATTCCAAGCGGTTCAAAAAGTCGCGGAGTAAGGTAGTCTACAATTTTTTCGCCTGTAACTTTCTGAACAATAGCCGAAAGCATATAAGTGCCGATGGAGTTGTAGCAATACCATGTGCCGGGAGTTTTGGTAACGGGATGAGCAAGAAAAGCCTGTGTCCAAGTTAAGGTAGAATCGTTGCGCACCTGCGGTTCGGTTTCGTGTCCGCAATTCATTGTTAGCAAGTCTTTTATGGTAATTGCTTTGAGATTATCAGAAACCTCAGCAGGCAATTCATCGGGAAAGAAATCTACCAATTTGTCGGTAACTTTGAGTTTACCCTCGTCCACAGCCATTCCCACAGCCGTGGCGCAAAACGACTTGCTCACCGAATGCATTACGTGCGGAAGATTTTCCTCGCCGCCATTTGCCCAACGCTTATACACCATCTCACCGTTTTTCAATATCATAACGCTCTGTAATGTAACGTCTTTGATAGTGTCGGTGGCGGCAAAAAGTTCGTCGGCAGCGGTGGTAATTTTGTCGTTGCTGCCTTTGTTGCCTGCGCAACCGCTCAAAATTGCGGCAGCGGTTAAAAATGTGATAATTAGTGATTTATTCATAATAAAATATTATTAGTGTGAAACCAAATTCCTACTTATCGATCAACTCGTTTTTCTCAAAACTCCAATCTTTGCGCGAAAGGATTCCGGGAGTTTCGCCTTTGAACATTTTGGCTGCCTCGGCGTCGCCTTTGAGCTGCCAGTTGAGCCAAGCGGTAGCCACAATCGAAAATTCGCCGCCGTGGGGCTGTGCGTATGTGCCGCCGTGTCCTACGGGAAGATTGGCTGCAAATGCAGGAACTTTTGAAATACGGTGAAAATCGTCCATACCGTTTTCGTAGGCAATGTCGAGAGTGTCGCCAAGAATATAGATAATAGGTGTGTGAAGTTCTTCCAACTTAGATTTTTCGGGCATAGGCATTCCGGGAATAGCCACGCCGGGATTCATAAATAATCCGCTGTTGCAAATCATAATGGTTTTAAGACGCGGGTCGGCACAGTTAAACAAAGTCTGCAAACCTCCGCACGACATTCCTGCGGCTGCAATGTTCTTAGTATCAACTTTTTCAAAAAGGTAACCATCTTTGTTGGCGTTTTGAGCGATAGCCCAATCGATAGATTCTATCTGCTGCTCGGTTTTCGACATCGGACCTTTATAGAATACGGTGTCGTGAGGCATAAATCCCGTTGCCACAACGAGATAACCCTGCGATGCAATTTCGTTGAGGAAAAGCACATGCTCGTGAGGCGAGTTGTTGCAAGCGCCATTACCCCAAACCAATACAGGAAGGGGATTATCCTTAGAAAATGGAGTTAAGTCCTTGGGACAGAAGATTGTGTGCTCTTTGAGAGTGGTATCCTCAAACATTACGGCTTTGAATGCGCCCGTTCCGCCGTCTTCGAGAACTATCTGACCATCGGGCAATTGTGCGGGCACTTTGTTGCTTCCGCCTTGGCACGACGCCAACAACGCCGCTGCCATTACTAATAATACTAATGTGTGTTTCATAAGATTGAATTAATTTTTGCGAAACAAAAGTATTTATTTTGCCATAATTCTCCAAAAAAAATATTGGCAGAATTAAACCTTTTGTTAATTTTGTGTCCAATAGTTGATGTTATTTTTTAACCAAATTAAAGTAATATAAAACAATATGCGAAAAGAAATTTTCAAAGGCCTATGTGTTGCAGCCCTTGCGCTGAGCGTAGGTAGTGCAAGCGCACAGTGGGGTCGTCCCGAACCCGAAGATCCCGATGGCTTGAAAGACGCCTACAAAGACTATTTCAAAATCGGTGTTGCCGTTAACATGAGCAACCTCAACCGTCCCAACGAGGTGGAAACCATCCTCAAAGAGTACAACAGCATCACCGCTGAAAACAACATGAAACCCGGCGAACTTCATCCCTCAGAGGGCAAATGGACATGGGAAAAAGCCGACTCAATTGCCAACTTTGCCCGTCAGCACAACATCAAAATGCGTGGACACTGTCTCGTATGGCACAGCCAATTCTGCGACTGGATGTTTACCGATGCCAAAGGCAAAGAAGTTACCAAAGAGGTATTCTACAAACGCCTCAAAGAGCACATCACCACTGTGGTAAACCGTTACAAAGACATCGTTTACTGTTGGGACGTGGTTAACGAGGCTATGGCCGACAATGCTTTCCCCTCACCGTGGAATCCCAATCCGTCGCCTTACCGCGACAGCCGCCTTTTCAAACTCTGCGGCGACGAGTTCATTGCCAAGGCTTTCCAATTTGCTCACGAAGCCGACCCCAATGCTCAACTTTTCTACAACGACTACAACGCTGCCGACCCTGGCAAACGCGACCGTATCTTCAATATGGTTAAGAAAATGAAAGACGCCGGTGTGCCTATCGACGGTATTGGAATGCAGGGTCACTACAATGTATATGGTCCTTCGATGGAAGACATCGCTGCCGCAATCGAAAAATATTCTACAATTGTTAAACACATTCAATTCACCGAGCTTGACGTTCGCGCCAACGAGGAAATGGGTGGTCAGTTGCGTTTCAGCCGCAACGAGGGCGTAACAATCCAACCCTACGTTCGCACCCTCCACGACAATATGTACTCTCAACTTTTCCGCGTTTTCCGCAAATACAAAGACGTTATCGACGTGGTAACATTCTGGAATGTTAGCGACCGCGACTCTTGGTTGGGCACCAACAACTATCCTTTGCTTTTCGACAAGGACTGCAAACGCAAATCTTCTTACCGCGTGGTTAAACGTTTCAACGCAGCTCTCGACAACCAGACCATCAAAGAAGACTTCAAACCTTCTGAGCTCAACCAGCCTGGTCAGGAATATCCCCAAGTTAACTCTCAGGGATTTGCTCGTTTCCGCGTAGAAGCTCCTCAGGCTAAATCGGTTATCGTAAGCCTCGGTCTCGGCGGCAATATGGGCGGTGTTGGCGCAACAGTTCTCCGCAAAAACAAAGACGGCGTTTGGGAAGGCACCACCGAAGGTCCTATGGACGAAGGTTTCCACTACTACCACCTCACAATCGACGGCGGCGTAGTTAACGACCCGGGTGCTAAAAACTACTACGGTTCAGTACGTTGGGAAAGCGGTATCGAAATTCCCGCTCACGACCGTGATTTCTACGCTGAGAACGACGTTCCCCACGGAAATGTTCAGCAGATTCTCTTTTGGAGCAAGAGCACAAACAAATTCCAACGCGCATTTGTTTACACTCCTCCCACATACGGTGTTAACCCCAAAGAAAAATTCCCTGTACTCTACTTGCAGCACGGCTGGGGTGAGGACGAAACCGCTTGGAGCAACCAAGGACACGAGAACCTCATTATGGACAACCTCATTGCAGAGGGCAAATGCAAACCTTTCATCATCGTAAACGCTTACGGTCTTACCAACGATTTCAAATTCGGTTCTATCCGTCAGTTCGACGGCAAAGAGTTTGAAGAGATGCTCTGCAACGAACTTATCCCCTACGTTGATTCGCACTTCAAAACCAAAACCGACCGTGCAAACCGCGCTCTCGCAGGCTTGTCGATGGGCGGTATGACTACCAAATTGATTTCTGGCCGCAGAGTTGACCTCTTTGCTTCGTTCGGACTTTTGAGCGGTGGACAGTTTGCTCCTGCCGACTTCAAAGATGCCAAAGCAGTTAACTACCTGTTTGTTGGCTGTGGCGAAAAAGAGAGCCCCGATGCTATCAAGAAATCAGAAGCCGACTGCAAAGCCGCAGGTTACAACATCCAAGGCTACGTATCACCTGGCACAGCACACGAGTTCCTCACTTGGCGCCGTTGCTTGTACCAAATGGCTCCCAACTTGTTTAAATAGTTGATATTTTGACATAAGGATAATTAAACCGATGCCCGGGAATATGTTTCTCGGGCATCTTTTTTTATTTAAACGAGAAATAATGCTCAATTTTGGAGAGTTCGTTCTTGTCGAAACAATAAAGAGAACGGAGGTCTTCGATGTGCATTATCTTGCCTTTTTCTGACTGATATTTGGCTATGGCAGATGCTTGTTTGTCAGAAATATATGGATGCTGCCGCAACTGATCCTCGGTGAGAGTATTGATATTTATTTTGTTGATTTCAAAACATTGGCAAATGTAGAGATAAGGAATGTAATCGTTTGCCTTGTCGTACTTTATGCCGCAGTCGCGAATCTGGTAAAGCGAGTAAAATCCGCCCAGCTGACCACGCAGCTCTATTATCTTCTGGGCATCCTTCAGAGGAATGTCGATATTGCCGGCAAGGGTCTCTGCATCTACGGTGTTGATGTCAAACGCCTTGTGTCCGCAGAGCTTTTCGATGTCGATACTGATATATGGCTCAAGCTGCTTAAAACGCTTGTCATCAACAAAATAGAGCTTGGCAAAATCGCCCTTGCAGTAAAACTTCTTTCCCTGCTCGCGCATCTTCATAAAACTTTCTATCTGTTTGGTGTAGAATCCGAGACGATACATATCCTGCTCGGAAACGAAGTTGGGGTCGAACACAAAATTGTCTGATTTTTTTGAAGTGTCGGGAGGCTGCACCGAGGTTTTGTGTTCTGGGGAGGTGGACTTTCCTGAGGTCGCAGCATCATTCCTGTCGGGCACCTGTCTGCCACCTTCGGGCAAAGAAACATACGGACGTAATATTTGAAACTGCTTGTAACGCAATCCGTAAAGTCTTCTGAAATCTTCTATGGTTTTGAACCTTCCACCGTTTTGGCGATAATTGAGGAGTGTGGATGCTTGTTTGGTAGTGAAGCCGAGTTTCAACAAATCGTCCTCCGAAACTGTGTTCGGGTCAAAATTAAATAGTTTCAATTGGCTATAACGGTCAACAATATACCTGTCAAGTCTATTGAGCGAATCATCAGCGTTTGACGAAACAGAAACGGTATCGGCAGCCAATAATAATGCCACGATGTTGCTATCTAATTGAGAATTAGCAGTAACAGTACGAACCTCGGAATAAATCTTTCCCCCGAAGAGAACCATTGCGGACACCACTATCACCGTCAGCACCTGCCTCCTCTCCTTTCGTGTGGAGTCGTAGCCCATTACGCCAAACAACCGCGAAAAAATGTTCATAATGTTTATAATTAGTGATCAGTTTTTGACGGCAAATATAAAAAAAATCTGAATACGCATAGGCAACACCAACCAACAAAAAAAGGGGACGAAAGCAAAAGCCTTCGTCCCCACTGATGAAACTATTCGTGTTATCCTAAATTATTTCTTACGGAAATTCCACTTTGCGTTGTCGTTGTTGAAATCGAATTTAGCAAGTGTGGGGGTGCTGTCGCCAATTGAATAGAGCACGAGTTCTTCGCCGTTGTGTCCGGGAACGCTCTTAGGCATAATGCGGTATGTGCCGTCGATACATTGGTCGATGCGCCAAAGTTGCTCATCAGCGCCAGTGTATTCGGGAACTGTAACCACCTCAGCATCAGCAGTGGCAGCAAGTGCGCGGTTTGTGCCTTCGATTACAATCTTGAAGTAAGGTCCGCCAAGATAACCGCCTTTTTCGGGAACTGCGGTAATCTGCCAACGTTGGTGAGGACGGTTCATCCATTCGTTCATTCTTACAGGATTCTCACCTTTGGGGAATGTGTTTTGAACATCGGCAAGAGCCTGATTTTTAACCTTTTCGATGGGGCGTTCCTGATTGCGGTTAAACCAACGCATTCCGCCTTCGGCACGGGTAAAGTCTACGCTGAGTTCGAGTGCATATCCACTACTTTCAGAATAAATTTCGTAAACGCCGTCTTCGATATTCTCGCCAACTGTATGCCAGTCGTTTTTCCAAATGATAGGACGAATTGCAAGTGTGCTGTATCCGCTAAGGTCGAGGTCAGCCTCAAAGTGGAACGACATTTTTTCAATGCCGTCGGTGATGATTTCTCTGCCAAAGTGTCCTGCGCCAAAACGACGGTCTTCGGCATCAACTACCATTTTGCCGCCACCGTGAATCATATCGCGACCAACATTATCAACGTAAGGACCAGTTACCTTGCGCGAACGTCCGCAAACGATGTTGTAAGTAGAGTTGGCACCATCGCAGCAAGTGCCGTGAGTACCAAGCAGATAGTACCATCCGTTGTGATACATAAGGTCGGAAGCCTCGCAGTCGATAGCCACGTCGATAGCCTTGTTGCCTTTAACGCGCTCGCCAGTTTTGGGGTCGAGTTCCACAAGGCGGATAAATCCGAAATATGTACCGTAAGTAAGCCACAGACGGCCGTCGGTGGGGTCTAACAAAAGACCTGCGTCAATAGCGTCGCAATCTTCATCGTATTCTGAATTAGCCACCTCTATGGGTTCGGTAAATTTGAAGTCGGGTGATTTGGGGTCGAGGGTCTTGTTCCACATTGTTACCACTTTGCCTGCGTGACCGCCGCCGAGACCTCCTCCTGTGGTAGAGTAAGCGATAAGGTAACGGTCGCCAATTTTGATAGCATCGGGAGCAGCACCGCCACCGGGACGTTCTGCGCCGCCGTTCCAAGTCCATCCGTCCTCAGAAATCAATCCGCCGCCACCTGTTCCAAAGGTGTAATATTTGCCACCGCACTCCATAATAGTTGACGGGTCGTGGATAAACGGTGCACCAATCTGTGCGTTTGAATTTTGAGCAAAAGCCGCCGACGCTACGCACAACGCGCCTGCAAGTATATTTCTTGTTTTCATCGTTTTCTGAAAATAAAATAAATTAATGTATTACAATTAGTTGCAGGTGATGGTGATATTCTTTACAGGTTTGCCGTTTTCGTCGATAAACCTAACGCAGAAGTCGCTCATACCCGGACCGTTGATAACAGCGCCACGGAGAATGTTTTTGCCCTTTTTGAGGGTAAGGCGTTTTGACACGCAGTCGTCCATTACCATACGACGGTCGCCCGAAAGGATAACGGCTTCGCTGCCATTGAGCCACCACATTGATGCCGAGTTAGAACCTACTGCAAGACGTACATTGGGAATATCTTGGTCGCAGTTGATAACTGTAACAGCGTGGAATATAATGCCATAGCGGGTTTTGTTGTTGCCAGTGGCAAAACGGTAAAGTTTAATGTTGAAAAGTTTGCTGTCGTAAGCGTGCCAAACGAGAGTTTCTTTTGCAGGCACAGGGTCGGGGAATTTGAAACCAATAGGCGGACGAGGACCGTCGAATTTAACCTCAGGCTCTTTCAAGACGTTGGCTTTCACCTTCTCGCCATTCTTGGGGATGGTTTTGAATTGGTTAGGATAATACTCCTTGGTCAACTGCTCGCGAACGTAACTATCAACGAACACTGTGTTGCCACGGTTGGGGCGACCGATGGGGTCTAACAAAAGCCAACGACCGATAAAGCCGTCCTCATTGGGTTTGGCAGGCGAATTAGACGCCGGCACAAAATAGTTGTCGATACTCGGCGAGGGAGCAATCTGTTGAGGCTGACCCCCGGGATTGAACTGCGCCGACACGCTAAATGCTTGAAAAGCAAGCGCTACAATCAATGCTGAAACCTTTAAATTGTTTCTCATATTTGTTTTATAATTAAAAAATTAATAGTTATAAAAATTAATTTATCGCTTTTTAGACGTGGGTTTTTAAGATTGGTTTAATATTAATATTGATTTTTTTTAAAATTTTTTAACAAGACTACGCCACATTTTTGGTGTAATCGATAACAGAAATCTCCTGATGCAGTTTTTTAGCGGCATCGATGAATTTTTCCAAATTGGCTAATACATTGCCTGTATATATAATCTCGTCGCAGTGCTCGCATTGATAACAAGGCACGTTTCTTACGATAATTAACACATCGCCAAGGTCAGTAACGCTCGATGTGGTACTTTTGACGGCATTTCCGCCACAACGTTGACATTTCATTTTCTTTATAGTTTTTTGGTTTTAAAATCGTTTTCCCAGATAGTAAGAGATGGATAATATGCAGTTATCAAATAGATAAATTCCGAATCGTGGCTTACTACCACGTGGAGCGACTTGCCCTGTAATGATATACCCAATATCAGACAACTTGCAAAAGGCTTGTCGTATTCATATTGGCGTATTATCTCACCTTCATCTATCGCTTTTTGTACATCATATACGGATATACCACGCTGATAGAGTTTGTTTCTAGCGTGTTCGGTTACGATAATACGCTCCAATGCATTTAGGTTACGAAGTTCTGCTATATCAATCATTTTTTCCTGTATTATCCTTATCGGTTGCAAATATAGCCATTATTTGCGAAAAAGCAATTAATTGGAAATAAAATACACAGCGTTTGTAAAACTAATATTTGCTCATTTTTATAAAAACCTCTATCTTTGCCTCTGTTAAATCTAAAATCTATGATGACACACAACGGCAAACAACTCTTGCGTAAAATCCGCTTAATAATTGCCTTTTTTATGTTGGCATTAATAGTGTCGGGGGTAACGGCATTTCCTGTGGAAACTGAATTAAAAATGCTTTGTTCGGTGGCAGAAATTGATTCGGCAACTGTAAAAGATTCTCCGGCAATTTTCGGCTTTGTTCATACCATAAAAGAGAGCATCACCGAAATCAATCAAAAAACTCCACAAATTGCGTATGGTTTTGATTGGTTGGCGTTTGCACATTTGGTAATAGCCGTATTATTTATAGGACCATTCCGCGATCCCATCCGCAACAAATGGGTTGTGCAATGGGGTATGATAGCGTGCATTTCGATATTGCCCCTTGCCCTTATCTGCGGACCCATCAGAGAAATTCCTCTCTATTGGCGTTTTATTGATTGCTCCTTTGGCGTGTTTGGTATAATTCCACTGGTGATTT
>JAGCDD010000396.1 GCA_017651345.1 Bacteroidales bacterium | reverse complement strand
TATGTGGAGGATATGGCAAAACTTACGTCGAGAGACGGTCCAAAACCGAGGGAATACAATTTCAACTATGGTTTCCGTGTGGCTAAATCCGCTAAAAAATAACGAAAACATTTAAGATGGTAAAAAAGCTTTGTTTGATATTGGCAGTCTGCGCATTGCTGATAATACCGATAGAAAGTTTTGCTCAGCTTAATACGAAGGTTACAATATCGCCTCGTATTAAGGTGGGCTGGACTTTTTTTTCGGGTTTCGATTACGGCATTGAGCTCAATGTCGGGCTGTTTACCATCAAGAAAGAAAATCCCGAAATCAATGTAGGCATATCCCCGCAGTATCTTTTTGTCAATTACAAAGGCAACGTCCACAGCCTTCTCACGATGAATGTATTTCTCGAAGCCGACACTTACCGCCTGATGGCTGGCATGGGTCAGGCGTTCACCAAATGGGGATTTATGGGGCGCAATTCCAACAAGGCGTTTGGCTATAATGTAGCCCTCGGACTCACAACCGAGAGCCGTCATACGCCGTGGGTGGAGGGCGACGTGTTCATCTTGAAAAATGGTTACTGGGAATTTTACGGTCGTCCTTATTATCTATCCACATCAATGTTTTTCCGCGAGGCAGACCCCTACATCATTTATCAAAAGAAGTAATTGAATCTTTCCTCTTTCCTCAACAAATCTCTCCTCAAAATCTCTTTGTCTTGTTGATTTCTGTAATCTCCTTCAAGTGGTCGATTACAAATTGTTGTGCTTCCCTTGAGTACAGCACCTTGGTAAGTGTGGCTCCGTTGCTCTGAAATTCTTTAAACTGTATGCCGAGCGCAGTGCCCTGCTCTGTGGGTATTATCTTCCTACGCACACGGTCTATCATTCCGAACGCGTTGAGTACTTCTATTGCGCTGATTGCCTTGAGTTTGCGCATCTTGGACGACGGGCGCAGATGGTTGAGCATATTGCAGATGTCGGCGAGCGAAATAGGTTTTTCTGAAAGTTCTATTTTTTTGAGTTCCTTGTCCGTGAGTTCAAACTCTATCAACTCCTCGTCATCGTCCTCCTTTTTAGTTTTTTCGTTGGATTCGAGTCTGCTGATTTCGTTTTTGATGTATTCCGACAGAAATTCCAACTGCCTCGACACCTTATAATCATATATCACTTCCCTCGTGCTTATGGGCTTGCCATTTACTGGGTTGATGCCCTCCACGAGTTTGTCAATGTAGTCCTTAGATTTTTTGAGGTCTGCAATCAGGCTCTCTGGATTTGTTTTCTTCATATTGTAACCATTGATTATTTATGATTTACAAAAGTAGTGATATTTTTTAATCCTACAAAATAAAAATTGATTTTTTTAAAGTTTAATGTAATTTTAGGCAAAAAAGTTACTAATTATCAAATATTTTCGAGGAATATTTTGGAGTAATTGGGAACAATCGTTATATTTGCGGATGGTATTAAAAACAGAAACTATGGAAGATTCTCTTACGATAGACATGCTGCGCGACTTTGCCAAAAGGACAATGATACCCGGCAGCAAGGTTTGGCTCTATGGTTCTCGGGCGCGGGGTGATAATGGCCCTGATTCCGATTGGGATCTCCTTGTCCTCCTCGACAAAGACAAGATAAGCCACGACGATTTTGCCAAGTACGGATTTTCGTTTATAATGTATGGAACTCTGCACGATGCGGACGTGAGTCCGCAGCTTTACACCTTCTCGGATTGGGAAAGATGTAGGATTTCGCCATATTATCAGAATGTTGAAGAAGATAAAAAAGCAATCTATGGGGCTTAATGATACAGATAGGGCTACACTTGTGAAGATGTATTGGGAGCGAAGTTGCAGTATCCTTGCCGAGGTTGATGTCGCGATTGCCAATTCCTGTTGGTATGCGGCTGCAAATAGGATTTATTATGCTGTTTTTTTATGCGGTTAGTGCTCTCTTTATAAAAGATGGATATCCTGTCAAGTCGCATCGTGGTGCAAAAAATGTCCTAAACAAAGAATATGTTTTAACTGGCAGGATTGATGTTGAGTCTGCACATTTTTTTGCCGAGTTGGAGTCTTTGCGTGATGCGGCGGATTATAATGTTTTTTTTCAAGCCACCGAAGATGAAATTATGGAATACCGCCCAATGGTTGATACTTTTATCGCGGACATTAAGAATTTGATAGGGAAGATTTGATTTAGTACGAATTTTTACGAAATGCAATGTTTTAAAAAAATACTTGCGGAAAAATTTGGTGGAAATTGAAATTTATGTTTTCTTTGCTATCGAAAATAATTGACAAATTTGAAAGAGTGTTTGCTTGTAACTGATTCTCTGCAACGACCAAAAAAACAGATTTTATTATCAGTTCAAGCAAATGCTCACACCCCTCCATAAAGGGTGTGGGCTTTCTTTGTAGTAATAAAAGGGCTTTGGTCGGCCTCAGAGAGCTATGGAGGAAGTTTGCGCCCTTTCTTTTTGCCACATTGTTAAACAATCAAAAAACTAATATCGTGGCACTATACCAAGTTACAGTAAAGAAACAATGGTTTTCCGCCGGACAAGCGATTGAACCCGGAATGAGCGTCCAAGTATCGTCGATGATGATTGCTGATCCCATTCTTATCAACGGTGGACAACTCGTAAGAGATGCATTCTTGCGCATCTACGGCGTAGATTTGCAGCAGATGAATGCGCTCAATGGTTTGGTGTTGGAATCTAAACGAATCGGATAAAAAGATGAATAGCGAAGTTTATACCAACCTCAAAAAAATGATTGACGTCAATACGCCAATCATTTATATCCACGATTATGACTTTACGAGGGTGGATTTTCTGCTCAAACAGGCGTTGGGCAGCGAAACCGAAATCCTCGAATGGTCGCCCGCGCTTGGCTATCAGGAGATTAAGTGCGACGAGGATGGCGACATAATCCGCGACAAATATGGATCTGACAAGAAAGACTTGGAGAACGTTTTGCACGATTTTTATAACGAGGAGTTTCTTAAAGAGCCCACCTACCTTGTATTGCGCGACATTCAGGACGGTATTGAAACTCCGAAAATAAAGTCGTTGCTCCAAATGATTGCCCAAAGGAAATTGTACGATGTGCATTTTGACT
>JAGCDD010000395.1 GCA_017651345.1 Bacteroidales bacterium | reverse complement strand
TTATTCTTCTGTTCTCCTTTCCATTAACAGGGTCGCTGTCAGGAAGATAGATTTGGTGAAGTTTGCCGTTTTTCTCATCATCCGTTTCCAACTTTTGGCCAAGCGAACCATACTTTTTTTTGAACGCGCGGTCGATTCGGCGCATCTCCTTGTCGTACGGATTTTTCATTGAGCAACGGTCCTCGTCCATCTCATCGGCAAGGAAGGCCAAATGCAGAATTGCGTCTGTCCAACGTTTTGCATACATTGCGTCTTCCTCATCGGTTTTTTCGACTATTAAGTGCTTGATAATGTTCCCTTTTTCGTCTAAACACTGATAACCCGTATGGTTTTTAGCCAATTGCTTTAACATCGGACTGATTGTGTTGCAAAACCAAATGTCAATATCCCAAACATCGCGGTCGCAGAAACCGCGTTTTGCACGCTGTTTGGCCATTCGCTCTTCAAAGGCAATGTCACTTTTCGATTTATGTTTCTGTTGTTTAGGCATAGGATAAGTATTTTTTGTTTGACAATAAAACCTTTAAGATTCCTTCTTTCTCTTCCAAGGCAACTCCTTTTCAGGCGGATAGTAGGTCATCTCGAAGAACAGACCGGCGGCAAGTTCGGTTTCGGTCAACTTGACATCGTGGTCGCAGCCGACGGACATATTCAGATACTCATTGCGCGAGTCGTGGGCGAACACCGCTCCGCAACCTCTCAAATCGCGGCGCTCGAACACGGCGCAGTTCATATCGCACATCGGCGAGCAGTACTCCCAACGCCATATAATGCGGATATGGTACGGCGTTTCCTGCGGCTGATATTCGGCCACCCATTTGCCGAAAAGTTCTTTCCAAAGTCCGAGCGTCTCCTCGGTCAGTTTCTGCCTGCTGTTGACCTCGAACAGGTGGACGAAGTCGGCGGCAAACTCGTCGAATGGGTGCTTTTTAAGAATGGTGATAACTTTCATAACTCCTCCTTTTTTAATGTTCACGGGGCAAAGGAAATTGCAGGGTGCGCGAAACCCGCGCACAGGTTTGAAGAATTTTTGAAAAAAATGATAATATTTCTTTGTTGAGACAATTGTGCAACGATGCATATTTTCTGCCACAAAAACATAAAAAAACTCAAAACTTGTAACAAATAGCTCCAAAAACCCTTCAAAACTTGTAACAAACACTTGCAAAAACCTTTTAAAACTTGTAACATTGCATCGCAAAAAGGTTTCAAAACTTGTAACAAGTTTTATAAAACACTGATAATATGGAACGTATAAAAATCAACGAACTATTAAGATGGTACAAGAGCAAACGGCGCAAACCGCTTATTGTTTGGGGAGCGCGTCAGGTGGGGAAATCATACCTTGTAAAAGACTTGTTTGCAAAGCGTTACTTCAAAGACTTTGTGTATATCGACCTAAAAAAGGATGCCGAGGCTTGCGCGTTTTTTTCTTCGACCTGCAACCCCGACGATTACCTCGCCTACATTGAGGCTCGGTTTGGCAAGAAAATCTCGCCCGAAGTGCCGCTCATTTTCGATGAGATGCAACAGTGCCACCAAGTTCTAACTTCACTCAAATATTTCTGCCAGGATTACAGGGAGTTACCAGTAATTGCGACTGGCTCGCTTGTGCGACTGTCTATCAAGCAAACGGAATCAAAAAACAAGAACGACGAGTTTCTTTTTCCTGTTGGCAAGATTGACTCAATGACGCTTTTTCCGATGACTTTCGAAGAATATCTGCTGAATGTAAATCCTGTGCTGCTGGAAAAAATCAAGGAATCATATCGCACAAAATCGGATCTGAAAATGCCTTACCACCAAATGGCAATGGACCTGCTGCACGAATATCTTACAATCGGCGGGCTGCCTGAGCCGCTCGACATTTTCATTCAAGACAAATCGTATGTCGATGCAACTAAAACGCTCAAAGAAGTTTATGAGAATTATCTGGGCGATATGGCATACTACAACGTGTCGGACGAGACGATTTTGAAAACTCGCAATCTTTACCAAAACATTTTCAATCAGTTAAACAAAGAGAATAAGAACTTTAAAATCACCGAGATAGAGAAAGGCAAATCGAACCGCGACTACTTTAACGCCTACCAGTGGCTGGAGTTGGCGCACGTGATTTACCGTAGCAAAAATGTTACAGGCAAGGTGACGGTTCCGTTTATAGAAAAATCGGAAGGGCTGTTCCGCCTCTACCTTGCCGATGAAGGCATTTTTGCGTACCAAAGTAAAGTGAATCAGGCTGATTTCTTTGTCCGCGAAAAGCGTAATACATTGGCAGGTGTGTTCTACGAGAATTACATTGCCTGCGAGTTTGCCGCCAAACAGATTCCCCTCTATTACTGGACAGGCAAATCGAACCACGAATTTGAATTTGTGGTTTACTCAAACGAAAAATTGTACGCCATTGACGCAAAGAAATCGCGTGGCGGCCTCAATTCGCTTAAAGAATTTCGTGAATTTAACCCAAAGGCGCCAGCAATAAAAATTTCGGCCAACAACTTTGGCTATGATGCTGAAAACGACATTCTTACAATTCCACACTATGCGGTGTTCCTTCTGGCGGAAGATTTGCAGAATGGATGTTTGTAAGTGTGGTATTTTCGGAACGAATTAAAATAAAACCTCAACCTACGCGAGATTGCGGCAGAGGTTTGAAGAT
>JAGCDD010000394.1 GCA_017651345.1 Bacteroidales bacterium | reverse complement strand
TGCTGAGATTTTTAAGGCTCTTCAAGATAACGCGTTACAACAATTCTATGGAACTCATCAAATCGGTAATGAGCGAAAAACGTTCGGAACTTGGCGTAACATGTTTTGTGATTATCGTTGTTATGATAATAGCCTCATTCTTAATGTTTTATGCCGAAAACAAAGCTCAGCCCGAGCATTTTCCAAATGTGCTTTCGTGCATTTGGTGGTCGATAGTTACGCTTACCACTGTGGGATACGGTGATGTTTTCCCGATTACAGGCATCGGCAGATTTATCGGCGGAGTTATCGCATTCCTTGGCATAGGTCTTGTGGCATTACCCACAGGTATCATAAGTGCAGGTTTTTTGGAAAAACTCAACCAAAACAACAAAGACAAAAACTCTGATAAAAACGATAATAACAACTGTCAACACACATCAGACCATCAGAAATACTGCCCATATTGTGGACACAAACTTGATACCTGATTTTTGAAACTTTTTAATTTATTGTAAGTTAAACTAAAAAAGAAGAATCCATCATGGCTGCCTCATCATACCTAACGGAAAAAACACCTGCTGAAACAGTGCTGCACCGTAAGGCGTTTTCAGAAGAAGACACCGACGTTATGTTCGAGCGTATGGTTGAAAGCGACCTTTATTTTCCCACTCCTGAAAAAAAAGCACTTGTCCGCAAAGCTTACGAAGTGGCAAAGCGAGTGCACCATGGGCAAAAGCGTCACACCGGCGATAGTTTTATTTACCATCTGTTTGATGTAATGAGCATTGTGGTGCAGGATATTGGTTTGGGCGCCACAGGAGCAGCAGGTGCATTGTTGCACGAAATTACATTCCACACTGAATTTAAAACCGAAGATATTCAGCAAATGTTTGGTCAGGAGATGGCCAACATTGTAGATTCGCTCAACCGTATAAAAGGCACGTCAGAATATTTTAAAGATTCTGAACCCGAAGTATATAAAAGAATAATTCTCGGCCTCACCAACGACTTGAGAATAATTTTAATAAAACTCGCCGACCGTCTTGCCAATCTGCGCACGCTCGAAATCAAGCCCAAAGACACTCAATATCAAGTGGCTTACGAAACGATGCAAATCTACGTTTCGCTTGCCCACCGATTGGGTCTCAATAAGATAAAAACCGAACTTGAGAACCTCTCGTTTAGATTTCTCAACCGAAAGGCTTACGATGAAATTTCGTCGAAACTGCTTCTTAGCGAAGCCGAGCGCAAAAAATTTATCAACAAATTTACGCTGCCAATTATAGCAAAACTATCGAAAAACAATATCAAATTTGACCTCAAAGGTCGCCCAAAAAGCATCTACTCCATTTATCAAAAGATGCAGAAAAAAAAGGTGAGTTTCGACGAGGTGTTCGACAAATTTGCTATCCGCATTATTTTTACACCGCACAATCCCGACCTCGAAAAGGAAGAGTGCTTATATATTGTAAAAATCATAAGCGAAGATTTTTACGTGCATCCCGAACGCACCCGCGACTGGATTACAATGCCCAAAGAAAACGGTTACGAAGCTTATCACCTTACTGTTTTTGATGATATCAATCAGGTGTGGGTAGAAATACAAATCCGCAGCCAGCGTATGGACGATATTGCCGAATACGGTTTTGCAGCACATTGGAAATACAAAGGCATCACCGACAAACGCAAAGATTTCGACGACAAACTTAAGGCATTAAAACAAAAACTTGAAGCCCCCGAATCGGTAGAATTTGATTTTTCGCAAGATTTCAAATTCCTAATGTCCGACGAAATTTCGGTGTATTCGCAAGACGGCACTATCACCACATTGCCTCAGGGCTCTACGGTTTTGGATTTTGCTTATTATGTAGATCCTGCCAAAGCTTCGTCGTGCATAGGTGCCAAGGTAAACCACAAAATGGTAACCATAGCATCGCGACTTCAAAATGGCGACCTTGTTGAGCCCGTTACATCTAACAGAACCAAACCAAAACCCGAGTGGCTCTCTATCGTTCACACCGAAAAAGCCCTTGGAATACTTAAAGAACAATTACACGACTATTTGCGCGTAGAGATTGCCGAAGGTCAGCGAATACTTCACAATCTTATACGCAAATATCAGATAACCAATGAAATAGAGGTTACAAACCAATTGATACAGCAGTTTAAATGCCTTACCAAAAACGATCTTTTGACTAATATTTCAAATAAAAAGATTACTCCCGAAGCATTAGAACAAGCTGTAAGAAAATTTTCACCCAACTCGTTTGTACGTTTTTGGAGATTGCAATTTGGTGTCAACAACGAAGAGAATCAGCGCACCGATGCTGACGTTTCGCGCTATCTTGCAGGACAAAACCTCAGCGGCAACTACGAACTTGCCGACTGTTGCAATCCTCTCCCCGGCGACGATGCAGTGGGACTTATCGATCGAGAAAAAAACACCGTATTTATACACAAAGCCAAATGTCTGTATGCGGTGTCGAAAATCCGCGAAAACCCCGGAATGCTTGTCCCCGTATCGTGGAAACCTCACGACGAACTATCAGGAACGGCACGAATATCTTTTAACGGTGTTGACCAAAAAGGTATGGCTCAAAAAATTGTTACAGCCGTAACAGCCGAGGTGGAAATCAACCTCAAAACTATCCACATCGAAAGCGACGATACAAGTTTTTCGGGTTGGATAGAGGTGTATGTGCGCACCAAAAATCATTTAGACAAATTAGAACGAAAACTCCGCGAATTAGACGGAATGTTAAATTTAACAGTACAATAAATGACACAGTCGGATATAAAACACTGCGAACATTGCAGACTTAAAGAATTGATGTGCAGGGGACTATCTCCCGAAGACATGAACTCGCTTGTAAGTCAAGCAAAACTGCGCCACTACCGCAAAGGCGAGACTATATTAAAGCAAGGCATAAAAACCACTGAGCTTATCTATCTGCTCAACGGTATAGTTAAGTTTTCGCTCGAAGACAACGGCCGCGAGTTTATTGTTACCATCGACAAGGCTCAAACTTTTGTTGGCTTAGCCAATATCTTAAACGAAGATATCAACTATTTTACCGTTACGGCAGTGTCGGAATGTACGGGATGCGCCCTCAATCTTTCGCGCTTTAAGCTGCTGATGCTCAACAATCGAAACTTTATGTTTGAGATTATGAGCCTATCCACACAGATGTTTAGAGGTGCGATCAACAATTTTATCAGCATAGCACGCAAGCAGAGTAATGGTCGCATAGCCGATGTGCTGCTATATTTGAGCGACAAGATTTACGAATCTCGCACGTTTGCACTCTCGTTTTCGCGACAAGAACTCGCCGATTTTGCCGGCTGTAGCAAAGAGCAGATTATACACACACTGCGCAATTTTGCCGCCGACCACATTATTTCGGCAAGTGGCAAAAAAATCGAAATCATTGATTACGAGCGATTAAAAACCATTAGCCGTATAGGATAATTGCATTGGATATATTTTTCAAAACTTTTTTACAAAAATTATTGACAAAATAAAAAATAGTCCGTATATTGTGCCAAAAATTCAATACTCAATTTTCAATAGTTACTATTATGAAATTTAAGGTAGAATATAAGGACAAACAAAAATTCGGCAACGAAGACTTGCTGAAAATGAAACAGTTTGTAGAAAGCAAAAATATCAAAACTGTAAAAAACGTAGGTCTTGCACAAGAAAAAATCAAAAAGGGTCAAATGGGACCCGGACTTGGTTCGGCACTTGTGGGACTAGTAGGAGCAGCCACCGAACCGCTCACTATGCTTTTTAGCTCTATTGTAGAATGGGTGCGTTTGCACCGAAGCGATGTAAAATTACGTTTAGACAACGGCGAAGAACTTGTAATTTCGGGTAACCTTTGCAAATCTAAAAAGGCCATCAACGATATAGTTGAAACCTTTGTAAACAAAACTCTCGAAATGCGTCAAAAAACACCCGCGTCTGCCAGAAAAGAGCATTCGCTACCTCCTACTCCCCCGCCTCCGCCACAGGCTCCACAGCAAGAGAAAGATAGTAAATAGCTACAACTGATTTTCGTCGCGTTTGCGCAATGAGCGCCGCCACAAAAACATCAACACACACAACGCCGAGCCTGTATACATAACTATTCCTTCGTTGAAACTAATGGAGATAGTTCGTATTATTGCAATAATCAGGCACATAACAGCCATGCAAATCCATAGCACCTCCATAGGGCTTTTTTTCATCTTGGGTTTCATGGCTGTTGTGTATTTGTAGAATCGGATACAACCGACGACGACATATTAAGTTCTTGATATTCGTTTTTGAGCTGCACCACGCCGTTGACGTCAAGAAATTTGTAATTCTTGAATGTTAGGTCGCTTTCAAAACCGCTTTTACCATCGATAACAAATCCATCACCGGGCTGAGCCACCGACACACGCTTTACCGAAAAAATCTTTTGCTTGTTTTCGTCGCAGAAAATCTGTTCGGTTTTGAGTGTTGTGCCGTCGTCGTTGGTAATCACCACATTGCGGCGTGCTTCGTATAGTTTTTTCTTTTTGTAATAGATGGCATAATCGGCAGTAAGGCGCGATTTCTGTTTTAATTCTTCATCAAAAAATATCACATCCACACCCTTTGGAAACTCAAGATACGCAGCCAAATCTCCATGATCGTAATCATCGGCCTGAGGTGCGGTAACGATGGTTTTCATCTTGTGCGACGAATAATACTTGAGGTCTAAATTATCAACCGTCTGCTGCGGAAAAGTTGCGTCAATGTTATAATTGTTTAGCTGCTCCATTTTCGACGAGCAGGATGCCAACGTCAAAAAAGCTGGTAGCAATAATAGTCTGTATTTCATAATTCGATATTAAAAAATGTAGAGACGTACCTTGGCACGTCTCTACAAAAATATGAATAATTTACAAATTAATCAAAATTAGAATCTTGCGGTGGTGGTTTCACCAATCCATCCGCCGATTGTAACCGACGAACCTGCAGTGATAGAGTGCATAAAAGCATCCTCTTTGTTGGGGCAGTGTCCTTTGTAAGTGGCAATCAACTTGTTAACATCGCTGGTAACGCTTGGGTCAACAGCTTTAGCGCGGTTGAGTTTGTCGAGAACAAGCCAATAGGTTTTAGATTTTTCAAAACCATCTTCGCCTACAGGATTTTGAGCGTACATAGTGGCAATAAGGATATAAGGCTGACCATACTGACCATTAAGATCGATAGCCTTGTTGCAATATGTGCGGGCTGCGCCAAACTGTTTTTGTTTAAAAAGGTCAACTGCAATAGAATAATTGTAGTTGGCTTTCATAGAGTCGGCAGTTGCAAATTCGATAGCTTTTTTGTAGTTGTCGATAGCTTCGTCGTAGCGTCCTTTTTTGTCGAGCATACGTCCAAGGCTGCGGCAAGCAAGTTCCGAAGGCTCTTTTGCGGTAAGTTTGATGGTAGCATCTTCGTAGAGTTTGAGGTCGGTGCAACCCTTTTTGTCGAGGATGTTAACAATCTTGCGCAAAAGGTCGATATCGTCGGGGTTTTGTTTGAAACGGGGTTCAAAAGCCTTGTTGAGGGTTTCGCACTGAGCAGCAGTGCTATTAGAGAATAATCCGTCAACACCAGTGATAACGAGGTTGCAGTCGTCGAGTTCTTTTTGAACAGCAGCGGGGTCTTTTTCTTTACCACCAGCAATGCGTTCTGCAATACCAGCGCGTTTTTTCTGCAAAAGGTCGGTGATAATGAGGTAACGGTCAACAACCACCGAAGCATCGATTTTTTCAGCATTGTACATATCCACTACAGATTTCATAGCTGTTTGGAACACAGCCACTTCGGTAGCTTCTTTACCAAGGTCAACAGATTTGTTGAGAGTTTCGTAATAAGCGTCGATCATAGCAGGACGGTACTTAGCCATATCTACACCCTTGCGGCCAAGGATATAAGCCTCGCCATAGAGTTTACTTGTTTTAGCAAAAAACTTGATACGGTTGTCGTAAACCATCATAAGGGTGTCAATCCAAGGTTGCTGTTCCGAACCGGTTTTGCATTGCTGTAATTTAGCTTTTACAATATTAACACCGTGAGAATAAAGGTTTTGGCTACACATAGGATAGTCTTTAATAAGCACTGTCCAAGGAGTGTATGCGTCTTTGAGGTTTTTCTGTTTCATAAACTCGCTAAACATCGAGAGCTGGCGAACGCAAAATGCACTGTCGGCACCATATTTTTCGTTTTCGCGCATAAGATCCGAAATCTTGTGTTGCTCTGAGCGGAGTTGGCCTTCGAGTTCGTCGATAGTGCCGGCCTTTTGCATATCTTTAAGAGTTTTAAGGTCGAACACAGAAAGAATTTCGGCATCTGCTCCACCGAGTTTGAATTTTTCTACTTCATCGAGACCCTCGTGCAATTGAGCATAAAGTTCGCGGTAACGAGTTTTAAGAGCTTTGTTGTAAGTAGTTTTGCCGGGAGTAATAGCAAGTTCACCGGCTGTTTCGGGAAACTTTGCTTTAATTACATCTTCCGGAGTCTGAGCCATGGCCATGCTTCCTGATAGAAGCACTGCCGAAAATGCTAATGCTAATTTTTCCGATTTCATCTTAATCATAATACTAAAATTTTAAAATTTAAAAATTAATTCTTCTCTATTGGAACTTCCTTTTCACAAACCAAACGTCATGTATAGTAACGTTGAAATGCATTAGAAAGTATTTTTCTTGGTATAAATTGTTTGCTGTAGTTCCCCTTTTGCCCATGTCTAACGACAAATTGAGCAGTATGGAGCGAAGTGGCAGACCGAGTCCGAATGTTATGCCTTGATTTTTGATGGCAGTGCCGTTGAGTTCAAGATACGTATCTTCGGTGTGAAATCCGGCGCGATACATTATAGTTTTAAAAAATCGCGACGAATAACGGTCGGTAACATATTCAATACCTCCGCCAAAATATGTGCTCTTGCGGAGTGGGGTGTGGTTCTCGCCTTCTATGTCAAAGTTTTTCCAATCTTGAATGGTATAGTCGGCGGCAATGGTAAAGCGGTCGTATAGTTCTACTGCTGCACCGATTCCGATTTTTTGCGGAATTGTTATCTTTCCCTTTGCTAATGTATCGTTGCAAATTGTGTCGGCAAGTGAAGTTAGGTTATTAACGTTTGTTAACAACAGCTCGTTGCGAGTATTTAGCTTGGTATCATTTCCAAATGTGGCGCCAACGCTAAATTTTACGGCTGTTTTGGTGGTGTCTTTGCGCGAGCGGAGAGATTTTTGTGCCAAAACACCAAACTCGTATTGAAATCCAGTAACGATGTATCGGTTGTTGTAGGTGGTGTAAGATATGTAAGAATCTGATTGCATGGTGGATATCTCTTGATTACGATCGAGACTTCCCCAAATGTACGAACCTGTAGCACCCACCGAAAACATCTTAAAAAAATCGAACGATGTGCTGATCGAAACCTTGTTGAGACCTCCCGTACCTTCGTATTCTTGCGTAAAACCATAATAAGAATCAGAAGAAGTTTGAATAATGGAGGTGTCTTTCATAGAATATCCCACTGCGCTATAAGGTCTTAAAGCAAATGCGAAACTCCACCATGGTTTTGCAGAAAAACCGCCTGCAAGATATTTGAATGTGGTATTATTGTTTTTTTGCGATGCTGTAGACGATGAAACAGTGGTATACTTGGTGTCCATACCCACATCAAAAATAAAGCGTTGCAACGGCAAATCGGCATTAGCTGCGGGATTTAGAAAGTTGAGATACACTTCAGAAGAGTGTCCTATGCCCGTGCCGCCCATTGCAATATTGTTTCCTAAGGCTGACGGATAAATGTCGCCAATGCCGTAACGCGAATATGGCGAAAGTGTAACTTTTTGAGAATAAGACGGTAAGGATACCGCCAAAAGTAAAACTATTACTATAAATTTAATTCTGTTTAACATTATATTCCAATATTCTGTTTAATCCAATTGCCACTAAATTTGGCTCTGCAAATATCGTGTTTTTTAATTTCTCAGCCAAGAAAATTGTATCACCTCCTGTTAAAATTATTGCAGGATTTTTCAATTTTTGCTGAGCATAGGATATTTGCCAC
>JAGCDD010000393.1 GCA_017651345.1 Bacteroidales bacterium | reverse complement strand
CGCATCAGGCTCTCGCAGTTGGTGCCGCCGCCCGACGCAAATATGGCTATTTTTATCATTGTTTTTCTATTAGTTTTCTAATCGGGGGACAAAGTTACAAAATCTTAGCCGCCCAAACAAATTTTTGCATCAACACTGCAAAAAAATTTGCCAATGACCAATAAAATTGTTTCCTTTGCAGACTCTAAAACATAAAAATTCATACACTATGAAAAAATATTTAAAAATCTTTTTGATGATGTCGCTGCTGCTTGTGGCGGCGTGCAGCAAGGATGACGACGATAATGTTGTAGTCCCCGACGACCCAAATGGCAATTCTGCCGTAACTCCCGACAACAAAGGCAACTCCACCGAAAATCAGGAGCAAAACTCTAACAATCAGGAAGAACCCACCGAAGACAATCCTGCCGAAAACACCGAAAAAACGCAAAGTGTAATCCCCGCCGACAAGAAAATCGGACTCGTTCTCGGTGGCGGCGGTGCAAAAGGCGCGGCAGAGATAGGCGTATTGAAGGTAATGGAAGCCAACAACGTTAAATTCGACTACATAGCCGGCACAAGCATTGGCGCATCTGTGGGCGCGTTGTATGCGGCGGGCTACACAGCCGAAGAATTGGAGGTATTTATGGCGAGCCTCACCAAGGAAGACGGCACCGATTCCGACCGCATCAGGGCGATTCTCAGCAAGGCGTTTGAGGACAAGGGCGTCAAGACTTTTGCCGACCTGAAAATCCCGTTCCGCTGCGTGGCTGCCGACGCCAAGACGCAGACCGAAATTGTGCTTTCTGAGGGCAATTTGCTCGAATCGGTGATGGCGTCGATGGCAATCCCCGTCTTGTACAAAACCGTTGAAATGGACGATATGAGGCTTGTGGACGGCGGTTTTCTCAACAATTTGCCCGTGGACGTCGCCAAAGATATGGGCGCGGAATACACCGTGGTCATCGACCTTCAATCTGCCGGCAGTATGCTCGCCGACGCCCTCTCCGACGAGGTGGCGACGCTGATTGCAAATCCCGATTTGGCAATGCAATTGTACGGCGAGGACGTCATCAATTTCGCGCTGTATTATTTCACCGCGCACCCCGAAAACATCAAATACGACATCAACACCAAGGCGGCTGATTTTTACATACACCCCGACCTCACGGGCTACGATATGCTGAGTTTCGGCAAGGAAAATTGCGATGCAATGGTTGCCCTCGGCGTACAGGCTGCCGAAGATGCGCTGTCCAAAAAATCAGAGTAGCATCTCCCTCAATCTTACCGTAAAAAGGTCGTAATCCTGACTCAAACTGCGGAATCCAAATCTGCAATCAAGACGCTCCGCCAAATATTCCTGCTCGGTCTGCCCGGGCGTTGGGATGATGACGGCGCGTTTTTTTAGTGCAACAACGTCACAGAGCGTGCTATATCCGGCGCGGCAAATAATAAGTTCGGCAGCCATCAATGCGTCGCGCAATTCGTTGCCGCTCAGCAAGTTGCGGAATGTAATATTTTTTGTATTGTTAATGGTTGGACGCGACTCCCCCACCCCGCGCACAAAGAGCACATTCAACGCCAAACCGTCGAGCGCGGCAATTATCTTGTTTTCCAACACCGTCCGCTGGTTTTCCTGCCCAGACATCAGGACGAGAATTGAAAATTGAAAGTTGAAAGTTGAAAGCCTACAATTTGCGTCTTTAAATTTTAAATTTTCAATTTTCAATTGACTAAACCTCGACAAAATCCCTATCCTGACAAATTTTTCGGGCGGGAGGTCGCGGTCGGCAGCGAGGCTGCCGGAAAGGTTGTCGCCGCGCTCAAAATCGGGTATCAATACTTTATTGAACCGCGACAAATAACGCTTGAATATCCATCCGCCCAAATTCTCCAAAAATCCGAAGCCACGCGGCATTTTGGGATACACCTGATGAGTGATTATATGACATTCCAACCCCTTGTACAACAGCCCATAACGATTGTCTGAAACTACGCAATCAATGCCACGACTGCGGATAATTTTTTTCACAAAACGGTGTTCGTGTATCGAATTGCGCAGCATCACGGGAATCCAGCCTAAAATCGTGAAAAAATTGATTTTGTGCTTAGGGTAACGGATTCGCCAATCGTCAATTTTGATTATCTCCAAATCGGGCAATTCCTTCTGCAAAAATCCATACGCACTTGGTCCACAGACTATTAGCACGTCATTTTTAGTACACAATTCCTTAATCAACGGTACAGAACGTGCCGCGTGTCCCAGCCCCCAATCCAATGGAGCGGCAAGAATTTTTCGTTTTTTTATGTCGTCAATTATTTTCACTTTCCCGGATACTTCACCACCGACGCCACATCGTATTTAGCGAGTTTTTTGCGGCCTTCGAGCCCTTCAAGTTCCACGAGGAAAAGGATTTTCACCACAATGCCGCCGCATTTTTCGATGAGTTTGGCAGCCGCCTCTATCGTGCCGCCAGTGGCAATCAGGTCGTCAACAAGCACCACTTTTTGACCGGGCTTAATGGAATCTTTGTGGATTTCGATGGTAGCCGTGCCGTATTCGAGGTCGTAGGTCTGCGAATAAGTTTCGCGGGGGAGTTTGCCCTTTTTGCGCACCGGCACAAAGGGTTTGCAAGCCTTGTAAGCGAGCGGCATACCAAATATGAAACCACGCGCCTCCGCACCCGCAATCACATCAAAGTCAACTCCCACGAGCAATTTATAAAGTTCGTCAATAGAGAGTTGCAAGCCCTCGCCGCTGTCCAACACACCCGTAACGTCGCGGAACATAATCCCCGGCTTGGGAAAATCTGGAATTGTAATTATATAATCTTCAATCTTTTTTGCCATAATATTAATGTTTT
>JAGCDD010000392.1 GCA_017651345.1 Bacteroidales bacterium | reverse complement strand
GTCCGTTTCCCAAAACCGCGTCCGCCCTCTTTATAAAAAAAACGTGTCCGTCCGTTTCCCCAAACCGCGTCCGCCCGATTTATAAAAAAAACGTGTCCGACCGATTTGTAAAAAAATTATGTGATAATTGATTATTTTGTTATTTTTGTCTCCGGAAAATGATAAAAATATGGAAGACAAATTACCAAACCGACAGAGCCATCGTTTAAAAAATTACGATTACGGACAGAGAGGATTATATTTTTTGACGATGTGCTGTCAAAACCGCGAGCATTTGTTTGGATACATTGAAGATAAAAAGATGTTTTTGAACGATGCAGGACTGATGATTGAAAGATGGTACAACGAAATACCAAACAAATATGAAAACATCAGATGCTTGGATTATGTTGTAATGCCTAATCATTTTCATTGTCTGTTGCATATTACGAAAAGCGGCGAAAACCTTATAGGCGATGTGGTCAGATGGTTTAAGACTATGACCACAAATGAATATATCAGGGGAGTCAAAGAACATTGTTGGCAACGTTTTGACAAGCGACTTTGGCAACGTGATTATTTTGACAACATTGTTAAAAATGAGGCAATGTATATCAATATAACAGAATACATCAAAAACAATCCTTCCAAATGGAAAGAAGATTGTTTCAAAAATAAAACACTATGAACACCACCAGCATAAACGAACAGGCTCTTGAAGACCTGATAGAAAAAGCCCTTGTGGACGACAACAAGTTCGTCAAGGGGCAGCCGTCGGATATGGACAAGAAGACAGCCATTAATACCCGCTGCCTGTGGGACTTCTTGAACTCGTCGCAAAAAGACGAATTGGCAAGATTCAAAGGCGGCGACCTCATTACAGCCGTCCCAACCCGCATTGCCAAACAGATTACCACATTAGGCATAATAGAAGTATTGCGCAAAGGCATCGACATCGACAACATACACCTCACGCTGTTTTACCCACGCCCATCCAAAAACGACAGCCAAATTTCGCATCAAAATTACGCCCACAATATCTTTTCCGTAACGCGACAGCAGACCTTTTCGCTCACCAACGCCGGTTGGGAGATAGATATGGTGATTTTCGTTAATGGTCTTCCTCTCTTTACCATCGAACTCAAACGCCAGTCCAAAGGTCAGACCGCATTCAAAAACGGTAAGGAACAATATTGCAGCCCCGAACGCAGCCCAAAAGAACCGCTTTTGAACTACGGGCGGTGTCTTGCGCATTTTACATTCGACGAAGAAGAGGTATTTTTCACCACACGGCTTATGGGCAAGGAAACGTATTTTATGCCCTTCAACCGAGGTCAAGAAAACGGTCAAGGCGCAGGCAACCCCGTCAACCCCGACGGCTACAAGACAAGTTATATGTGGGAAAAAATCTTCACCAAGTCCACCATCTCCGACATCATACAAAACTACGTGCTCTTTGACTACGGCGAGGCAAAAAGCGGCAAACGAGTGCCTCACATCCTCAAAAACGCAAAACGACTCATTTTTCCGCGCTACCACCAGTTGGACGTTGTGGAGCGTCTCACAGCCGACGTGCGCACCGTGGGCGTTGGCAAGACATATCTGATACAACATTCAGCCGGTTCGGGCAAGTCAAATTCCATCACTTGGTTGGCATTCAAGTTGATAAAAGAATGTCCCGACACTATGGATGCCCTGAGAGCCAAAGCCGTTGACCGTCCGCTCTACGATTCGGTGATAGTGGTTACCGACCGCCGCATACTCGACAAACAGATTTCCGACAATATCAAGGCATTCGGCACGTCCGAAAAAATCATTCAGCACGCCGACAGTTCTTCCGAATTGAAAAATGCCATCGAAAACGGCAAACGCATAATTATCACCACGATACAAAAGTTTCCATACATCAGCGACACCATCGGCAATGTCAACGACCATAATTTTGCCATCATCATCGACGAGGCACACTCCTCGCAGTCGGGCATAGCCGCCGATGAGATGAACACCGTCACTCAGCGCATCGACCCCGCCGACGCCGACCAGCAAGGTAGCGACACCGATAATTTTCTTTTGCAATTGGCAAAAGACCGCAAGATGTCATCCAATTGTTCTTACTTTGCATTTACTGCCACGCCCAAGCCCGAAACTCTCGAAAAATTTGGCACTAAGGATTTCGATGGCAAATTTCACCCGTTTCACCTCTACTCGATGAAACAGGCAATAGAAGAAGGTTTTATACTTGACGTACTCACCAATTATACCACCTACAAGAGTTATTACGAACTCATAAAAGCCATCGAAGCCAATCCCGAATACGACAAAGACAAGGCGCAAAAACTTCTCAAAACCGCCGTAGAGCGCGACCCGCGCACCATCCGTGCCAAAGCCGAGGTGATGCTCAAACATTTCGACAACAATGTTTTCCGCGCCCACCGTCTCAAAAGCAAGGGCAAGGCAATGGTTCTTACGCAGAGCATCGAATGTGCCATCAAGTATTACAAGGCATTGTGTAAGATAAAAGACGAATGGAAACTGCCATACGGAATTTTGATAGCATTTTCGGGCGAACAAGATTTTGAA
Source organism: Bacteroidales bacterium (assembly GCA_017651345.1). Taxonomy (GTDB): domain Bacteria; phylum Bacteroidota; class Bacteroidia; order Bacteroidales; family UBA3824; genus UBA3824. The sequence continues at coordinate 11,238 of JAGCDD010000392.1, read as the reverse complement.
GGCGAGACATTGAGCGAGGCACGTCTCAACGGTTTTCCCGACAAGGATACGCCGTCGGAGTTCAATAAGGACGAAAACCGCATCCTTGTAGTTGCCAACAAATATCTCACAGGATTCGACCAGCCCAAACTCTGTGCAATGTATATCGACAAGAAATTGCAGGACGTTTTGGCGGTTCAGGCACTCTCGCGGCTCAACCGTTCGGCAAACGACCTCGATAAATCTTCCGAAGATATTTTTGTACTCGACTTTTTCAACTCCAAAGAGGATATGAAAAAGTATTTCGACCCGTTTTACACCGCCACCTTGCTCGACCACGCCACCGATGTGAACGTTTTGCACACCTTACGCACCACATTGCTGTCGATGGACGTTTTTGACGAAGACGACATCGAGGAATTTATCGTTAATTTCATCTACGGGAAAGCCGCAGAAATGCAGATAGTTACCGACCGCGTTGCGCACCGTTTCAACCATGAAATATCTTGGCAGGAAAACGGCAAGGCTGATTTCAAAATCAAGTGCAAACAGTTTGTAAAAATCTATTCGCGGATGGCATCGATTATCAACTACGAGAATGTGGAATGGGAAAAACTCTTTTGGTTTCTGCGTCTTTTGATACCATACTTGATAGTACCGGGCATAAGTGATTCGGATTTGCACGACTTGTTGGAAAACGTGGATCTCAATACCTACGGACTCCGCCGCACTGCATTGCAAGAGAAAGTGATTTTAGACCCTGCCGCTACCGTTATCAACCCCGACGACCCCAAAATGGCAGGCGTACACGGTTTGGATCCTGAAATCGACACATTAGATCAGATAATCAAAGATTTCAACGAGCGTTGGTTTCAAGGATGGAATACCACACCAGACGACCAGAAAGCCACACTAATAATCCTTGCCAACGCAGTGATGAACGATGCCGCTTACAAGAGCCAAATAGTAGGCAATCCCGATTCAGAGGCTGTAACGATAGCGATGAACGAGATAATCGACCGCGCCATCCGCCGTCAAAAAAGTGCCGATATGAGCCTCTATAAAGAATATTATCAAAATGAAGGCTTCAAAGACCACTTCCGCTTGTTGATAAACAGAATGATAAACGAAAGGTTGTATTAAGAATAGTTATTTCCAAACCAAGATAATAATTTGAAATCAATTCACAACTATCCGTTGCGCTGCTGTGATGGTTGCCGTGTTGTTTCTGACGTCACAAAGATAATAAATGAAAGCAATTTGCCCGAATTATTTACTAACACTATTTAGCACTACAATTTATACTGCATGAAGTTATGATTTTTTACAAAACCGAAATCGTTGTACAGCAACACTCCCATATCCGATGCCGTTATCTGAACAGTGCCGCAACCCTGTTCCCTTGCGTCTTCAACCACTAACGACAACAGTTTTTTTGCGATGCCTTGCCGACGGTACATTTTGTCGGTAAACATACTTGATAGGAGTGCTATCTTTCCGCTCGGACATCCAAAATACGGCGGCTTTTCCACAATTGATATTCCGCTTGTTCCGATTATTTTATCATTATCTATGGCAATCCAAGAAAAAAATGTTCCGTCAGCAATATGACGCTGGTAGTAGTCTTTCAGTGCAGGTCTTAGGTCAATATCCTCTTTTGCACCCTCTTCACGAAGTTGGTTGATTCTCATTGAGATAAATGTATCCAAATCTTTGTTCGATAATCTTCTGTAAGCAATTTCCATAAATGTATTCCTGTTTTTGTAAAAGTTAATATGCTACTCTCTTTCCGAAAATTTCACATACCAAGAGTTTTTCTCCGTTGTTGTAGAGCCTGACGTTTTTCCAATGGAAGGTGTTGCCGGTGATGTCGGAGAATATCCAATAGGCATCTTTTTCGGAATGAACCTTACCAACGAGTTTGTCGCCTTGCTTGGTGAAAGTCAGCCTTTTCATAGCGTGGTCGCAGGTGTATACCACATCGTAGCAACCTTCTGCCTTATTGAACATTCTTAACGACGAACCATATTCGCCGTCGGGCTGTGGGTTGGTTTCTTTGGTGGCTCTTGACGGAAAAATGAAGATGTCTTGTATGCCTGTCCCTTCCAAAATTCTTCGGAACAGCCATTCTCCCTTCACGTGGCGTTTTTGGCCTTGGGTAGGTTCATCGTAGTAGTCGCAGTCCCAATCGCCTAAGAGCGGGGCAAACCAATCGTATTCGTCTGGTATTCTGTCGGTTTTGTTGCTTAATAATGCGTTTATGAAATTGTCCATTGGTTTATTATTTTGAGGTTTTGTTATGGAGCAAAGATAATAATTTGGAGACAATTTATTTTTTATCCTTAAACACGCTTCAATGTGCATAATCCAGTGTCTTGAAAATGGCATCTGAATAAGACCGCGTACATCTTTATTGCACCAATAATCAATTAACCAAACGGCATTTTCATCTGAACTGACAACTCCCAAAGATTTAAGTTTTTCTTTGCGGTATTCTGTTACATTGTTCTTGAGATTATTATATGTCAAATTGCGTATTATATCTTCTGTACTATTCTTTACATCAGCACTATAAGAATATAGTTCATCTAAATTTAAATGCTTTGTAAAATTTGAGATTTGTTCTTTAATGAGTTCATTCCCTGTTGTGATTATCGGAGAGTTTATACGGTTTTGATAGTTTCCTGAAAAGAACACTTCTTCATCACCGTTGATGAGAGTGTGAGCAACGATATCCTCAATTCGGAAAATATGCCAAATAGAATATGCAATATTTTTGCAGTGATACCCGTCTGCATTCATAAAAGGCATAGAATCAAAATCTTCTCTTTTTAGGTTTTCTCTAAATGAAAGAAGCGTGTTCATTAGATCATTGCGCAAATCGAAAAGGACTGTTTTGCCTTGTTCTAAAGTGTCTGCCTTTTTGATTAACGACTGAATCCTCTTATTTTGTTCCGACCATTCCCTGTTCATATCTGTTGCTTATGTTGTTTCTGACGTCACAAAGATAAATATTTGAAAGCGATTTACAAATTACCCCTCCATCTTCAACAGTTTAATCCACTTCCTTTGCCTATGGGCATAGAAACTACAATTTAGTTATTCCCTCACAAACGGCTCAATATATTCTTGTATAAAATCAACTCTATCAAATATTGTTGGTTTGAAATAGGATGCTACGGATATTACAATGTTATTTTGAGGGTTGATGTAGATAACATTGCCACTATTGCCTATTGCAGAATAAATGTTCTTTGTCTTGTCAATTCCCCACCATAAATAACCATAGTCCATGCCTCGAAAGTATTTGCTTTCTACTTTACGGAATGTGGTCATTTCTTTTATCCATTGTGAAGATATTATTTGCTTGCCGTTATAATGCCCGTTGTTTAAACATAGAAGTCCAATTTTTGCCATATCTTCTGCCGACATACATAATCCATATCCGGGAGTGCCTAAACCATCAGGGTCGCAGAACCATACATTTTCTTTTGGCGTTTTTTCAATGGTAAAGGCTTTGTGTTCTTCGGCGGTTTTTGCATAATAGTTTTTGTGTTGCTTTATGCCTAACGGTGCAAATAAATATTCATTAGCATAATCTACTGTTTTGGTATTTGTGGCTTTATAGAGTATTCCGGAGAGTATATGAAGACATACTGTTTGGTAATTAAACTCGTCGGTTAAACCTTTTCTCCCTCCCAAAAAGTCAAGCGAAGAGTAGGTCCAATTATCGCTTGAACAAACTTTTGACCACGGATCGCCTTTGCATTTATATGGGGCTCGCATGGTTAATAAATGTTTGATGGTAACATCATATATTGTTTTTTCTCCGCGTTTTACTTTATAGTCAGGGAAATAATCTAATACTTTATCATCAACACTGTTGATTTCTCCTTTGTCGATGGCTATGCCTATGAGTAATGCCATAATGCTTTTGGTGGCTGACATTATGTGAACACAATCGTCTTCTTTGTAATTGTTCCAAGTATCAGAATATACTTTTTTATTATCTTTGTATGCAACTACTTGACATATATTAGGTTGCTGTTGTGCGATGAGGTTGTGCAATTCTATTTTATTCATAAATCACTAGTTTTTCTAATGATTCAAAGATAATATTTATCCAAATATTAGTTGTCTAAATCTGCATTTTTTTTGCAGATTTAGACAACCTATTTTTGTATATTGTTGAAAATCAAATGAATATTTGTGTGTATCTTGCCTAAAAATTGTGCCAATCGGTGATGCTAAGTTCTTCATCTATAACGCCGTATGCGCCGCACAAAATTTCGTTGTCAAAATTGTCGGAGCATTGAAACGATATTTCGCCGTCGTCGAGTGTGAGATACTCGGGAATGACGCCGGCAATAAAACGGTCGAAATTAAACATAGGGAAGAACGATCGGAGAAGGCTCTCCACGTGACCCTTGGGCACAGTGCCGTCGTTGGGCGCTTCAAGGTAGGGGGCAAGAGTGTTGAGTCCGTCACGTACAGGATTGTAAATTTCGGCGATGTCCTCCTCGTTGCCATAGCGCAGGTTCTCCTCTATGAACAGTTCGTCGATAATCATAAAGTTGATTTCGGCGTCGTTCATATCGGTGAAGGCGTAGAGCAGGAATGTGCCGTTGATGTTGGCGATGTTTTTTTCTATCTTGCGGACAAGTTTGTTGAAATATCGGTTGAGGAACTCGATAATCTCATCGTCGGTGCAGTCCCCGTCGAAATGGTCGTCCACGATGTCCCAATCCCTTATGTCCTCCAAAGTGTCGGTGATTTCAATCTTTGCGCTTGTAAAGTTGCCGATATAGCCGAGGTTGATGTTTCCCGATACCTTTAATTCGCCATCTTGCTGATAGATTTTGATTTTTGACTTGGTTTTGCTTTTGTCGGCTGACTGTTCAAAGCCCTTTAAATTCAGGTCGACGCCATACTCCGGCCCTAACTCTTCGCAAAGAAGGTTGTAAGCCTTTTTGGCCTTGGCCTTGAACTCGGTGATTTGCGATTTGTTCCACAGCAGTTTTCCGTTGGCATTCTCATAGTCGAAAGCCGTCTGGTAAGCGTCGGTAAGTTCGTCGAGCGAGTCTTTTAACGGTTGAGAGATAGGCAGATCCCAAGTTCCGATAGGATCGCTTTTGAATTTTGCTTTGGCATCCTCATTTGCGCTCCAAACGCAAACGGCATTGCCCCATTCAAACATAAATTCCAGCTTGTATTTTGGACTGGACTGAGGTGTAGATGATTTTTTTGCCATATTAATAGTTTTTTTTTGCAAATATGAGGTTAAATATTTGGATACACAAGAGGGTGGGGGAGAATTTTTGGAGTGTTATTTTGCGTTATCAGATGATTTGTGTATTTTCGCATCCAACATAATGATATGACATAAAACTAAACACTCCAAAACTAAGCAATTATGAAAAAGTATATTCTTATAATTTTCGCCCTGTTTTCATTCTCTGCTACTAATGCACAGATAGAATGGACTCTGTCGGAGGATAGTGTTTTGACCATATCAGGAACGGGAGATATGCCAAACTATACAGATGTGCCTGATTCTGGTGATATAATTTTATTAATAGACCCTAAAGACACCTGTTCTGCTCCTTGGTATCCTCAAAAAGATAAAATCAAGAAACTTGTAATTGAAGATGGTGTTACAAGTATTGGGCGTGATGCTTTTAGCGGTTGCGTAGGACTCACCTCAATCACAATCCCTAATTCTGTTACGAGTATTGGATTTGGTGCTTTTCGTGGTTGCATAGGTCTCACATCAGTTACAATTCCTAACTCTGTGACAAGTATTGGAAATGGTGCTTTTCGTGGTTGTATAGGTCTCACCTCAATCACAATCCCAAACTCCATGACAAGTACTGGATATGGTGCTTTTAGCGATTGCATAGGTCTCATCTCTGTCACAATCCCAAACTCCGTGACAAGTATTGGAGCAGGTGCTTTTAATGGTTGCACTAGTCTCGCCTCAATCACAATTCCTAACTCCGTTACGAGTATTGAAGGGTGGGCTTTCGAGAAATGCACTAGTCTCACCTCAATCACAATTCCTAACTCTGTAACGTTTATTGGATATAAGGCTTTTAACGATTGTTCAAATCTCACCTCAATAACTTTTGAAGGAAGCACGCCTCCAGAGTTGGCGATAGATGCATTAGAGTATGTCAAAAGAACTATCCCTATATATGTTCCGGCTAAAAGCATAAAGGCGTATAGGAAGGCATTAAAAGATTATTTCGAAGAGTCATCTATACAAGCATTACAACGATAATGATGAAGGCAAGACACAGAGTTTTTACCGACGCTTTTCTGCACTACAATTTATACTGCATAAAGTTGTGATTTTTTACGAAACCGAAATTGGTGTACAGCAACACACCCATATCCGAAGCCGTTATCTGAACAGTGCCGCAACCCTGTTTCCTTGCGTCGTCAACTACTAACGACAACAGTTTTTTTGCGATGCCTTGTCGCCTGTACGATTTGTCGGTAAACATACTTGAAAGGAGTGCTATCTTTCCGCTCGGACAACCAAAATACGGAGGCTTTTCCACAATTGATATTCCGCTTGTTCCGATTATTTTATCATTATCCAGAGCAATCCAAGAAAAAAATGTTCCGTCAGCAATATGACGCAGATAGTAGTCTTTCAGCGCAGGTTTCAGGTCGATGTCCTCTTTTGCACCCTCTTCGCGAAGTTGGTTGATTCTCATTGAGATAAAGGTATCCAACTCTTTATCCGATAATCTTCTGTAAGCAATTTCCATAAATGTATCCCTGTTTTTGTTAAAGTTTATTTGCTACTCTCTTTCCGAAAATTTCACATACCAAGAGTTTTTCTCCGTTGTTGTAGAGCCTGACGTTTTCCCAATAAATTTTCCATTGGTATTATCTTGTTGTTTTGTTATGGGGCAAAGATAATAATTTGAAAGTAATTCTCACCACTTCCACGCTATTATATAATGAATCCGTGAACATATTTTTGTAAGAAATTTGGAAAAATGTGTGTCATTGGGTCAAAAAAGTTAGGAAAAATGTGTGTCTGAGGGTTGAAAATATTAGGAAAAATGTGTAAATTTGTGCCGTAAACGTTAGGAAAAATGTGTAAATAACTTTATAATATATTGATTATGAATCTATTAAAACGAAAAGTGGATTTGATGCTCAAAAACTGGAAACAAAATCCCGACAAAATGCCCCTGATTGTAAAGGGTGCGCGACAAATAGGAAAGACTGAATCCATTACGGCATTTGCAAAAAGCAACTACAAAAGTGCTGTCATAATCAATTTTGCCATTCAGATAGAATACAGGGCTATTTTCAACAATGGCTACACTGTTGACAATATCATAAAGTCGATTTCGCTCCTTAATCCCGACTTGAAGTTTCCCGAAAAAGAAACTCTTATTTTTTTTGACGAGATGCAGGAATGTTCGGCGTGCGCCACGTCGCTCAAAGCCTTCAAAATTGATGGACGTTACGATGTGATATGCTCTGGTTCGCTTATGGGCGTAAATTACAGCGAGATAGAATCAAACAGCGTTGGCTACAAAGAGGAGTATGAGATGCACTCTATGGATTTTGAGGAGTTTCTATGGGCAAACGGCTATCACGATAGTCAAATAGAAGATTTGTATTTGAAAATGAAGAACTTAACTCCGCTTTCGGATATCGAGATGAAAGTGTTTGGCGGACTTTTTTATGATTACATAATCACTGGCGGAATGCCTGCGGTGGTAAGAGAATATGTTGTCAACAAGAATTTCAGCGGGACACTAAAACTACAACAAAACCTTTTGCTTGACTATCAGGAAGATATAACCAAATATGCCATTGGACTCGACAAAGGGCGTGTGCGCAACGCCTTCAACCATATAGCGGTATTTTTGGCAAAAGAAAACAAGAAGTTTCAGATAACCAAAATCGCCCGCAACGCCCGCAGCCGCGACTACATAGGCGTGGTAGACTGGCTTCACGATGCCGGAATAATCAATGTGTGCTATTGTCTCGAAACCCTTTCGTTGCCGCTCAAAGGCAATTACAATCCGTCGATTTATAAAATATATTTCAAAGATACGGGATTGCTCACCGCATCGCTCGACAAGGAGGCGCAGTACGACCTCCGTGCCAATCGCAATTTCAATACTTACAAGGGTGCAATTTTTGAAAACATTGTGGGCGATATGCTCGTGAAACAGGGTTACGACCTCTATTTTTACAAAAACGAAAAATCAACCATCGAAATGGATTTTTTCGTCAGGGATGCATCATCGCTGATTCCGATAGAGGTGAAAGCCTCCGACAATTCTACCAAGAGTCTCAACAAACTCACCGATCCCGACAAATACCCCGAAATCAAATTCGGCATTAAACTCTGCAACAAGAACGTCGGCTTCAACGGCAAATTCTACACCTTCCCGTACTTCCTGACATTTTTGATGCGGAGGTTTTTGGAGGTTGTCTAAATCTGCATTTTTTTTGCAGATTTAGACAATCTATTTTTCTATATTATTGAAAATCAAATAAATCTATGTGTGTTTCTTGCCTAAAAATTATGCCAATCGGTGATGCTAAGTTCTTCATCTATAACGCTGTATGCACCGCACAAAATTTCGTTGTCAAAATTGTCGGAGCATTGGAACGATATTCCACCGTTTAGTTCAAAATAATTACTGATACCACACCTCTGAGATATTACATCTATTTGTATAACCCGATTTTATTTTGTGTATAATCACTGTTTCAGAGTCTTCGATAAATATTGCCTCGTCGTATTGCTGGGCTATGGCATATTCAATATCATCCTGTTTGTCTTCTGAAATGATATCTGCTATTTTTTTATGTGCTAAATAGTTGCCTTGTAGTTTCTTGGCTATATCAAAGTGCTCAGGCTTGTAATAAATCAAAGTTTTCCTCATATAAATTCCTTCGTTACAACAAATGCAAACTTACTTATCCATTACCTCCCACAAATTTAAAACTTTATAATTATTGGCATCCCAACATATATTTTTGTATTGCGTGGGATTAACTATCAGTTGCTGCCAATTTTCCTTTTTAACTTCGGGATCAAAAGGACTTTTGCGGCGGGCATCTTTGTATGCCTTTACCACCATTTCTTTGTTTTCTAAAACCCAGCAAAAATAGTCGCTGCCAACATATTTCTGATGCGTGTGTCCGTGTATGTTAATGAATTGATTGTCAGATAAAAAAACGGGTTCGTGACTTAGAATATATTTTTGGTTTATCAGCACAGGATAATCGTAGATATAATCAAAACCGAGATTCATAATTGTTTGGATAAATGGTCTGTCGTGATTGCCCAAAACAAGGTTTAGCCTGCGGTGTTTGCCTTTCATTATTTTTACAAAATCGTGCAAAAGTGATAAATCTTTGGTCGAGAGCGTTGGACCAAAATATATGTCACCTAAATTCCACAGTATCACATCGTTGTTGTCGGGAATTTGTTGGTTTATTGAGTTGACGATATCCCAACTCATTTGTATTGCCTTTGTGCGGCTAAACGGTTGGTATTCGGTGCGTTCGGCATTTTTGATAATCCGTTCGTGAAGCAAATGCAGGTCGCTTGTAATGTATTCTTTTTTCATAGGTTTTGATGTTTATTAATTGATTGTTGGGTAGATTACTAATTTGTTAGTTCCCTCAAAACTGCATCCGTTCCGCCCGCAGCAAGGAGTTTTGTACCGAGAGTGGCGGCGTTGTGTCTGATTTCGTGCGAGTTGATGAGGTGGATGCTGACATTTAAAAAGCGGTTGGTGGCAAGGTCGCTTGGAGAGAGGATTGCCCCTGCATTGTTATCTGCAATGCTTTGGGCGTTGTATTTTCGTTCAAACACTTTGCCGGGCAATATTATTTGCGGTACGCCGTGTATAAGTCCGTCTATCACACTGTTTTGACCTCCGTGGTTGATAAACAGCACAGCCTCGTGGAGCAAGGTGTCGAAATTCCAAAATTTGGCGATGTGGATGTTGCCGATGTCGCTTTTTTCAAATGATTTAGATGCCATAAACACCTCATATTCACTGCCGCCGAAGTTTTTTATCAATGAATTTAACATCTTTTTTGGCGAAATAGTTCCGTTGCCCATATACACGAGTATTTTGTCGCGCTGTTTTTCTGAGTTTTGTATTCGCTTGAATGTGCCGCAGAATGTAATGTTATCTCTCTTTATAGGTTCGAGTTCGGGGATGCTTGGGCATATCAGTTTGTCCGCAAAATCAATCAGTTGCAACGCCGATTCCACTTGTGGCAACCCATATTCTTGTAGCAATTTGTTGAGTCCGCGCGATAGTTTAGGATTGTTGGCAAAATCGTATTGTGTGGGGTAACTTGTTGTGGCAAAGAGTTTTTTGCCTTCGATTTTGGCGGCAATTATGGCTGAAACGTTAAATTCGCTGTAAACCACGTCGGGTTTAAAATCCTTAATGGCTTTGCGGATGTTTTCAACGCTGTGTTTCAGATATTTATAATCAATGTTTCCAGTAAAATACAGCACTTGGTCAAAACTTTTCACCTCTTTCCGTGCAGATATTCCGAGTTTTTGCACAATAGGGAAGAGCCTTTTGGCAATCACCTTTGGAAGTCCCAAAGGCATTGGCACTTCTAAAAAATAGTTTTTTATGCCGCTGATTTGCTTGTAGTTGACATCCTCGGCAAGGCACGTGGCCACCTCCATTTCAGCGTTTTTAAACGCCGTTGCCAACGTTCTGCATCTCCCCGACGGTCCGCCCGTCTCTGCCATAGCCGCCATTGCTGTGAGTAGGATTTTCATAGTTGGTTGGTGATTAATTATTGCTGTTAACGCTCCAAATTTATGAATTATTCCTAATTTTGCAAAAAACAAAAATCTTAAAATTATGCTTAGATTTGTATTTACATTGATTATAACTATGTTAACATCAACATTATTGGCTCAGGGCGTGGTGGACGTGCATAGCCAAAACTCAGACAAAATGATTGTCCGCATTGCCGAAATCGAGGTTTATCCTCAGTATCTAACTGAGTATCTTGAATTTGCCAACGAGGTTGACCGTCTGAGCATTGAGCGCGAGCCGGGCGTTATCTGCCTGTTTCCGATGCAGAGTGCCGATAACCCAACTCAAATACGTATTCTCGAAATTTACGACTCCGACTCTGCATACCAAGCGCACCTCAAAACCGACCAGTTTCTCAAATACAAGCAAGGCACGCTCAAAATGGTTAAAAGCCTCAACCTACCCACAATGCAGC
>JAGCDD010000391.1 GCA_017651345.1 Bacteroidales bacterium | reverse complement strand
GGCGTTCAACTCAATATCGTTTTTGTATTGTCCTGTGGCAACGGAAGATACAGCGCCTCCGCCCATACCAATGCGGTAGTTGTCGCCACCGAGCACTACGATAGGCATATCAGAATCGGGAGTATCTTTTTGGCTGTCTTGTTTGCGAGCATAGCCAACGCCACCTGCCTGCATTATTACTTTGTCGAAACCGAATTTTTCGTCGCCTTCAAAATGTTCAAAAGTGAGGAGGCTGCCCACGATAAGCGGCTGACCGAATTTGTTTCCAAAATCGCTTGCACCGTTTGATGCTTTGATAAGGATTTCTAACGGTGTTTGATAGAGCCATTTACGCTCGGGAACTGCCTTTTCCCATTCGCGACCAGTGATTTCGTCGATGGGTTTCTGCACCTCGCCGTCTTCTTTGATGCGAGGGTATGAGGTCATGTACACGGCTGTTCCTGCAATTGGGAAACTGCCTTTGCCTCCTGCCATACGGTCGCGGATTTCGCCGCCCGAACCTGTAGCAGCACCGTTGAAGGGCTCTACTGTGGTGGGGAAATTGTGTGTTTCGGCTTTTACCGAAAGCACTGTATCTATCTCTTTTATTTCAAATTCTGATGAAGTTTCGGGATTTGCGGGGGCAAACTGCTCGGCTTTGTGTCCTTCAAGAAATGCCACGTTGTCTTTGTATGCCGAAACCAATCCGCGGGGATTCTGTTTTGATGTCTCTTTGATGAGTTGGAAAAGCGATTTGTCTTTTTCTTTTCCGTCGATAACGAATGTTCCGCCGAAGATTTTGTGACGGCAGTGTTCGCTGTTAACTTGCGAAAAACCAAATACTTCGCTGTCGGTGAGTTTGCGTCCGAGACTTTTGCCGAGGTTTTCCAAGTAGTTGATTTCGGGTTCGCTAAGTGCGAGACCCTCTTTTTGGTTGTATGCCCTGAGGTCGTCGATATAAACCACGGGGTCGGGTTGCTTGGATATTGTAAAAATGTTTTCGTCGAGATCGTTGTAAACACGCTGCAACATTTTGTCGTATTGCGGATTAGGCTCGTCCGAGGAAATGAATTTTTCTATACGTTCGATTCCTTCGATACCCATATTTTGGGTAATTTCTACGGCGTTGGTGCTCCAAGGGGTGATCATCTCCTTGCGCGGACCGATGAATGTGCCTGAAATCCTGTTTTGGTCTAAATGTTTGGCGTCGCCAAAAAGCCATAGTAACTTTTTGTTGTCGTTTTTGTTTGGTGTGTTTCTGAATTTTACTGCGTAAATTTCAGAATTGGTTGATTGATAGAAAATTAGCATAAACTATTTTTTATGTAAATTATTACCGGTAACAAATTTGAATTACTGCAAATTTAAGCAAGTAAATAGACTTTTCAAAATAAAAGATGAAAAAAACACTATTGCATTTTTGCAAAATTCTTTTTTACGGTTTTTTTGTATATATTTGCCAAAGGTAAATAATTTAATAATATAATTTATATGACAACAGATTGCTTGATAATTGGCTCAGGGCCTGCAGGTTACACAGCCGCAATATACACCGGAAGAGCGGGCATCAAATCGGTTCTCGCTGCCGGACCTGTGCAAGGTGGACAACTTACAACTACCAATGAGATAGAGAATTATCCCGGTTTCCCCGATGGCGTTCAGGGTTTTGACCTTATGGAAAAAATGCGTCAGCAGGCGGAAAAGTTTGGTACGGAGATTATTTACGAAACTATTTCAAAGGTTGATTTCTCTGCCCGTCCGTTTACTGTGGAAACCGATGGCGGACAATCAATTACAGCCCGCACCGTAATTATTGCCACTGGCGCAACTGCCAAATATTTGGGCATCGAGGCAGAAAAAAAATACGCCGGAATGGGCGTTTCGGCGTGTGCTGTGTGCGATGGATTTTTTTACAAAAATCAAGATGTAATTGTTGTGGGCGGAGGCGACACCGCTGTGGGCGACGCACTATATCTCAGCAAGATATGCCGCAATGTTTACCTCGCTGTGCGTAAGGATTATCTGCGTGCATCCACAATTTTGCAAAACCGTCTTGCCGAGGCTAAAAATATTCAAGTGCTTTATAAACACGAGGTTACTGATATTTACGGTTCTAACGGTGTGGAGGGTGTTACTCTGAAATATACTGATCAAAATAATGAGCAACACTCTAAAAATCTAGACGTTACAGGCTATTTTGTAGCCATTGGACGTGCTCCCCAAACCGAAATTTTTGCACCTTATATTAATACCGACAAGAGCGGATACATCATTACTCAAGACAACAGCACCAAAACCAATGTGCCGGGCGTGTTTGCTTGTGGCGATTGTGCCGACCCTGAATACCGTCAGGCTGTGGTAGCTGCGGGTACAGGATGTATGGCGGCTTTGGATGTAGAAAAATTCCTTGCTGCTAACTCTTGAATCTCAATTGTTTAGAACAACAGTGAAAATAAATCGTTTTTGATGCAGGCGTATACCATTGCGCCTGTGGTCAAAACTACGATGATGGTAACTATCCACGCTAATGTCTTCACTGTCTTGATGCTGCTACGGTTTTCGAGTACGGCTTCCATTAGTTTTTTCTCGGAGTCCGTGCCTGATTTTTCTAATTTTTCAATACGCTCGTTTGTGCCTTTCTGCTCGGTAGAGAGGGTGTTTACAAGTCCCGAAAGTTTCTCAAACCTCTGCGGAAAGTCCACTTTGTCGATATTCTGTTTTAGTTCCTCGGTGCCTTGAGCAAGTTCGAGGTATGCTTTGAGAAGTTTGTCGGTTTCCTCGGCTTGTTTTAGGTACGACGATTTTACAGCCTCCACCTTCTGAGTGGTGTCTGCGGCTGCTTTTTTTAAGAGTGAATCTTGAGAGTCAACCTTTTCTTGGGCAAATTTCACGAGTTTTTCTACTGTAGCCTTTTGGTTTTCTTGCGAAGCCTCGATAAGTTTTTTGTTGTTTTCGTTGATGGTGCTCACAAGTGCGCCGTATTTGTCGAGAATAACGGTCTGCTCCGAAATTGTCTTTTTAAAGTGGTTGATAAGCTCGTTGTTGCGCTCGTTCGACGATTTATCGGCTTGGTCTAAATACTGCG
>JAGCDD010000390.1 GCA_017651345.1 Bacteroidales bacterium | reverse complement strand
TGAATATCGCTGTTTTGCATCTCCATACTAAAATGTGTGAGTATCGGGTTTGCCTTGTTGCTCTCGTAAGGACCAAAAGCGAGCGGCTGCGCAAAATATTTACGTGATGTCCTTGTTCTGTGCCACCCTCAGCCAACATCATATAGTACCAACCGTCTTTTTTGTAAATGTGCGGACCTTCGGGGTAACGTCCGCCAAGGCCTGTGCCAAGATGATGAATTTCACCAAGTTGTTTGCCGGTGGCAACGTCGATTTCGCAAATTTTGATGTCGCCCTCCTTCCAAAGAAAATAGCACTTGTCGCCCTCGAAATACAACGTAGGGTCGCAACTACCAATGGCAAAGTCGATTACAATAGGCTCAGACCATTCGCCGGCAGGGTCGTCGGTATAAACATAAAAATGCCTACGCGACGGAAAAACAGTTGTTACCATATAAAAACGTCCGTTGTGATGGCGGATTGTGGTGGCGTAAACTCCTGCGTTGGTCCATCCGAGAGCGGCGTTTTTCTGCCCATAAAGTCCCGATAAGTCCACCTGCGACTTGCGTGTAAGGCAGTTGCCCACTTGTTGCCAATGAATCAAATCTTTGCTATGAAACACCGGCACTCCCGGAAAATATTGAAACGTGCTGTTAACCAAATAGAAATCGTCGCCCGCACGGCATACACTCGGGTCGGCGTGAAATCCCGGCAAAACTGGGTTTTTGTAGCCTTGCGCGGCTGTTTCGGATATTGAGAGACCTAATAGAAAGGCGGTGAGAATCAAGAAATTTTTCATATAATTGATAGTTATTTTACGTTGTAAAGATAGGAAAATGTCATCATTTAATCAAACAATTCTCCTGCCGTTACCACTTGCTGTACCATTTCGGAATAACACCATAAATTTACAACTATTTTTCTGATTTCCAATACAAATTCAAAAAAAACATTGTCCATAACTGTATTTTTTTACCCACTTATGGACAATGTTTTATTATAGAAATTAGTTAATATATTGATAATTAATTTGTTATGTATTTATGCAAATGTTAAAATATTGAGCAAAATTTATTTAAATGATTAATATTCAGATAGATAACTTTTAGAACGTTGTCCATAACTATGATTTAAAACCCACTTACGGACAAGGTTCGGTGAATTTTCCTCCTAATCCTCCAACCATCCGTACACCTTGATCTCGTTCACCCTTATATTTGCTTGTTTGGCGAAGTCGAATTTGATGAAACGCATTGTAAGGTCGTTGTGCTCGATGGTGATTTTTTGAGGGGCGCGGTCGTAGTGGGCAAGTTGGATGTAATAGCCGCCGTCGTTTGAAATTGAAATTGTAACATCCTTTAAGTCAGGGCTTATCACGGCTTCAAGTTTCTTAAACGAAATGCCACGCTCGGTGTCGAGAACTATGCGGGGAGCGGCGTCGGTGGCAAGGGGCGACCAATATGTGTTTTCGTCACCGTCGGCGGCAAGGGCTGAGGCGTGCTTTTTGTCGTTGGTGCTTGCAAAGGTGGGATTGTTGGTGCCGAGAATCTGTAAGTCGCTGTCGCTCTTAGGTTTTTGAGTGGTAACGTATGGACGGTCGGGAGTTTCGGGCGTAACACCCTGCACATATTGCTCGCCGCCAACAAATTCAAGTTCTACAAAAGCCGACGCAAGTCCCTCAGAGAAAGCCTCTACCACGGTTTTGCCGGCGTAATAAGAACGCATCTCAATAGCGCAGACACCGTCGAGAATAGGAATGTCGGAGTTTTGGCTGAACTTGATGCTCTTGCCCGTGGGAAACTCGCCCGGACCTGACACTATCCGCAAATCCACATCGGGAGAATTTGAGAGCGGATTGCCATCGTTATCCATCACAGTTACAACAAGTTGCACATCATCGGTTCCATCGGTGGCAATGCCTGAAAATTTTGTGGTTTTGATATCCAAACGTGCGGGTGTGCCTTCCGACGGCCATTGCGGGGGCTCTATTCCACAAAAATAGTTTCTGTACCAATACCAAGCGCGTTTGGGAATACGGAAATAGTCGATAATGCCTGTTTTGCCGAGTTGGCTGCCAAAAATGCTTCCGTGGTCGAAACCGCACCAAATCGACTGTCCTCCACGCCATTCCACGCCCTTGTAAGCGTCGTCTTTAAGGAGGTCTGCCCATCCCGGATCATAAACTCCCGGACGTATGGAGGTGGTGCTGCTGTATTCCGACACGAGCGAGGGAATGCCCGGACGCTGAAAATCGGGAATTGTTGCGCCGTCGCCGTTGTAGCCCACTGCATCGCCGATAAGGTCGATACGGTCGTCGCCTGTGGGACGCTGTGCACCGCCTATTGCCGCATAACGGGTGGGGTCGAGTTGATGGGCGCGTTCAACCATCTTTTTGAGGAGTTTCTTGGTGCTTTCGAGAGTTTGACGCTGCGTAAAGAAAACCTCGTTGCACATACTCCACGCAAAAATAGAGGGTTGGTTTCGGTTGATGAGAATCATTTCGGAAAGTTGCTGCAAAACGCTCTGTTCAAATTTTACAGTGTCGCAATCTCTTACAGGATAAGCACTTGCGTACCAATATCCGTCTTGTTGGTTTCCACCTGTTCCCCAAAAAGGAGCCTCCGACCAAAACAATATTCCCTGACGCGAACATTCATCGGCAAATGCCGGAGAATGAGGATAATGCGAGCCGCGAATCATATTGAAACCCGCCTCCTTTATCATTCTGACGTCGCGACGTATGCCCTCCTCGGTAACGGCGTCGCACCATCCGGCGTGGTCTTGGTGAACATTTGCGCCGTTGAGGTAGAGATGTTTTCCATTGATAAACAGACCTTTATCGGCTGTCCAATCAATATGTCGGAAACCGAGCGGCGAAGTGTAACGGTCTACAATTTCGCCATTGTCGGTGAGGGTGAGTTCAAGCGTATAGAGATAAGGATTGTCGGGCGACCAAAGTATCAGATTTTCAATAGGTTTGGTAGTGATAGCAACGGAATCTCCTGCATTGGGCGAAATTCCCTTGTTGGCTGTGGCTGAGGCAATTACATTTTTGGCAGTGTCCAAAACTCTTACCTCCAAACCATATTTTACAGAAGCCTTGCTCTGATTTTCGATTTTTGCCGAAACTGTAACCGTAGACGACTTATAATCAGACTCTTTGAGTCCGTCGGTAACAATCTGCACGCCGCACCACGCAAAATGCGAAGGATTCTTTTTCAACAGTCTTACAGTGCGATAGATACCTCCGTTGAACTGATGTTCGCCCGCACGAGGAGCCACATCGGGTTTCCAAATATTGTTGACACGCACAGCCACAATGTTTTTGCCCGCAACGGCATTGTCGGTAATATCGATTACAAAACCTGTATAACCACCTGTATGACTGCCCGTTAGTTTTCCATTTACAAAGATTTCAGCCTCTTGAAACACACCGTCGAACTGCAACCAAAGTCTCTTTTCAAGGTCGTCGGCGGTGAGGTTGATAGTTTTGCGATACCAACCATAGCCAGTGTAAAAATCGCGGCTCATAAAATAAGGAATTCCAAACGAATGGGGAAGTCCAATTCGCTGCCACTCAGAATCGTCAAAATCAGCGTTTTGCGCATCCTGATAATCTCCGAGCGCAAAAGTCCAACCGTTGTTAATGATTTCCTCATTGGGCGAGACAGGCTTGGTGCAGGCACAGGTTAAGAGTATCATAATAGATACAAAGATTAATAACATCATTCCGATAGCCCAAAACAAGGCTTCCTTACTTGGTCTCCAATAACACATATTTAAAAAAGTTTAGTTGTTTGATAAAATTAGTATTGGATGCAAAAAAAACAAATATCCACCAATAGACCAAATTCTGATGCAATAAAAGTCGATATTGTGCTATTGAATGTCGAAATTGGAGGGAAGGAAAACGGACAAATGGGTTCAACGGGTGAAAATTGGCGAGGTATGAGGTTCAACGGCAAAAATAACAAAAAAGATTTTTACAAAAAAACTTTTTGCTTACTAATTTAAGTGAATAAGATAGATTGAAACTCATTTTACAATCAGGATAAATAAAGTAAATATGTGAAGACATATCTATCTTATCTAACCCAAGTTCTTTAAATTCTTCTTTCCATATCGATTTCCATTCCACCTCACGATGAATTTCATCTATTTTTCTTCTAAAACCATTGATAAAACTAATATATAGTAATTTTGCATTTATGCCGTGGGTGTTACAAAAACACAAAAATGCTAACCTATTTGCAAGTTGATAGCAATTTGAGTCAATCCATTGCTTTTCTGTTTCAACCTTTAACCATTCCTGAGTTTTATGAAAAGCATCTTCAATTTTAACTTTACTTTTTTCTGATGATGCACCACATTTCTGATAAGATTCTTTTTTGTGTGCCTTTGCTTCTACGAAAAACCACGTATCCACAATTTTGAAAATACCATCCCAATTCATAGTTTTAGTTTTTCTTTTTCCGCTTTTTTGCGGCCACCATTCTTTCCACTTTTGAGCAATATCAGCGTAATTTTCTAATTTTTCAAAACACTTAATTCCTTCCCATTCTCCATCTCCTGATAATCTATTATTATCGGTTGGATAATCAAGCCACTGAATTTCACCATCAATTTTTACTGTTTCACGGATAAGTTTGTTCAAATAATTACGATGATGTCCAAGAAATCTCATTAATTGAAACTCACTTCCGTATCCAAGTCCCATTTCTGCCATAATTAATCACGTTTTTTTTAAGTTTACGGTGTAAAGGTAAGGAAGTTTTTTGAAAAGAAGTGAAAATTTTTGAGAAAATTTTGAGTGTAAATTTTTATAAACATTTTAGGATTTTCGACATATTTAGTCAAAAACATTTTAGGATTTTCGATAAAAGTATCATAATCCACTGACATACAGCGTTTTATAAATCATTAAATAATCTCTTCAATCGCTCGTACCAAACCCAAAAAATAAATACTCTACAACTTGCAAACCATTATAAACTCCTCATCGTTTTGGTCCACAATCTCAAAACCTACTTTTTTGTACATCCTCACGGCGTAATTAGCCTTTTGAACGGCGAGCGAGGCTTGTGCAAAACCTTGTGATTTAAGAGTTTGCAGCATCTTTTGCATCAGCGTTGTGCCTATTCCCTGATTACGGTAGGGTTTTAAAAGCGAAATGGCAAACGAAGGAGTTTGGTCGTCAACGTGTCCGTAGTCGTTCATAATTCGGGTCCACGCAGCACCCACCACCTTGCCGTCCGCTTCGGCAACGATGCAAAAATCAGCCTTTCCCACCCCGAAACCCTCGTAATAAATGGCAATTTCAGGACGGAAAATAATATCAAACGGCGGCGGCTCCACTCCCTCAGGAATAAAAATCGCCTCATAAATAAAAGTCTTTAACAACTCTGTTTCAGATGGTTGCAGGGGTCGATAGGTAAGCATAGTGATGTGTTTTTTGAGTACAAATATAAAAAAAATATTCACCATTGTAATATTTTTCTAATTTCGTTGTCTAAAAGAAAAAAATATGAAGATGAAACACATAATAAAAGCCACTTTACTAATAGGCGTCTTAGCATTTGCAGGATGCAAAAAAACAAAAGAGATTGTTGATGAAACCAATTACAGACACAACACCTACGGCTCTATGCAGCCAATTGTCTTAACCGACAAATATCAACAGCCGCCATATCAACAAATTCCGCTCGATGAATGCATCTTAAAAGACACCCTTGCAAATGGTCTCACATACTACATTTACAATTACGATCAGCACGAATGGAAAGGCAAGGCATATATGCAAGTAATACAAAAAACGGGCTCGCTCATCGAAGACGACGATTGTTTGGGAGTGGCTCATTTTGTGGAACATACAGTGTTCAATGGAACAAAAAATTTCCCTGAGAATACCGCCGTGGAATATATGAGGCGAATAGGTTTGCCATTTGCTCAGGATGTAAACGCCACAACAACTTTTGAGTATACCGAATACCATTTACAGCAAGTTCCCGTTGAAAACAAGGTCAATATCGACACTTGCCTAATGATTTTGCGCGATTGGGCTGCATATTGCTCCTTTAACAAGGAGAGTTTTGAACGCGAACGAAAAGTTATTCTCGAAGAAAACCGACTAAGTCTATTAGAGCCCAATTACGACTACTATTTCAAAATAACAAATAATTTGAAATACGACAAACGGTATCCTGTCGGTTATGAGCAATCTATCAAACAGTTAACATTAAACGACGTTCGAAATTATTATAACAAATGGTATCAACCACAAAATCAGGCAGTAGTGGTGGTAGGCGACGTTGACTCCCTTTATGTGAAAGACAAAATTCAAAAGATTTTTGGCGAATTGCAACGCGGTGATTCTCAGGCGCCAACTTACAACTTCACACCATTAAAACACGAAGAACCACAAGTAATAATAACAAAAGAAAACAAACTGTCTTACTCAGAAATAAATATAACATATTGTTTACCGACAGAAAAACTGCCTTTTGACAAAAACTCAACCGCTTGGTATTTAGAAAACAATGTTAGTAAAGATATTGCCCAAACCATTCAAAAACGTCTTGAAAGAATCAAAACAGAAACCTTTTTATTCAACAGTGTAAATATTAAAACCAACCGTTATCGTTACAAATTTGACGAAAACATCCCGTTTGAAATATCTGTAACTTTCGACAAGGAGAATTGGCAAAAAGCACTTGCCGCCATTGTGTGCGAATTAGAAAAAATTAACCGATACGGATGGACACAAAAAGAATTGAATAAATACAATCCTGAACCCGTGGAACATTTATCAGATAGAATGACCGACTCTGTGGATTTTTCTCAGAAAGGATATATGGTGAAAAAAGTACAATTAGACAATATAAGAAACAACTTTCTATATGGAAACTATTTAACAAGTGAAAAAACATCGATGGATTTAGTAGAGTACAGAATGGGAAGACTCAATCAAAGTATGGTGCACGATATTTTTTGCGATATTGACAAAAAAGAAAACATCACGATATTTCTTATGAATCTCAACGACAATGTAACAGAGAAAGAAGTATTGGAGGTATACAACGCGGTCCGGCAGTCAGATCTTGAAACAGAAAAATACAAATATGCCGAAGATCCTATTTATCAATTAATAATGGGAGATATCACTGTGGATGCAAAACCCGGAAAAATAGTAAAGAAACAAAAACTCGATATAGAAGGATGTATAGAATATAAACTCAACAACGGTGTTACCGCAATAGTTTGTGATGCAGGAAAAAACACATATTCATTGCTTATCAATGGCGTTAGACGCGGTATGATGTCGTATTTCAACGACGAAGAGGCTAAGAAAATAAGGCTATTGCCACAAATGATAACAAGTCAATTTGACGGAATGAACTCAGAGAGTGAGAATTCGTGGCAAAACTTTGGTATGTTTTACGACAAATACGAGTGTTTTACATTTCCGCTGAATACTTCGCCTGAAAATTGGCTAAAATATCTTCATTATATGTTGACTAACACCAATATAGACACAATAAGATTCAACAAATTCCGTCAAAATCTATTAAACACAACCAAAGAACCAAAAAAATTAATTAGTCGCAAAGGTTCGCTGTGGAATAACTTCTGTTATCTACAAGAATACGAAAACAGAACAGGAGAACTATCGGTGCAACAAATTGAAAATATGACATTAGAAGAAATGTCCGAACTATGTAAAAAATACAAATCAAACTACAACGGTTCGGTTTTCATTATTCAGTGCAATTTAACACCTAACCAATTGAAAGCTTTAATAGCTAAATACTTAGGCTCACTACCGTCGGAACGCAACCCCATAAAATTGCAGAATCTCAAAGCATTTCAACTTAAAAACTACGATGATTCGGTTTATTATCATTATTATTCGCAAACTCCGGTAGCCAACTTGATGTTAAGCTACATAATGGAAAAAAACTTTAAATACAACGAAGAAATAAATGTTTTGGCAGATGCTTTTATCCACATTCTCAGAGAATTATTACACAACAATATAAGGCTTTCTGACGGAAGCTCGTATTATTTCAATTGTGATTATTATTTTATAACACAAACCACATCCGCTTTGAACTTAGACATAGAAACAACGTGCGCACCCAACAGCGTTCAACCGCTTGTAAACCGTATCAACACGCTGATAAAAGAGATGTCCGAGGGCGACATTATCACAAGTCAGCACATCAACAATTATATCAACACTCGGCTGAACAACCTTGCCCAAAAGCCAACATACATCAATTCTGTTAATTATCTATCCCATAGATACATTGATGGTAGAAACTACGTAATATCCGACCCCACCCTCGTAAAATCCATCACCATCCCCAAATTGCAAGCCTTTATCAAAGATTTTATGGCAAATAGTTACAAACAAAAAGTAATAATGCTCGGCGATGAAAACGGTGCAATGGAATGATGGAGAGAGGGGGTCAAAGACATATTTTAGAACGGATTTTATTTGATTCTCGGTATCATAGCAATTACACCAACTCCTCACTCCATCCGTGCCCCAAATCCCAATGAATGTCGATTACAAAATCAAAATCCTCAGGCAGATTGAACTCGTCTTCCAAGAGGTAACGGAACGATTTAATGTCGGGTAATTGCTCTAACCAATGCCCTACATAAACCTGATACCTGCCTGTTGCTTCGTCCAAAAAGATTCTGCCGCGTGGTATCATTGTGTAGTTGTGTTCTTTATAAAATATTGACTCTGTGTTATTTTCTCTTACTGCACGATGATGCTGTTTCTGCCAATAAGTCTTGGGTAACTTCCCGATAGTGGCCTTTCCGTTGATAAATGGCGATTTGTCGGAATCAATTTTTTCGATTCCGAAAAGGGTTTGTGCTTTGGTATCGTACCAAAAAATTCCCACCTGCGGACTCCCTGAATCCATAAAGTTAATCATTGTAGAGCAAATGTCTTTGTGCTCCTGATCGTTAGTGTGATTAAAACCATTACTGTCAATCGCCATAGTAGTTTACGCTTTAATAATTCTTTCCGCAAATATAAAAAAATAATTACAAATAGCAAAGACTATTTTTCTACCCCTCCACCTTCATAATCCTCTCCACTGCACTCTCGCCTTTTTCCAATGCCGAAAGAATGTCAAAAACCTTGTCGCTCCATCCGCCAATGAGATAAACGCCTGAATCTGTAATTTTTAGTGGCGACTGACCATAGCCAACGAGGTCAAAAAAGTAGAGTTTGGCGTTTGATGCTATTTGGCGGTAACGATTCCAAGACCTTTCAATAGAAGTGTTTCCTCCCGTGGAATTCCACAATTGACAATCAGTGAAAAACATCACCTTATCGATAATGATTTTATTTTCAACAAGATAATCAATCACTTTGAAACCATTGGTGGAAAATCCAACTCTACTGTTTAATTTGCGCAATTCGGTTGCCGACTGCAAAATATTGTCGCCGGGCATATTGACCGCCTTCCAACGGTCGCCAAAAATACCAGAAACCACTCTGCGACAGCGACTTTTGAGCAACATCGCCAACATTAGACCTATATCGTAACATTCAACGGTGCTGCGTGGACTTATGGGATGGCACATCGAGCCGCTCACATCACACGCCAAAAGTACGCTCGTATCAGCATCAAAACCTTCAATGTTGGCGGCGGAATGTTTTACGGCAAGTTCCAATGCCGACATCAAAAACGGCGTGTCGGGCGAGTCGATTTTTTGGAGTTCGCGGTATGCCGAAAGAAAACGAAAAGGCAGTTGTCGGGACTTTGCCACTTGGTCGGCATCGCTCAAAATCGAAGCCACAATATTGATTTTTTCAGCCGAAACTTTTGATTCAAGAATGTTCCTGAGATTGCGCAAAAGTGCCATATAGCCAAGCCGTCCACTGATAATCAACTCCTCCCATTTTTGACGGAAGGCGGCGGATTTCAGTTCGGGGGTTTCAAATTTTTGCTGACCAAGGGCAGAAAGTTCGGTTTCCCAAGTGTAGGGAGTTTCAAGTTTGCAGTCGGTTATCTTATTGAAAATCAACTGTTGCGCATCGTCCTTCGCCTTTGGATGGACAAGAAACAATGCATCACGGAGTTTTACTTCGAGATTGTCGCGGTTGTATTTTGCAAACTGATATTCGTCAAAACGGTTGAACGCCTTTTGCAGTCCGTTGTGAATCTGACGCGAAAGTTTTTTGAGTTTTTTCTCGCCGTCCTGAGGGTTGCAAACTTGGTAACACATAAGGAGTTCCATAATCTCATCGGCACGGAGGACGCATTTTTCAACGGTACGCGCCACAAGGTTGTCGCCGTTGTGGACTTTTGCCAAAAGGGTAACGAGCAAAAGAGGTACGCTTCTGAGATTCATCTCGTTGCGGGTGTAAACGGCGAGTTTTGCCACAAATTCAGGCGAAACTTTTTTAACCAAATTAAAAATGCGCAAAATCCTCTCGTCGTTTTTTTCATAAAACTTGTTGCTGAGAGTGGAAGTAACCACGGCAGTGTAAAGTTCCATTTCGGGCGACATCACGTATGCTTTTTCGCCCTCGTAGTTTTTGGTTTCGCTCTGTTCGCGCAACATTGAATTAAAACTCATCTTCGTAAAGGTTTGAATGTTAATAAAAAAAACGGTGCAACAAGCGCGGAGACCTTAACAATTCAGGCGAGCCTTTCGACTCCCTCCTGATCCCAAACGAAGGAATTCTCCACTACGGCAACCGTTTATAATATTTTTCGGATGTTTTATCGCTGCAAAGTAAGGACAAAGATATGAAATCTTTTTGCGTAATGAAAAAAAATTTTGAGATTTTTTGAAAAATTACTCATTATATTCATTACTTTTGCACAATAATCTTCCAATTTCATTAAGAGCCATAAACTTATAACGTTGCGATGTTACAGGTATCGGTGTATATGTCAAATGTTTAGAATCCGCCTTTTTACGAAGTGAAATCTCGGTTGCTTTTTGTACAGGTTCCGACAAAAATGTACGTTCAGTAGGTTCCAAGAGCAGCAATTTCCCATTGGAACAAGTCTCAAAATAAGTGCCACCCGGCTTAAAATATTTTTCGTGAGGTGAACCTTGCTTTGGAAATCCATCGTTTAACAACACAACTAATGGCAATCCTTGCTCGCGAATTGTTCGGGCTATTAATTGTTCGCCTTTGCTTATGGCTGCGGTATAGGTAACAACACCATAACGTGCCAATGCTAATGCATTCTGCAATTGTAATTGCACTTGTTCGTCGGATGCATTACGAGAGATTTCAATCAATTGACGGTCAGGCCAATCAAGCAAGAAATGATTGCCTAACGATGTAAACGTCAAACCGCAAACCACTGTTTGACGATGCAAACGAAATAATTCAGGGTTTTGGTTGAGTTGCCAAGCACGATCGGCGTTTGCATACACGTAGTTAATCATTGATTTTAGTTGTCCTTTGTGACACAATGGTCGAAAGAAAGGAACATCGTCGTAGATATTATTTTCAAAACCCATTTTTCGTGCTTCCGCTTTGCAGCCTTGCATATATCCGCGAACCAACTCTTTTATGCTACGTTTCATAGTCCTCATCACTTGGAGAACGATATGATGATGGTCGGGCATCACCTTGTCGGCAAGAATTTTGATTTCGGGACAAAGTGTTAGCATTTTTTTCTGTTGATTGACTAACACCCATCCGAGTGGCGTTTTCTCCACAATAGCCTTATTGTCACTGTATTTGAGTGTGCCGAACAGATTCTGCCTATCCTTAGCCACCATTGTTACGTGCACGATACAAGGCTTTCGCCACGCTCCTGGTTCCTGCCAAGTATGGGTTTCTTTTTCCATATATTTGAGTTTTTGTGATAATGTTCAGTCAGGTCTGCGGAAATTTAATTTCCGCACAGCCAACTGAACAAACATAATGCAAAAGTATAAAAAATGCTGGATTTATCCAAGCCAATTTTCAATAATTAGGCTAAATCAGTGTTCAATTATTGACAATACGAATCCTCATACGCCTTCCTCATCCCCTCAATCTGTTCCTTCATCCACTTCACCACCACCGGCGGGGAAATCACTCTTACTCCCGATCCGTAACTCAATAATATGGAAATCAACTCAAAGTTGATTACAACGTTAATCTGAAACTCGCACGAGCCGTCGGGGTTTTCGGCTATGATTTTTTGAGAATGGTGCAACGGCTTGGTTTTGATGTAGTTGCTTTGCTCTTTTGATGCACAAAACTTGATGCGGCGCGGATAATTGTTGATGGATGTGCTCACACCGATAACATTGTCGAAAAAATGTTCTGAATCAAAATCAGGATTTTCAACAAACTCTATATCAATGGGTTCGATGTTATTGATACGGTCTAAGGCAAGATTGTAGATCTGCGACGAGTTGGGTTTTGCTCCAAACACAAACCAACGGTTGCGAAACTCTTTCAAAAGGTATGGAAAGAAAATAATTTCGGTGGGCTCATCGGCGTTAAACGATTGATACATAATCTTTAACGTTTGATGATTGTCGATATGCCGATAGAGCGGGGAAAGTAAATCCAAGCCTTTCAAATCCTTTACGCTGTCGAAATGTATAATTGGTTTGCGCTTATGCTGAACGGTGGCAAGGCTGTCATCAAGTCTGCCAATTACATCATCAAACCTACTAAATTGCTCAAAATCAGACAACTGCCTAAGCATATCAGTAGCCTCTTTTATCACATCATAATCGTTTTGCGACAAAGGCATTTTGGTAATGCTGTAATCGGGGTCGGAGTACCTATAATACTTATTTTCATAGACTTCGATGGGTGCGTTGTAGCCGAGTTTGTCGCTGCGCATTATCTGAATATCACTTTGGACGGTGCGCATAGAGACCCCCTTGGTAATGCCTTCGCAGTCGTACAAAGCGTCCGAACAGGCATCAACCAAATCTTCAATTGTCCAACGCCGATACTTGTTTCTCAGGCAGTTGTCGATTGTCTTATAACGTATTAGAGCATTCTTGTTAGCGGGCATATCTTCTAATTATTTTACCACAAATATAATTATTAACTACGAAAAACACGATATTTTTTAGCGATTTTGATAGTTCAAAACTATTCATCCCCAGCCTTAAAGTTGAAAATTGGTTTGATAATCTTCACAATTTCGGCGGTTGGCTCGATGTTGGCTACAATATCGTCCATAGTCTTGTACGCCATTGGCGCCTCGTCGATGGTGGCAAGATTTACAGTGGTGGAGTAAATGCCTGTCATTTCGGCTTTAAACTCCTCTAAATCAAGAATTTTCTTGGCTTGACGGCGACTCATAATCCTGCCTGCGCCGTGTGGAGCGGAATAGTTCCAATCCTCGTTGCCCTTGCCAATACAAATCAGGCTGCCATCACGCATATTGATAGGAATCAGCAACTTCTCACCGTTTTGCGCACTCACCGAACCTTTGCGCAATATCATATTATGGATGTCGATGTAATTGTGGATAGTGGTAAACTGTTCCGCAATCTCGTTTTCAGCAATGCCGAGACCTTTGAGAATTTCGTCGATCATAGCCTTGCGGTTCATCATAGCAAAATGCTGCATTATACCCATATCGTTGATGTAATCGTCGAACAATGAGCCGCTTACGTATGCCAAATCTTTGGGTATTGTGGTAAGAATCTGACATTTCATTTCCGCAAGCCTATCTTGAATTTCGTTTTGGCGACCTTCGGCTTTGAGTTGAATAATCAACTCGTCCAAATCTTTTTTCTGATTGTGATTCAGTTGTTTCCACGCCTCCTCTTGATAATATTCGGCAATTTCCAAACCGGCGTGACGGCTTCCCGAATGTACCACAATATAAAGGTTGCCCTCGTCGTCGTGGTCAGCCTCAATGAAATGATTGCCGCCGCCGAGAGTGCCCACGCTGCAAATTGCACGCGTCTTGTTAAATTTGCCGCGAACTTTTTCAAAATCAACCTCTTGTGCATACGGATGCGGCACCTTACGAATGTCGTAACCGCTTGGAATATTTTTATGGATTATCGAATCCAAAACAGCCGGATTAAACGATTCTGCCGCCTTGCTGCCAGCCTTAATCATCACAGTCTCCATACCGCAACCGATGTCCACACCCACAAGATTTGGGACGATTTTGTCGGTAATAGTCATCGTTGTGCCAATTGTGCAGCCCGCTCCTGCGTGAACATCGGGCATAAGGCGGATTTTTGCACCTGAGGTAAATTCCTGATTGCAAAGCGTTTCAATCTGTTTAAGAGAAACCTCGTCCACATTGTCGGTGAACACTTTTGCCGTAGAATATTTGCCGATTATTTCTTTCATAATAGCGTGTTTTTAAGTTTAACGCTACAATAATACAATGTGCGTTACGAAATCTTTTTGCGTAATGAAAAAAATTTTGATAAAATTTTAAATTTTACCCAAATGTTTTATTTCACCACCTTTGCTTTCAATTCCAAATATTTCCTTGTAAAATATGGCTGAATAGCCGATTCGCGGTAGTCGAAACCGTAGGCGCGGCGGGTAACGGCAATGATGGGCGGGGCTTGAATACGTTTAGAAATTCCCATACCTTTAAATAATTTGTACCAACGTTCAAGGTCGGCAACAAACGATTTGGCAGTGGGAAAATGCTGACGGATAAGGTCTTCGGTAAGGTCGCTGGGGTCGCCGTGGTTGAGGTATGCGGCAAGGTTGCCATCGAGATATTGTTGCAGAATGTCGGCAAGCGGAGCGTGATTCCACCATTGTTGCCAAGCCTCAAAAAGACGGTCGTGATAAGGATAGATAAGCGGGTCGCCAAGACCCTTATCAACAGATTGATTATCTGAAAGTTCGGCAGATGGTTTTAGGGTCAGCACCTCGGCAGGAACAATCTCGCCATTGCGGTTGATATATCGGCAAAGGTCGTAGACGGTATGTTTCCAAAGGTCGCCCAAGGCAGCGAGAAAACCTGCCACATCGCCGTAGAGAGTAGCGTATCCAACAGTGGTTTCGGTTTTGTTGCCGTTGTTGGTAAAAACGCCTCCCCAAGCACTTGAAATGGCAGCCAAAACCCTTGCACCACGGTCGCGGGCTTGAACATTTTCCATATTAAACGATGTTAGGCTAAGGGTTAATTCATCACCGTCGGCATTACGCGAAACAAGTCCATTTATCTGACGATAAGTAAGTTCCGCGCTTTCTTGAATCGGCACAGAGGTATACCAGCAACCCAGATTGTTAGCAAGTTTTTCGGCAATTCCGATTGTGGTTTTCGAGTTGAACCGCGACGGCATATTCACAAGCAAAACATTATCCTTGCCAATTGCCTCCACATAAAGCGCCGCCGCAAGGGTAGAATCCACTCCACCAGACGCACCAATTACAACGTGCTTTAAACCGCACTGAGCCATATAGTTACGTATACCATAAACAAGCGTATCGTGAATATCTTGAATTTCGGCATTGGGCGTAAAACCCGTTTGAGTGGTGCAAATAAGTTTTCCGTTGGCATATTCAAAATCTACATCCTCCTCGGCGTACATTTTTGAATGGGCAATAATTTCGCCCTCGGCATTCCACACAGCCGAACTGCCATCAAAACAGAAAATTGTCTTTCCATTGTTGTGCAAGCCGAGACCGTTGACATAAAACACAGGTTTGCCGAGCGTTTTGGCGTGTGCCGAAAATTTGCGGTTGCGAATACCGTTTTTTCCTGCCGTAAAAGGCGAATAACTAATGTTAACCAACACATCTGCACCCACTTGACTCAAAATTTTCAAAGGTTTTAAAGCATAATCATCGTCCCAACCATCTTCGCAAACAGTTACTCCAAACTTTACACCGTTGATTTCTTGCAAAGGAAACATTTGAACATCGCCGTTGATTTCAGAAGCCCTTGCGGTGGCGGTAAGGTTGTCGAAAAAATGCCTTGGTTCTTCAAATTCGCGATAATTGGGCAAGAGTGTTTTAATGCGGTATTCGGTTTTGCCATTGGTAGCAATGCAGGCAACGTTCATTTTTGCCTTTCTGCCGTCGTAACCCTTGTGAGGAGCGCCAAAAACGCTCTCAAAAAACGCCACAGTTCCAAAAATGAGCGAAAAATTCTCGTCGGCTTCTTTGGCAAGCAGATTGGCGTAATACTCGCAGTCGTCGATAAAATCGTTCTCTTCCCACTTGTCGCCAATAAGGTAACCGGGGATAGCCATCTCAGGGAGAATCAATAAGTTAACGCCGCTATTTTTGGCACGTTTGGCAGCAGCAGCGCATTTATCATAGTTTTTTGCCGGATTTCCCGGTTCAATGGTTATTTGCGAATATCGTATTTTCATAACTGAGTGTTTTTAATTAGCAAAAATAGAGGATTTTTAATAAAAGTGCAATAAGTTTTTTACTAAAAGTCAATATTTCAGAAATTCAATCACAATATTGATAATATCAAATTAAACCACCCGCATAATTGATAGTCAAAATAAGCGAAAAGACAATAAATGACACATTATGCGAAAAACTCTAATCTTAGCCGCATTGACTGCAACATTAGCGGGATGCGGAGACCAAACAAACCAAAAGGCTGGACCGCTCGTGCTCAACGACCTCGAATATTTTGAACGTCAGGGCGTTAACGTGCTGGTTTACAGCAACAATTTCAACGGCGGATTCAACGACGAGAAAAACTCCGGTATCGAAATCATCCATCACGGCGTGCGTACCGTTCAGGGCGGCGCAGTAAGGCTCAGCAATACGCCCGAACAGTGGGATTTAGTTCCAAAAACAATCGAACGCAATGTTGACCGCGAAAACCAATCTATCGAGGTAAAACTCCGTTACGACGAATACGATTTCGACTCGCGCATTGTGGCTCAGGCTAATGGCAACGCTATTGAGTTGTCGGTTTATATCGACAAACCTGTGCCCGAGGAGTTGAAAGACGCAGGATTCAACCTTGAATTTTTGCCGTCGCAATATTGGAGCAAGATGTTCTTGATGGACGGCCGTCCAAACCTTTTCCCAAAATATGCCGCAAGCGAAACCACCACTCGCAACAACGACGAAAAACCAAAACAGTTTAAAGGATTCAGAACCTACGACGACCGTGGCACTGGCAAATTTATCGACCCGCTGCCTTTGGAAACAGGACACACTATTATAGTAGGTTCAGATTGTCCCGAAAGAATGATAAAAATATCATCAACCGACAATGAGTTAAAACTTTACGACGGACGTATGTTGGCTCAAAACGGATGGTTTGTGCTCCGCAGCGTTATTCCTCAGGGCAAAACCGGCAAGGTAATCTCTTGGACCATAGAGCCTAACGCCATCGACGGATGGATTCGCAAGCCAAACATCGGTTTCTCGCAAGTGGGATACATTCCTTCGCAACCCAAAACTGCTGTTATAGAACTTGACAAGAAAGACAAGATTCTGCCCACCGCCAAGATTTTCAAAATCGACGAAAACGCCAAACCCATAATGGTTTACGAAGGCAAAACCGATTTCTGGGGCGCATATTACAAATATAATTATGTAAGGTTTGATTTTACACAGGTAAACCAACCCGGCATTTACTACATCCAATACGGTGATAACGAGAGCGAACATTTTATCATCAACAACAATGTTTACGACAAAATCACCGACGCCACTTCCGACGTTTGGATTCCTATCCATATGAACCACATCACAGTAAACGAGGGTTATAGAATTTGGCACGGCGAACCTTTTAAAGAGGGTTACATACAAGCGCCGCCGTCCGACCATTTCGACCTGCATTTCCAAGGCGAAACCACAGATACCAAATACAAACCCTACGAATTGATTCCGGGACTTAATGTTGGCGGATTTTTTGATGCGGGCGACTTCGACATCGAAACAGGCTCAAACATCAGCGTGGTTCAAAACCTTGTGCGCACTTGGGATCTTTTCCGCTCGGAACGAGACGAAACTTTTGTTGACGAAAAACAGCGTTATGTAGACCTCCACCGACCCGACGGAGTGCCCGACATTATGCAGTATATCGAACACGGCGTGCTCAACCTTGTGGCACAAGCCGAAAACATAGGACATATGTCTTCTACCCTATCAAACGGAGTGTTAGACAACTATCACCATCTTGGCGACGCGGCTTCTATCACCGACGGTTTGCATTACGACCCATCGCTCCCACCCTACACCAAATCAGCCGATGGCAAACGCTCTGGTACTAAGGATGATATGTGGGCTTTTACCACTCGCAATCCTATGCTCGACAACCGCGCTGCCACTATGTTCGCCGCCGCAAGCCGTGTGCTCAAAGGTTACAACGACGACCTTGCCAACCGCGCCCTCGTGCAGTCAAAACGCCTATTTAAAGAGGCTCAGGAGTTGATTGAGCAACGCCGCACCAACAACCGTTTCACCTCGGGCGAACACGATGAACTTTCGATACGTGGCTTTGGCGATGTGGCTGCCGACCTTCAACTCTACGCCGCCACCAAAGAGCAGCAATACCTCGACCAATTTGATGAGAAAATTTGGAAGGCATTAGACTTCAACGTAAACTTCACAATCCAAACAGCATTAGACGCAGTAGCCTATATGCCTGATAGTTACAAAGAAAAACTCCGTCCTTATATGGAGAAATACAAAGTTTACTTAGACAGCCTCCAAATCATCAACCCCTACGGAATTCCAATCGGACTTGGCAACTGGGCAGGCGGCGGACAAACCGTTTCGCACGGCACCACAGTTTGCTACGCACACAAATACTTTCCCGACATTATCGGAAGCGAATATGCCTATAAAACAGCGGCTTGGCTCTTTGGATGTCACCCGTATCACAACTATTCGCTCGTAGGTGTGGTAGGCGCAACCCGTCCCAAAGCGGTATTCTACGGCAACAACCGTGCAGACTTCTCATTCATCCCCGGCAATATGGCTCCTGG
>JAGCDD010000389.1 GCA_017651345.1 Bacteroidales bacterium | reverse complement strand
TGCGGATTCCACGATGATTTTTGGATTGTCGAGAGTGGTCTTTTTTGAGAATGAAAATCTCAACCAATCCTCTGAGTCGTAGGAAGTTTCGCCGTCGTTGTTGACGATGCGGTGGAAAGTGTGCTGTTGCGTCTTGCCGCTGCGGATTGGCGTGGCGAGTTCGTACTGCGAATCGGGTTCTTGTTCGTCTGCAATAGGTTCGCCCTCAGCGAGTTGCCAAAGTTTTGAATTTTTCATTTTGGCGGCTTCGTCGAGCATCTGTTTTTTCTGTTCAGAGGTGAAGACGCGGCGTTTGGTCTTGTCGGGATTGTAGGACATAATGTTGTCTTGGAGGTCAAATTGATGCTTCAACCCAAGGAAATGCCCAACCTCGTGCGTCACAACGGACATATCCTCGCCCTTTGTGACTGTGACGCTGCCTGTGGGACTGAAACATACGCCCGTCCTGCCCTGTCCTTTTTGCTTGTCGCCCGACTTGTGCAGACCGCCGACGAGGGCGATGTTGAGGAGGTGTTTTTCGTGGCGCGTTATCGACTGCCAAGGCATCTGAATGCCAAAACCCATATTGTCGAATTTCTTTTTCTTGACAAACTCCAAATCGACAAGGTAATACGAAAACCCGGTTTCGGTCTGCGCGTTGAGACGGTTGAGATTATGGAGGGTGTTTTTGATGTCGTCGTAAGACGGCGCGTTCTGCACGCCATACGCCCAAATTTTCACAGGGATGGCGTAACGTGTCTGCGCGGCGGCAGCGGTGCTCAGGAGTAGGGATAATGCGATTAAAAGATGTTTCATTGCAATTGTAATTATGTTTGTGATATTGGGTGCAAATATAATTATTTTGTTTCAAATTTTCGTAAGATTTTTACAATGAGAAATGCTGATTCGGGGATGCCGCTGTTGGTTTTGGGATGCTGTACTGTAAAATTACCGTTTATATTGTGTAAAAATGTAAATTATATTGAAAAAAGAGTACAGAATTTTTGATATTAATGCTGATTGTTTTTAATTTGCATAAAATTTTGGACGATGAGCAACAGCGAATGTTTACAGAAATTCACCAAAAATCTGTTTTGGGACGTTGATACGAAGTACTTTTCGATGGATAAGCATCCGTCGTACATCATCCAACGTACCTTGGAATACGGACAGATGGACGATTGGCGCATCATTTGGCATTATTACGGCCTTGACAAAATCGTTGAAGAATGTAAAAAAATGCGCACCCTCGACCCCGTCTGCCTGTCGTTCATCTGCACAAATTCACACACCCAAAAGGAGGATTACAGATGCTATCATTTTAGACAATCTTTCCCGACACATTGGAACTCTTGAAGGAGTTGATGGCAATGCCATTGCTCAAAGATACTTGGCTTTTTTTAAAGTCGGAATTCAAAACCGTTATGCAAGTATCTTGTACAAAAAGAATACAAGAATGACACAATTAATTATGTATGTATAATCTCCATTATAACCATAAAAATAAGGCTTATAATCAAGGCAATTATGCACAATATAAAATACAAAACTACTATTAATACTATTCCTTTTACTATTACAACCAACCAACTTAATCCTTTTGGTCCATTGTAACTTGTAAAATAGCTTTGTATAAACAACAATAAAGATAACCATTTAGATTTTTTCGGTGGTTCGTTTGAGTAGGGAGGTGGAGTTGGAATTGTTCGTGGCTCGCTTCCTTTTCTTTGAATTCCAAAAGCAAGATCAAATCCGTTGAAAATTTGAGTTAATTTCTTGGAATCACAACCCAATGAATTTTCAATAGAAGTTTTCACCGCATTAATCCGTGTGATATTTTTACTTTTGTACGCATCAAGGATTCTTTCGTTGTATCCTTTTTGATAAATCTGTTTGAGCATATTTTGTGCGTATGGCATATCGTCAAATGCATTGTAATCTGACAATAGGCTTAATAGACGTTGCTCTTTTAAGGTGTCAACGCCATATTTTTTTACGACTTTCTGTATTGCAACACTGAGTTCCATAATTTAATCATCATCAGTAACGAAAAAACAACCAACAAATGACACAGCAATGGCTATCAAAATCGACCACCACGGTATTGGCAGAAAAACTGTTAGCATTATTGCTGTTACAGCCGCAAAAAAATAAACTCCCTGTTTTTTGGGTGGATCAGAACTCAGAATCATTATATAATATGCTGTCAGTGGCACGCTCAAAAACAGCCATCCCCATCCGACAAAGTATGCGATTATATCATATATTATTGCGATTACGCTAAACAATATTTTAGCCTCTTTGCTCATATATTTTTTGTCGGTGGGGTCTGACAATGAGTATGACGGCGAATTAACCGAATAATTATTGTTCGTATATTGCTGAACAATTTGAGGTGCAATGTATGGTGTTGGGGGTTGTTGATATCGAGGTGACACCGGCTGTTCGATTTGAGGTTTAAAGTATGGTGGCGGGGTTTGCTGATACTGTGGTGGCACCGGCTGTTCAATTTGTGTGTACGCGACTTCTTGGTAGCCTTGCAAGGCGAAAGACATTAGGACATTTCGGGTTTTATCCTCGGCATATCCTTCTTTATTGACAATATTATAGGCAATATTATTCAACATTGAATTGTCGTTTGTAGTACGCGCAAGATAGAGTCGCTCTCCATCTCCATTTTTGTAAAGCGAATTGAGCATATTTTTAGCGTAAGGCATATCTTCAAATGCCTGGTAATCAGACAATATGCTGATTAATCGCTTTTCTTTCAGTATTTCACTCCCGAAATCCTGAATCGCTTTGTCTATTGCTTGTTTCAGTTCCATATTGCTTGTTAGTATTTTATTGGCGTTTCATCGAAATAGTCTTTAAATCCATCTTTTGCAAATGGAAGAAGCAATGAAATTATTAGTAACCACCAAGCCACAACCTCATCCTCGTAATAATATTTGAATATAGAACCCAACAACAATATTTCAGACAAAAGAATTAAAAATCCTCGTCCGTTATTTATTATTGTGAATGCTCTATAAATGACTGTAACGCCACCTACCAATACAAAAAAATCACCAAATCGTGTTGTGAACATCCATATGGCAGCGGCAATAATTTGAATTATCATCAATACAAAAATAATTGTACGTAACATAATTCACCTCCTTTTTTAGTAGCCACCGCCATTAGAGACGTTGAATACAGTTCCATATACCAACTCGCCACGCCAACCACAATTAGGACAATATCCGTATTCGCTGTCGTTGCAGACAATTGCACCACAATCGCAAAAGAAGTATCCTGCACGACCACAATACGGGCATCCGGGATAGTTGTCGTCACTTTCGATTTCACCCCTGACGCTCTTTTTGTCAAAGTGCTCTCGCTTTGCTTTGTCTTTATCTATTTTGAATGCCCATACGAACCTGTAACGATTTCGTCCGATGGGGTCAACCGTTATGCCAAATGGCTTTTTTGTCTTTTCGCAAATAGCCATTGTTACAAAGGCATTCTTGCTTACGGGTGTTATTCCATTCATTGTTTTATATGTTTAGTGAACTATTTCATCTTTCTTTTTCAATAGAACTTCCAATTCTTTTTGAGCCTCTTCAAATTCTTTTTGTGCAATTTGATAGGCCCTTTCGGAATAAGACAACTCTTTTTCCGCCTTTGAAAGTTTGCTTTCTGCATCTTTTACAGATTGTTCCAAAGCCGTAACTTTGCGTTTTGCGCCCGTTATGAAGTCCACTATTTTTTTGGCTATTTCTTCTTTCTCTTTACACTCTTTTACTGTGGCTTCATATTCGGCTTTTGTGGATGACAATTTGTTTTGTGCATTTTCTTTTGTTGATAACGCCTTGTTGTAATCAGTTT
>JAGCDD010000388.1 GCA_017651345.1 Bacteroidales bacterium | reverse complement strand
TTTGAAATGCAAACGATGACAGCATATTGCTTCGGGCAATAGTTGCTCCGTATTCTGAGTTGCGAAACGAAAATGCCAACAAAATTACAAACCCAATGGCTGCGCATATTATCGCTAATGTTTTGGTTGATAAACTTTTGTTGATTAGCGGTGCATTTTTTTTGCTTTTTACCGATTTGTGAAAATCTGATGCAAAGTTTTGATATGCAGGCGTATAGTAGATATTTCCCGAAGGTGATACGCGACGTTTTAATATATTGTTTTGCGTAAGGATGTCGAGCGATTTTGAGTTTATTCCATGGCGGTGGATGGCAGATTCGCGAAAGGCGGGCAGTGTGTTGTTGTCGTCTATCAGCATTTCGGATTGTATAAATTCGGCTATCCTTGTTTTTTCGCCCGGAATATCTATCTTGCTGATAGCTTTTAAATATTTATTGTCCTCTGAACTATCGTTGGTGGCAGGAAGCTCTGCGTTGTGGTTAATTATGTCGCTAAAAGATGGTACAAGGGCAGCTGTATTGGGTATGAGGCTCTTTTCTATTGATAGCATTATGCCATAGTTGAAACTGCTGTACATGGCTGTTATGGCTTCACCCGAAAGAGGATTGTCGGTTTCGCCCATGAGCATTTTGCTGAGTGTGTCGGATATGTTTGATGGCAACTGAGTGTCGGTGAGAGTGGCAAGGGCATTGCAAAATTCGAGTTGCGTTTCGTGGGGATAGGTGAAGAGGTTTTCAAACGAATCAAGTATTAGGTAGATGCGTTTGCTGTCTTTGTATCGTATCTGTACACGCTTGGCGGCAAACCATAGCGACCCGTCGTTTTTAAACGAAACATCCATAAACACAGGGTCTTTAACTTTTTGGTTGAGGGTTTCGATCAACTGCGATAACAAAGGTTGTGTGTTGTCGGCCGACGGTTGAATGTCGAAAACTATGGCTGTGGCATTATTTTCTGCCAAAAGCTGCTGATTGCACAACTCGTTTTGTATAAACCATGTACGCCCACCACGAGGCTCAGAGCTCAGCGCGGAAACGGCGTAGTGGTTTAACATATAGGTTGTTTGTCTGATAATTTCCTTGTACATGAGTATAAATGACGTTTTTCCAAATGTCAAATTTACTTATCTTATACGGAATATCAAACTTTTTGGTAGATTTTTTTTAATAAAAGATTATTTTTTGTGCAATATTGACATCGTTAGGCGACTTTTTTTGTTGTACGTTATTCTGCCACAACTGTAACATTGCGCGAAGTTTCAAATCCGTTTTCGTCGTAGAGAATTTCGCATAGGTCGATATGCTTATTGGCAGTGTCTTCGCGGTGAGGTGTGATGGTTTTGAATTTTTCGATGTCGCCTCGGTTGTTGTATTCAAAAGTGCGTTGATATACAGTATGATACCGATTTGAGCCAATATCCCACGAGAGTGCTGTTTCTGCTGTTTTGTGATGCCCTTGATATAAATATTCCCATCTCGACACTCTTACCCAACGATCAGATGCTGCCGAATATATGTATCTTACAAGTGATGCTGTGTCGCCGTGTGTGGTGTATTCAAACGAATCGCGCTCTAATGGCGTTATCTTGGCATAATCAAATGCATCTGGCATAAGAGTTTCTTTTGCAATGAGTTGTCCTTTATTGTTGTACCAATTGATGTACGAATGGGCAAAACTCCATCCGGGTTGGTTGTCGTTCCACGAATGTGTGGTTTGTTTTACTATATATCCAGCTGCATTGTAATATGCGGTAACTTTTTGCACCTCTTTGATAATAATTGACGAACTGTCGGTAATGGTTTTTGATGATGGACGTTGGTCGATATTCTCTGAGTTGCATGAGGCTAAAATCAATGTTGCAGCTATTAGCGTAATTATTCGTCTATATCTATGGGCAGGCATCCGTATCGGTTTATAAGTATGTTAGCAAAACGTCGGCAGTAGTTGATAAAGAGATTGTAGAGCTCTTCGGCTGTGTCGGTGTGAAAATCATCGTTTTTGATACACGATGTACTAAGTCCTATGTAGTTGTTGTCTACGCTGAATGCCATGCGCGGAATTTTGGCGTTTTCTTTTAACATATAGGCATATACGCGGGCAATATTGTTTTTAGAAAGTGTACATAATGTAGAATCTGCCACCACGTATTCGTTTTCGGGAATATAGTTGATATGTATGCTTATGTTGTTGTCTAAAATTTCCCAACTATCTTTGCCATTGCGTATTAGGTCGATGTTGTAACCAAGTTTTGAAAGAATTTGCTCCACATTTTTTGATGTTTCGCATAGTATGAGGTCTTTGCCCGAAAAATCTTCGCTGTCCATTTTTTCGCCGCAGAATGGGCAGTATCCGTTTTTGAATTGATCTTCGGTAACGATGTTGCTGCACGATTGGCATCTAACCGAATATACGCGACCCGAAGCAAGAAATTCATCGATGGCTTTTTGTAGGTAGGTCCATGGCAGCGAGAATCCGAGATTTTGTCCGTTCGCCATGATAAATGTGTTTACACCAACCACATAGCCGTCTTGACTTATCAAAGGTCCTCCCGAATTGCCGGGATTGATGGCAGCGTCGGTTTGTATATAGTCGATACCGTTTTGTTTGCGGGCAGCTTTTGAAATTATGCCTTGTGTATTGGTATACTGCAATCCAAAAGGGTGTCCGATGGCGGTGATAGGTTCTCCATCGTGTAATTGCCTATCCATAGGAGCAAGGTCGAGGTCGGGAAATGATATGCCTTCGGGTTTTTCGATAAAAGCAAGGTCGAAACGTGGATCGGCATAAAGCACACGGGCAGTGCGTTTTTTAAACGTTTCGCCGTTGATAACCACCTTGCGGCAACCTTGAATTACGTGTCGGTTGGTGACAATAAGGTTGTAACGGTTGAGGCAGAAGCCCGTTCCGAGCCCCCACGGATTTTGTATTTTTACTATTGCGTTTTCTATGTGTGTCATCGTCAGGAGTTTTTAATCGGGTATTTCAAGCTCGGCAAACTCTTTAAGAAACGTGTAGGCAAAGCCTGTGAGTGTTCCAAAATCGAGGTCGGCGGTGTTGAATGCGAGTGTTGGGTATTTTTTAGAGTATTTTTTTATAGTGCTTTCGATTTCGTGCGATATTTTTATGGCGGCAGGAGTCTGCGTGCTTTCGGTAATAAATCCGTCGTCGAATCCAAGCTCAGTAAAATAGTCGCTATTGAGCACCCGCCACATAATGAGCAGAAGGTCTTGAGCAATAGGAGGCATACCGTGATGCACATGGTTGAGACCAGCGGTGTATTCGCACATCGTTAATGCAATGTCGTAGCGGTTAGAATCTAAGCACGTATCAATCAAACGGAAATGCGTGTTAAACGATTCTGCCATTTCGGGAAACGACATGTAGCTGATTTCGGGAAATACCGCCCTAACTTTATAAATGGATACGCCAATTTCTTCGTCGCTCTTTTGAAGTATTTCGTCGAGCTCGGCAAGCATTTTAAAATTGATTTCGGGCGAATTGCGCTCTTCGGGATTGTAGCCCGTGGCATAGATGGTATAAATCTGTTTAAACCGATGCAGCAACGAGCCTTCGGGCGAAATCAGATAAAGAATTTTGAAAATTGCTGTTAAAATTATATATGTGCGGGTTGGGTCGTCGGATGTGCTTTGCACCTGAGTTTTAGCATCTTGAATCCATTTGCGCATATATTTTATTTTAGCCGTTTTTTCGGTTTCGGGCAGCGGAATGATGTTTTCGGTATTGATAGCGTGGAGATGAGGAAATTGCTCTACAAGAATATCGTCGATAGAATCGGCAGAGATGGCTATTTCGGAGAGCATTTCGTTGAAAGCCTCGGGCGACATATCTTGCGTGGGGCAACGCTGCAAAAGTGCAATTGTATTATCGTAAATGGCGTATTTGCAGTAAGCAAAATTGGTGTTTTGTGTAAGCAGAAAACGCATTAACGCCACGTCGAGAGTGTCAAACTCGGCTATATCTGCCCATGTAAACACTTGTCCGGCAGTGATAGCACCTTTTACAATTTTCGACCCCTGAATAATGTCGAAATATAAAGTTTGGGTTTCGGCATCGAATGTGATTTCCACAGCCGGTCCGCCTTGCATACGCATATATTCAAAAAACGACACATACGCGCCAAGGTAATCACCGGTTTTGTAGAGGTGATCAGATGTGTTGCGCATGGTAATCATCTCTTCGGTCTCCTCAGGCTCGGCAAAACGTCCGAACTTTATTTCTGGGCGGCGGCGGGTGTGCGGCTTGTCAGACACGCGGTCGAATATGTATGAAAGAAAACTCATTTTTTGTAGTCTTTGGTTTGTTTTTTTACTGAATATCCAAATCGGCCTATCATTTCGCCGGTTTTGTAATAGAATCCGTGACTGTATACTGCGAGCCCTGCTTTGTAGAGTTTCAACGCGCCTGTCTTGGGGTCGATAAGGTTGTTGTCAACGTCTACGGTGTCTACTTTGGCTATGAACATATCGTGGCTGCCGAGTTCAATCACTTGTGTAACTGTACATTCGATATTTACTGGCGACTGTGCTATAATAGGGCAGTCGCTTGTGTTGGCTTTGAGCGGAGTGAGGCCTGTTTCGGCAAACTTGTTGACATCTCTGCCCGATTTTACGCCGCACCAGTCGGTAACTTTAACGAGACGGTCGGTAACAAGGTTTACCACAAACTTGCCTGTATCTTGGATAAGAGAGTGCGAATAGCGTTCTTTGCGCACCGAAATGCTGAGCATAGCAGGGTCGCTGCATATAGTGCCTGCCCACGCCACAGTTATGATGTTCATTTTGTCGGGGAAAGTACCGCAACTCACCATTACCACAGGTACTGGGTTGAGCATTGTGCCAGGCTTCCAAATTTGTTTTCCGTTCATCTTTTTCCTTTTTTATATTTTTACGAAGGTATAAAAAAAAAGGTGTAGTTGTATGCAAAAAAAGGAAAAAATTGTAACTTTGACAAATGATTGGTGCTATTTATGATAATCGAAAATGGATTATAATGCAAAAAAATATCCTGAAACATCTAACTCATCTAATAATGGTGGAACTTTTTAGGAATAACATACACACACACCGTACGGACCTTATCTTTATAGTAGGTTTTGCTTTCTTTTTTCTTTTGTTTGCTTTCACAATGCTTTTTAATATTTTATTTCCACGACCATCAACGCCTGTAGATGTTGTTGTTAATGATTTGGCAACCGTATTTAAACAAAACAGATTTAAATATGTAAAAACAGTGAATGTACTAAGACAAATTGATGATTCTTGTGCAATTGATATTGTTGGTTCTGTATCCCAAAAACAACTTCCATATCGTTTGTATTATGAGCCAAGTATGCCTAATAATAAACCTATAAACGATAAATACCCTTTGCTTGAAGTTGAATTGGACAAAATATGGAGAGGAACTCTTTTTGGTGGATCATTCAGCAAAAAGTTCGTTAGAATTGGTATACGTGGCGACCAAACATTAGCCGATTTGTTATATACAACAATACCCAAGGAAGATTTCATCTGTCATTTTGTGGATTCTATGGAATACTGCGTCTATCCTGAAATTCCTAAACAACCCAAGTGTTGGATAGTAAAGTTGGAAGAAAATTGGTATCTCTACGACGGCTATTTCCGTATGGATTTAGATTAATATGATAACTTTTTTCCAACCCTCAAACTACCCAACTCGCACATAACAATATAAAAAATGTTTTCAGCCCCTTTATTGGATATCAATAAAACCTTGACAAACAGAATATTGTGTCAGTTTCCGTGCCTTCAACCAAAACACAACGCAACTTGTTGCCTTGTGTTTTTCCGTACCCTTCGTGGTTTTTGTAGTTAAACCCCAATTCGTTCAATTCGCCAAATTATAATTCAACTTGTTGATTTATAATTTTTTGTTAAATATAAAGTATTTGTTTAATTCGTTTAATTCGGTGATAAAAGAATACACAAATTATCCGTCACACCCTTTCTTCCTCAGCCTCGTAACTTTCGATGTTTCTATCCTTTGACGAAAATTTGATGGCGAGTTTCACGATGCGTTTGGTGGTATCGAGGACGGCTGACACGTAGTCACGGTCGTCGATTTGGTCAAGGGCGGAATCTGTGCTGCGGTCGTATTTGAGTTCGATTACGTAAATGGTTTTGGGCATTCTGAGAATCAAATCCGACTTGCCAAGCGCAGTCTCCTGATTGGCTGAAATGTCGGCACTGAAAGAAGTTAACACTGTATACAGAATTGAATGATAGTGCTTTTCGTTCATATTATTGAGCGAGAACGGAAACCTGCGGAAAAACTTTTTCAGTGCTTCAATGAATTTTTCCAAATCGTCGTTGACATAGAAATCAAAATAGGCATTGCGCAGGGGCATAGTATCGTTCACTTTGAAATAATTTCTGAACAACGAATCAGCCAAAGCCGCCCTCACTTCGTCGTTAGGGTAACCCAACTTAAATACCATTGTTGGAGTAATACCATAAATTACTGATTTGTAATCTTTTATAGTTAAGTATCCCGACTGGAACAAAAATGGCACAAGGTCGGTAACCTTTTCCACAGGCTGGTTGAATCTCGATGCGCTACATTCCACGCCATCGTAATCTTCCATTTGAATGTTGAACTTGCTGATGAGTTTCAGCAATGCCGTCGGCGTTCCCGAATTAAACCAAAAATCACCGAACACTTTCTCATTCAACGCCTTGATAACAGAAAACGGATTAAACACGTCCTGCCTTTTGTGCGAAAAGTGATAGCCATCGTATTTGGCTTTGAAATACCGCACTGTTTCGTCGAATGTATAGCCGTTAGCGTCGGCAAAATCCTGTATGCCTTCTTTTAATTGCGACAAAAATTCGTTTAACGAAATACCACAGACTGTCTCAAAATCAGCCATTAACGAAATATCCTGCAAATTGTTCAGCGTCGAGAATATCGACATCTGAGAAAACTTTGTGATGCCCGTAATGAAGACAAAGCGGATATATTTTCCGAGGTCTTTTAATGGTGAAAAAAACTTGTTTTGTATGGCACGGATTCTTTCTTGTAGTTCATCATTGTTTATAGTGTCGAGCATAGCGGCATCATACTCGTCGATGATGACAACCACATTTTTTCCTGTTTTTTGGGCGATATTTTTGATAAGTTCTTCGAACCTTACGCCACAATCATCGTCAGCCTTGTCAAGATCGAACTTTTTTTCGTATGTCAAAAGCATTTTGTCAATAATTGAATTGATGCTTTTTTCAGTAACGTCCTTCGCACTCGCAAA
The DNA here is from genome assembly GCA_017651345.1 of Bacteroidales bacterium. Lineage (GTDB taxonomy): Bacteria > Bacteroidota > Bacteroidia > Bacteroidales > UBA3824 > UBA3824. Next base: position 1,572 of record JAGCDD010000388.1, on the reverse strand, counting down.
CGAAAGGTTTATCACAGGATATTTTGTCCACTCCTTTTCCAAAGAGTCAATCATCAACCCCTTAAACAAATCCTTATTGCCATTGAAATACTCATCCAACGTGCTGCACAGCAACGACTTGCCAAAACGCCGTGGTCTTGATAAGAATACATAGCGATAGTCGTGTGTCATTTTATAGACCAAGTCTGTCTTATCCACATAGACATAATTTCCTTCTCTAATTGTACTAAACGTCTGCGTATCAACAGGGTATCTACGGGTCTCCATAGTTTTACGATATTAAGTTTCAAATACAAAGGTATATATTATTTTGAAGATTATCAAATGTCAGAAAAAATAATAATTTTAGCGGCTGAATTTTATTATTCTTCATTGCAGATTATTTATATATTTGTGGACAAAAAAATAATTCACTTTTAAACATCACAATTAATGAATAAAAAATCACTAATGGCCATTCCGTTGCTGTCGCTATTATGCGCAACGGCTGAGGCTCAATCTCTTAAACTTAATGATTTAGAGTATTTTGAACAAACCGGCGTTAATGTCTTGGTGTACAGCAATATGTACCAAGGTATCTTTTGCGACGAAAAAGAGGCTGGCATCGAAATTGTTCAGCGCGGCGAACGTATTGCTACCGGCGGCGGTGTTCGCCTTATGAATACGCCCGAACAGTGGGATATCTATGCCGAAATGAAATCGCGTCAGGTGGTGGGCAACGGTATCGAGGTGAAATTGGCATACGCCGATTACGATTTAGCCCACACCATCACCGTAACTCCCAAAGACAAAGGAGTTTCTATTGCCGTTTCGTTAGACAAGCCCGTTCCCAAGGAGTTGGAAGGCAAGGCGGGATTCAACTTGGAATTTTTCCCTGCCTCATTTTTCGGCAAGACCTATCTTATTGACGGACAGTCAGAAATACTTCCCCGTCACCCTGCTGGCGATACCTATATGCGTCCTGTGGGCGAAAAAATTCCTCAGTTTTACGGACTTACCACTTTCGACGACCGCGGACTTAATGAGTTTATCGTGCCCAAACCGATGTCCACAGGTCATACGCTTGTGCTCGCTCCCGAAGACGACAATCTTAGAGTTTTGATTAAATCCGATACCGAAATCAATTTGTTCGACGGTAGAAACCTTTCGCAAAACGGCACTTTTGTGGTTCGTTCGTTTTTGCCCGCCGACAAATCTGGTAAGGTATTAGAATGGTATTTAGAGCCTTACAGCGACCCAAAATGGATTCGCAAGCCTAATATCGGATTTTCGCAGATTGGTTACACACCCGCACAAAAGAAGGTTTCTGTGGTAGAACTCGACAAAAACGACCAAGTGGCAGCCACTGCAAAAATTTGGCGTTACGAAGCCGATGGAAGCCGCACTTTGGCACTTGAACCCAAGGTTAAGGAGTGGGGCAAGTTTAACCACCGATACAACTATGCTCAGATTGACTTTTCGGAGGTTAAAGAGCCGGGTTCTTATTGCATAGAGTATAAAGGCGTGATTACCAACGCATTCCCAATTAATAAAACCGTTTACGATGGCAAATGGCACACCACTATGGACGTT
>JAGCDD010000387.1 GCA_017651345.1 Bacteroidales bacterium | reverse complement strand
TAGCATAAAAAAATGGATGTCCAACGCGGACATCCCTTTTTTATTAAAACATCATAAATATCTTGTGCTTAGAAACTGATGTCGATACCTGCACCGATTACGTAATTGGTACGGCTGTAGGTTGTAACCGAATACTTTTCAGGATCAGTTTTGGTGTAATCGTCGTAAACTGTTCTAAAATATGCGACGTTGAGTTTTACCGCAGGAGAAAGTCTTACGCCTACACCTAATCCGTAAGAGTAGCTTGACAGCGAGAATGCCATATCAGAAAGGTTCAAGTCTGTTTGGTCGGGCATAGTTTTTTGGAATCCTGCCGAAACTTCAAACATTTCTGAAAAAGCGTATTCTGCACCAAAAAGGATTTCGTTGGTGTTGCCAACCATATCTTTGGTCCACTGCTTGGTGTCCATATCAAAATAGTGGTGATAGCCAACATTTAAACGCAAAGCCTCGGTAGGCATAAACTGTGCGCCAATAGTTGCAATTGCAGGCATGTCGCAAGGAGTTTTTGCACCGTCGAGATAACCTGCAAACTTAGGCTCTGTACCTGCCAATGCGTTGAAAGCATCGTTGTTGTGAGCCTCAGATTCTACGCGGAGTTTTGTCTTAAACTCAAACTTTGCAGCGATATTTACCCAATCGGCAGCCTTCCAATCGATACCTACAATGGGAGCAATACCAAAACCCTTTTGATCGCAGTCGAGTTCAAGGTCGGAAAGCGCAGGATTTTGGTTTTGGTCAATAACAACAATGGGATTTTCTTGTCTTCCGGTAAGCATACCAAACTTCATATCTTTGATATGTCCCTTAAAGTTATTGGTAACATAAATACCACGGAGACCAAGCGAAACACTCAGTTTTTCTGACAATTTGCGAGCAACTGCAAATGTTCCACCAAAATAGTATTGTTTGCCGTTAACGTAGCTATCCAAAGAATATCCGCCAAACTTTTGACCTAATGCGGTAAGAGCTTTGCTACCTACAAGAGCCTCAAACATGCCTACGCCGTTTTCAAACTCGCAGTTTCCACCGCCACCTATTACACCGAATCCAAATTGGAAACTCCAATCGCCGGTGTTATAAAGGGCAAACAAAGAGGGTTGGATAGGAACATCTACACGACCTGTAAATTCACGTCCGCCATCCTCGTTTGGAGAGGGATTGCCAAAGTTGTATTTGAAAAGAGGACTAGGCAAAACAGGGATGGGATAACTTGCATACGCATCACGTTTTTGATGAGCATTCTGCCAGTTGAACTGAATGTGGAAACCATCGTTGTAGAATGCTGCGCCTGCGGGGTTGAAATATACTCCGTCGATACCAATAGCGGCATCACGGGCAGGATTTCGGAGAAAATAGATACTTTGGTTGGTGTTTGTAAGATAACCGCCGGCAAAAGCGTTTCCGGCTAAGGCAATGATACTTGCCACTAATAAAGATTTTTTTTTCATAATTTGACTTTTATAATGTTGTCGATGTTTGTTTCTGTGCAAATTAAACGCCAAAAATTATTTCATACTACATCAATTTCAGATAGTCTGAAAGAATTTATAGATGAACACCTATCAAAATTTAACAAAAATTTAATATTTTTTTTTTTTTGATTTAATCTATTAAAATCTATATTTGCCTGTGAAAATAAAAAATAAAGAGCGGCGCTTGGTTATTATTTGCGCTTCACAAACGTCGCCCTAATGTCCCACCCTTAAAAAAGGAGGTAACAATGTAAACGTATAGTCCAACAGAAAAGTTGCCGGCGGAACAACTAAAATTTGCAAGGAGATTATTGTATCTTCTATCCGCAAAATGAATTTATTTTATTAATATCTTAATTATTGATTTTTATGAAAAGATTTAAACTGTTTATTATAGTAGCGTAGCTGTGGCAATTATAGCTATGGCAAATATTCTAATTGTCCAACAAGCACAAAGTCAACGAAATTTCTTAACAATCGAAGATGTAACCAACAAAATAGCCGAGGGAGAAGACGGCGAAGGTGGTTTTTGGTTTTGGGTAACAAAAGATGATTTTTGTACAAAATGGGAAATCTATTATGATGTACAAGATCAAAAAATAAAAAAACGGGCTGTTGATTCATTTACCGTTGATGGTTGTACCGGTGGATTGGGTTTTAATTGTTCAGTAGAAGATTGTCCCAAAGGATACGAACGTAGTTAAACATGAAAAACATTGCCTTTTTACTGATATGCCTCTCATTTATTATGCAATCTTGTGATGAGAGGAGCATTATGCGCAAACGAGCACTATCTATGTTTGCTGATTTTGACTTGGATGCAGTCAATGCTAACATAACCCAAATGGACGTAATAAATCAATCAGAAGTAATTAATATACCCAAAATTACTAATGATGATTTAGAAATCAATTATCATCAGCTTTTTGATACTGCCTTTATTGTTCAGTTAGAGACCTCGGATAGTTGTTTAATAGGCAGCATTTCAAAAATGTCACTATTTAACGACACAGTTTATGTTTTGGACAAAAAACAATCATTGTTTATGTTTGCTCCTAATGGTAAATTTATCAGGGAAATAGGCAACAGAGGACAAGGACCAGGCGAGTATGCCGAACCAATGGACTATTTTGTTGATGACAATATTTACATTTTGGATAATATACAGAAAAAAATTTCTGTATATAATAAAAATGGAGTTTGGATTTCTGACAAAATAGTCCCTTTTATGAGTTTTCAAATTGGAAAACTTAATTCAAACACATTTGTTTTTAGAGCTTTCAATAATTATAATTTGCATATTCCCAAACTTGATAATTATTGTTTATGGACTACAGATACTAATTTTTGTATTCAGAAAATCGGAATCAAGTATATGTATGACGCTAATAGTTTCACATTTGATGACAATGGCATGCGTTTCGACAATGATTGCATTAGCGTATACGAAAAATTTTCTGATAGTTTGTATCTAATTACTAATAATGCAAACCTTAAATGCCGTTATGTGTTACAATTTAACGACAATAGGTATTTAAACGAAATAAAAAACAGTGATGATGCGCATAGGATATTTAATACTCAAACTGATTATCTTCAAATAATGAATTGCATATTTAACGAGAATTATGTACTTATGCAGTTGGTAAAGGGACATAATATCTTTAAATGGTTGTTTTATTCTTCATACACTAAACAAACGGTGTTATTTGATGCAATTAGTTTCCCAAAAGTTTGCTCATTTGCTCCAATATTGCGTTCAAGTTGTCTTTATAATGGCTATTTGGTTACTTGCGAAGATGCTGATTTCATAAGTAAATGTACAAACATTTCGCAATATGTAGGGGGTGATTTTAATAATATAAAAGAAGACGACAACCCCATCTTATTCTTTTACAAGTTAAAAAAATGACAAAGAACATAATCATCGTCTTTCTATTGGTGTTAGACATCTGTATGATGGCATTCTTTCTTCATTATATTAAAGAAGAAGGTATTAATAAAAGGCAACAGTATGTGTATCAAAATATTGCATACGACTACCGCAAGTTGATTCAAGCTGATAGTAGCAGAATGATATTGCAAAATATTGACATTGTTAATACCCATAAACAAAAGGAAGTTATTGACAGTGTCTTACGCAAAAATCCTATTCTTGTAATAAGATATTCATCGCTCAGTTGCCATACTTGCATTGATTCTGTTGTTAATAAAGCAAGACTATTGTCGCAGACACTCGGACGGGAAAATATATGTATTTTTGCTAACTATCACTCAGATAGTGATTTTAAAGTATTTTGGCGTACTAACAACAACTATTTCAGAATATATAGTGTTGTATCAGCAATAAAAAGAATTGATAAATTTAATACACCATATATGTTTGTATTAAATAACGATAAAACAATCTCTCATCTCTTTATACCTCACAAAGAGATTCCTGAAATGACCAAATGGTATCTTGATGTCGTACAGCAATATTTGATGGAACATAATTAAAACATCTTCTTGCCAAACAATCCTTTGTCGCGTGATTTTTTTGGTTCAAAAAAGTACGAAATGTCGATCATCGGCAAAAGAATTGTCTTAAAATCGCCGAAAACTGTGCCGTAAGCCACTTTGAAACCTGCCTGAGCCAATATCCTTCGGTTTTGTCCGCAGTAACCGTAAATGAAAACCTTGTTTTCGCCGCTCCAAGCCTTTACGCCCCAATCCACGGAGTAAAAGTCGGCATCTACCAATATATTTAAGCGGTCGTTGAAATGGATATCCAAATCGGCTCCCACAAACCACACTATTGTATCAAGGCAAACCACTGATTCTCTGTACCAAAGTGCCTTGTTGATGGGAGGCATAGTGGCATCTTTGCTTAGTTTAAATGAGTTTTTTAAGCCTGCACGAACGGTGAGGAGAAAATTTCCCGCATCGCACGAGGTTTTATTTTTGAGAAGGATAGTTGCACGGGCTTCGTTTTTCATTGTCAGCACGTTGGGCACAACGCAAGTGTCGGCAATGAGTTTCGGCTTTTTGTCCTGAACAGTTTCAAAAAACATTTTAGGATAGTCGAAATTGTGGAGCGTTCCGAAATATATTCTGCGGCTGCGGAAAAATCCATCATCACGTTTAGCCTCTTTGGTAAACCACAGGCGTTTTATACCGATGTTAGGTAGTTTCCAATCTGCCAACACGCTCGAAAACACTTCGGTATTTTTGCAAAAACCATAACGAGTAGGTGCAAAGAACGCAAACTCAAATGTCTTGTTGTCAACGGTATACGCTGTGGGTCGCGATTGAAACGGGGCTTGTGCCTTCACGCCAGACACCGCCACCAAAACCAAAATTACTAATAATCTTAATTTCATAAATAGTCGTTTTTTTACATTAACGGCGATAATAAAAATAAAGTGTGTGGAGGATAATTCTATCCCACCACCCTCACTTCGCTCCTCGTGTTATCTCCGGCGCATTTTTCAACGCTGATTTTTACGGAGATGCGTTCTTTGAGTTCGGGGACGTGGCTGATGATGCCCACTTTGCGACCTTGGAGATGAAGCTGTTCGAGCATTGAGATTACTTTTTGAAGGTTGGCAGAATCTAATGTGCCAAAACCTTCGTCTACAAATAGCGTTTCGCTGCCTTTGCCAGTTTGCATCATATCGCTGAGACCAAGGGCGAGCGAAAGCGAAAGCATAAACCCTTCGCCTCCCGAAACTGTCGAAACAGGACGAACGGCGTTTTCGTCGCGGTCGCGCACAAGTATATCTAATGTGCCGTCGGGCGATTCAAATGTGTAGCGCGGTAAAATCTTGACTAACCGACGGTTGGCGTTTTCTAAGAGGATTTTGAGTGTAAAAGTTTGTGCAGCACGTTTAAGACGGTCGCCATTTTTTGAGCCGAAATTGGTGTTGAGAAAATCCCAATCGTTGAGCACTAATTGTTGAGCGGTGATTTCTTGTTCAAGTTTTTGATAATCAGACTTTTTACGATTATTTTCGGCAAGTTCGTTTTCGGCAGAAGTTTTGGCGGCAGTATTGATGCTCTGTTGCTTAAATGTTTCGGTTTTTTGGTCGTGAAGAGATTGAATAGTAACACCTTCGGCAGGGCGACCAGATTGATTGTTGTGCGTCTCCAAAGTTTCGCGGGCAGTTTTTAGAATTGTTTCGGTTTCTATCACCTTGTTGTCTAACTGACGGAGATTCTGTATTTTAGCATCGCGTTTTTCTTGCGAAAGAGCGAGATACGATGACACAAGGGAGGAAGAAAAATTGAAACGTGGGTCGCGCTGATTTTCTTGATCTATTAAAACGTTGATTTGTTGGGTGTTAATATCGATTTCGTCAACTTGCTTTTTAATAATATCTAACTGTGAAATTTGGTTTTGGAGTGTGGATATTTTTTCTTTAAGTTCGGTGTATTGACGAGCCTCTGATATTAATTTTGCTTTGATGTCGGCGGCTTGTGTTTCAAGATGTTCATTATCGGTGAAAAATTGATGCAAATTGCTTATAACCATCGATTTTTCTAACGAACTTTTTTCGATATAATTGATTTTTTCTATGGTTACGGCATGGATGGTGGCAATGTTTTTTTCGGCATCGGCAGCTTGATTGGTGAGTTTTTGGAGTGCGTCTTTTTGAGCATCGATTTGCTTCTTTATTGAGTCAACTTTTTGATTTTGAGCGGTATAAAACTTGATAGATTTTTCAGCTGTTGCTTTATCGTTGACAAGGTTGATAGATATGCGGTCTACCTCGGCACGCACATCGCTGTTTTCGGGTAGTTTGAAAAAAATTCTAATTTTTTCAATTCTTGCAATCTCTTTTTCTAATTGAGATTGTTTTTCGGGAATATCTTTATTTTGGAGACGCTCAATTTCGGGATTGATTTCGTCCAAAAGTTTTTGATCGGCTACCAAAGCATTGGCAATGGCATTTTTGGCTGATTCTTTTTCGGTGGCTAAGTTTTTGGCAGATAGCAACATATTGTCGATAACTTGCTCACCATCGGTGCAAAACGGATGACTTTTGCTACCACATAGAGGACACTTTTCGCCATCGCGGAGCGAGGCACGCGCCTTTTTGAGGTCGGCAGACGATATTTTCAATAGATTGTTGAGATTTTCTTTGGCGGTGTCGAATGCCGATTGCGCAAGTTTCAGATTATCGGAGTTTTGTGCAATGGATACTTGCAATTGTCCGCGGCGCATGTTCTTTTCGTTGAGTCGCGCATTGAGGGCGGCAAAGTCGGTTTTAAAAACGTCGATATTTTTAAACACCACAGCGGCACCGTCGGCAATGCGAATTTGTTCGTTAACAGAAGAGAGATTTTCCTGCAATTTTGCCAAATCGTAACCTTTAAGTTTGTCTGCCTCGGCGTTATAATTGTTTATAAAAACTTCTAACTCTGCATTGCATTTTTCGCATTTGGTTTTGGCAGCGGTAAGAGCAGCTGTCTGTGCCGTTAATTTGTTTTGTAAGTCTTGTACTTGGGTTTGAGTTTGGGCAATGTCGCTATTAATTTTTATAACACTATCCAATTGAGCTGTTATATGCTGTATATTTTCGTATTTATTTTCGCTATTTTTATATAAAAGCAATTTCGTTTCGCTATCGACAAGAATGTTTTTAACTTTGGCAAAGTAATTATCAAATTGGTTAAAAGGAGTATTTCGCAGAGTAGAATCGCCATAATTGTTACAAAAATCTTCACACTCTGCCTTATATTGATTTTGACAGCGGTAAAGATTTTCCATTGGAGTTTTGAATTTTTCAAAAGCGGTTTTAATTGCCTCAACCTCAATGCGCAACGGTTCGGCATTGAGGTGAGATTCAAGGGCGGCGTTATGTTGGTTTTCGGATTCGATTACACTTTGTTGAAGTTTTGACTGTTGAGTAAACCAATCGATATTTTGCTGAATATCTGTAAGTTGCTTTTGAAATTCAGTTTCCTTTTTGTTGCAATCGGCAATTATTTGATTACGTGCTGCAATATCTTCGTCGGTGAGGAGTGCGAGTGTAGAAAACTTTTCGCGAAGACGGTTAAGTTTCTCATTTTCAATGCTCCGTCGCTCAAAAATCCTTTGCGAGATGATTTCGTAGATGGATGTGTCGGTGAGCATTTGCAGAATATCCGCCTTGTCGTCGGTTTTGGCAAGAAGAAATTTTGAAAACTGATTTTGAGCTAATAGCACGCAGCGTACAAATCGGTTGTAATCGTAGCCAGTGAGAATTGTGATTTTATCTTTAAACTCAGCCTGTTTTTCGGTGAGAGGAATAAACTCGGCGTTAACTTGCTCAAAAAGAGTGTTTTTAGCAGGTTGAAATTTGCCGTCGGCTTTTTTGCGGGCACGAACAGCCTTCCATTGAGCCATATATATTTTACCATCGTCGCCCTCAAAAACGGTTTCTGCCCACGCCTCGGCAGTGCCTTTGCGCAAGATATTGCGACGGTCGTCGGCTGCCATATTATCAGATTGATTTTCAGGATTTTCGATTTTGTTTGTACGGTCTACCACAGCCGATTCAAAACGCGGCGTTTGACCATAGAGCGATAGGCAAACGGCATCAATAACAGTGGTTTTGCCTGCGCCGGTTTCACCACAGATTATGAATAAAGGAGTATTGCGGAGCGGCGGCAACGTAAAATCTATCTCCGCATCGGCTATTGAGGCAAGGTTGTGGATGGTTATTTTGTTGATTTTCATAGCTATTCGGGTTGGTCGATGATCTCTTTGAGCATTTGGATATATTTAGAATCGAGGTTTCGGGCGGTTTTTATGCGGTAGAGTTCCGAAATGATGTCAATCGGGTCGGCATTTTTAAACTCGCGAGCGGTAACGGTTTGAGTTTCTGAGGTTTGAGCCTCAATTTTAGGTCGCGAAATGTGCCAACTGCAAAATTTTGCTTTTTTGCCAACAAGAAACTCGTTGATAATGCGACTTTTAGTTTCGGGCGTGCGAAACTCAGGTTTTATATTAATTGCCAAATACAAATCTTTGTTTGCATCTATATTTCGGCAAGCCTCTTGAATTTCAAAAATATCGCCTTGTTTTGTTGGAACTATCAATAAATCAGCCGTCTGCGGAACTTCAATTGTTTCAATTGACGAGATTTCTGCACCGTTGAATACCACTTCGGTTATCGACTTGCTGTATTTAACCTCTGAAAATGAATATGTTAACGGCGAACCAGAATACCTTATATTATTGCGACCTCCGCATTGCTGAGCGCGGTGAATATGTCCAAGGGCAATATAATCAAACGGCGGAAAACTGTCGGCATCCTCGCCAGCCATTCCGCCCACAATTGGAGTGTCGGGATACGACGAGCCGGCAGCAGTAAAATGACCTGTGGCAATGATTGGAATGTGATTGTTGCCGCGTAATGCTTCGGCACGGGCGTAAACCTCTGAGTAAAAGTCTTTTATTGAAGCGTTTTCGCCTATTCGCCTAAGGTCGCCACTGCGGAGATACGGCACTGGACAGATTATGGCAACAGTTTCGCCGTTAATAGTTATCGGACGTATAAGTTTTTGATAATCAATTTCTCCATTGTTGTATTCCACACCACCAACCACTATTGCCGAAAAATAACTGAGTATTTCGGCGTGAATATTCAAAAACGATGGCGAATCGTGATTGCCGCCAATTATAACTATTTGCAAATCAGGAAATTTGCTATGCAAATTAATCAAAAGCGCACAATACCGTCTAATCACCTCGTTGGCGGGATTTCCCGTATCGAAAATATCGCCCGAAATTATCAGAGCATTGGGTTTTCGCTCGTCTATCAGTTTTTCGATATAGACGAAAAACGCCTCAAACTCGGCTGTGCGGTCGTATCCTGCAAGTCGGCGTCCCAAATGCCAGTCGGCGGTGTGAAAAATTTTAAACATAATTGGCTGATAAGTAGTTAGAAAAAAAACAAACCACGAATTCTAAAATCCGTGGCTTGTTAAAAATTTTTTAAAGTGCTAACAAATTATTTCTTAGCGGCTTCGATAGAAACTTTGCGGAATTCTTTGGTAAGTTTTTCGATTTCCAAAGAAGCTTTGCGAGCGCGTTGGCCAGCTGCCTTGTTTCCGTTTGCTACTTGTGCGTTAGCGTCTTTCAAGAATGCTTCGCTGAGTTCAGCGATTTTTTTAACTACTTCTTCCATTTTTTTTGATGTTTTAAAGTTTGTCGTTATTATATGATTGATGAGTTTTATAGTCACCTTTCACGCCTACAAATATACGGAAATATTGAAACGTACATAACAAAAATCAACTTTTTTTTAATTTTTTTTTAAAAAAAATTAATTTTTTAGCCCATTACCACTTTTACGATAATTTTTTCACCGTTTTTGGCAAGCGGAATTATATTTCCTGATATTTTTTTATCATCTACATAAATCTCTTTTACGCCTTTTTGAACGCCTGAGGGGTTAGAAACGGTGATTTCGTAGGTTGCGCCACGGAATTTTCGTGTAATTTTATACGATTTTGCCGTTTTGGGCACGCAAGGATCAACCAAAATGCCGTTGTAATCGGGTTTTATACCGAGGATAAACTGCGTAATTGTGTACCAGTTCCAAGCTGCTGTACCTGTCAACCAAGAGTTCTTGCCCTCGCCTGGACGAGCGGCGTCTTTGCCGGCTACCATCTGCGAGTAAACGTAAGGCTCAACTTTGTGCAAGGTCTGGTCTTTGATATATGCGGGACAAATTTTGGTGTAATGCTCCCAAGCGTCGTCGCCACGTCCTGCAACGGTTTCGCCAATTATCACCCAAGGATTGTTGTGGCAGAAAATACCGGCGTTTTCTTTATAACCAGCTGGATATGAGCTAATTTCGCCCATTTCTACGTGGTAAGTGGTGTAAGCGGGATTGTTGAGTACCATACCGTGTTCGCTGTCTAAGTATTTTTTGCACGAATCGAGCGATTTGTCTACCATACCGTCTTCCAAACCGATGCCAGCCATTGTGCACCAGCCTTGACTTTCGATAAAGATTTTGCCCTCTTCGTTTTCTTTTGAACCAATCTTGTTGCCGTAGAAATCGTATGCGCGGAGATACCAGTCGCCATCCCAGCCGTGCTGCTTAACTGCCTCAATCATCTCGTCAACATATTTTTGAGCACGAGAAGCCTCGTCGGTGCGGCTCAGCTGACGGCAAAGGTTTACATAATCCTTACCGCATACTACAAACAAACCTGCAATCATAAGCGACTCAGCCTTAGAACCTTCGGTTTTGTTTTCGGTGGTTTGGAAACTTTCGTTGGGGTCCCAAGAGAAACAGTTGAGGTTGAGACAGTCGTTCCAGTCGGCGCGACCAATAAGCGGAAGTTTGTGCGGACCAAGATTCTCAACCACGTGATTAAACGATATTTTAAGGTGTTCAAATAGAGATACTTCCGAGCCGGGTTTATTGTCCCACGGAACTTGCTCGTTGAGAATTGAAAAGTCGCCGGTCTCTTTGATGTAAGCTACTGTACCGAAAATCAACCACATAGGGTCATCGTTGAAACCGCCGCCAATATCGTTGTTGCCGCGTTTGGTAAGGGGCTGATATTGATGGTAGCATCCTCCGTCGGGGAACTGTGTGGAGGCAATGTCGATAATTCTCTGACGTGCGCGTGAGGGTACTTGGTGAACAAAGCCCACGAGGTCTTGGTTTGAATCTCTGAAACCCATTCCACGACCGATGCCGCTCTCGAAGAACGATGCCGAACGTGAAAAATTGAATGTAATCATACATTGATATTGGTTCCAGATGTTTACCATGCGGTTGAGACGTTCGTCAGACGATTCAAGCACGTAACGATCCAAAAGGTCGTCCCACATAGAGCGCAATTCGGCAAAAGCTGCGTCAACTGCCTCAACGGTAGAGAATTTCTCAATTGTGGCTTTTGCTTTCTTCTTATTTAATAAGGTGCGGTCTGATGCCTGCGATGTGATGAGTTCGCCCGATTGTTTGCGTGCAAGCTCGGCATCGTCGAATTTTTCGTTTTGCTCGATTTCTACATAGCCGAGAAGGAAAATAAAGTTTTTCTCCTCGCCCGGAGCAAGGCACACCTCTATATAATGCGATGCAATGGGGCTCCATCCGTGAGCAAGACTGTTAGATGGTTTGCCATCTACAACGCATTGAGGTGCAGATAGTTCGTTGTAAAGTCCGATGAAAGATTCGCGGTCGGTGTCGTAACCGTTAACAGGCACATTTACAGAGTAATATGCGTAGTGGTTGCGGCGTTCTTTGTATTCTGTTTTGTGGTAAATAACCGAGCCATCGATTTCTACCTCGCCAGTAGAGAAGTTGCGCTGGAAATTCTCCATATCGGTGGCGGCGTTCCACAAGCACCATTCCTGAAACGAGAAAAGTTTGATAGTTTTCTTTTCCGAAGTGGTATTTTTGAGAGTGAGTTTCTGCACCTCTGCCCAAGTTTTTAGGGGAACAAAAAAGAGAACCGAAGCTTCGATGCCGTTTTTCACACCTTTTATAATAGTATAGTTCATACCGTGGCGGCACTCGTAAAAATCGAGCGGGGTTTTGCACGGTTTCCAACCAGGATTCCACACGGTTCCATTGTCGTTGATATAGAAATATCGTCCGCCATTGTCCATAGGAATACCATTGTAGCGGTAGCGAGTGATGCGGCGGAATTTTGCATCTTTATAAAAACTGTAACCTCCTGCGGTATTGGAGATTAAAGAGAAAAAGTCTTCGTTGCCGAGATAATTGATCCACGGCCAAGGTGTTGCGGGATTGCTAATTACAAACTCCCTGTTTTTGTCATCGTAATATCCGTATTGCATTGTCTTAATTAAAAAATATTAGAATTTATGCTTTTAACGCCAAATATAGAGTTTTTTTTTGAATAATAGAGATATATTAAAAAAATAAAGATAAAAAAGGCTTTTATTTGATTAGTAGCACTATCTGTTTCTTTGAAATATTTGAGATAATACTCCTTTGCCTGCGGTATCTCTTCAAACACTGGAGGCTGTTTGGAGGGTGTCGGCAAGGGTGGAATCGGGGATAAGTTCGTGAGTGGTGCTGGCAGATAGTGCTCCCGAGAATTCAAGTAAATTTATTGACGGATTACAACTTCTTGATTTCGTCTTTGGGTATCTGGTTGCTCTTTTCAAAAAGGGCGTTGAGGAAACTTATCAGGAGGTCTTTGTTGAACTCTGTGCCGAAAAGTTTCTTGAATCCAAAGTCGGTATATGGGTTGAGGTATCGTGAGTTTGCCATAATATGTCGCGTTTTGTATTTGAGGCAAAGTTAGCGGTTTGCTTTGAGATTACAAAATTTATTTTACCAACTGAAACTCTCCTTGGCATAATGGCAATACCGAGGGACACCCGCTTTTTGAAGGGGTCTTTGTATTTTGTACAATATTCTGTTTGTCAAGGTTTTATTGATATCCAATAAAAGGGTTGAAAACATGGCGGATATTGGTATGTTGGTTGAGGTAGTTTGAGGGGGGTATTATTCGTTTTTTGGATTAATTTTTCCTAAAATGTGATGCTTATTAAATTATATCACTGTGCGTAAAATGAACAAGCCGATGATATATATAATGCTCTAAATCAATCTGATTAGCTTTGTGATAACCACCAATTTCGCCCACAAACACATCATCATTAAACAGATAATAAATTGGCAAGTTAATTATCTTGAAAATAGTATTGTATGTTTGTGGTTGATGTGTTAAACAATGTTCTTGATATATCTCTTTAAATTCTGGATAACAAATAGAACAACTATCTACTGATTCAAGAAAGCATACAGTATCTAATGTAAAAAAAGATAAGAACTGATTTTTTGTAATGGATTTGCTTATCTGAGTAGTCAATGTATCTATCAAACCTTTGTATAATTCTAACTCAAAATTGACTCCTGCAATTTCGTTTGTAACAAACAACTCAAATCTTAAATCATCGTTCTTTTCAGTGAGTTCATCCACTACTTTCTGATACCAACATATAATATATGCCATAAATCCCAAAAGGATTAGTAGTAGCGAAATTATAACTATTGTTTTACATTTCATACATCAAAAATTTAAACCTAAAATATAACTTACGAATTCCAAATTCCAATCAACCTTTTTGACATCCAAGGTATTTATGCCTCAAACATTTTACTCTTGTCAATAGCAACATTTTTTAACTTGTCAAGTATATACTGTTTATTTTATGCTACAAAAAACAGTTTTTCTTGTTTTGTTAAATGAGAAGGTGCATTTGATAATATATCAAAAAAAATTGTAATTATTTCATCCTCATTTCCATTTTGGTCTAACCAAAAATGATAATAATCGAAAAACTTACTATATGTATTAGAATATTTTTCTTTTTGCTTTCTCATTAAGTATAAGCAATAAGCCTTAATAAATTCAACCTCAGTTTCCGTTTGAGATAAGAATATAGAATTATCTAGTTTGTTTGCTTTCTTTAAAAAAAAGAAATGTGCTGCGTGAAACATTTCCTCTAATAAGGGTGCTCCATCTGTAAAAGCGGTTTGAGAAAGAGGCTTTTTAGAAGAATTAAAAAGAAAAAGTTTATAAGGACGATTTTCTTCTCCTGCATAAACAGTGTAGAAAAGAACTGTTTGATCTGTTTGATTTCGATCAAAATACCCTAAAAAATATTTATAATGTTCTAATTCTTCCTTAGACAATTTGTCCTTGTCTTTTTCAACAATTTGGACATAATACTCCGATTTATCAAGATAATTATAAATACTTTTAAATATTGGGGATTGGAGCATTTCATTCAAATAGCGATAATATTTTTCTGAAAACACTTTTGAAAAACTACCTGTAATAATACTCTCCCCCTCACTCTCCGCCTTATTCCACTTCATCCACACCCTACTTGGGTCTTGGATTTGATCCCATTGAAAATGCCAAAGTTCTTCGCCGTTAGCATAATCCATCAGGTTGGCGGTCTTACCTGAGTTGTTTGAATTTTCAAACACATGTTCCAAGCCTGCCACGCCATGTCCAAGTTCGTGGGCGATGGTGCGGTTTGATGCTCCAGGATAGATAAATCCGTAGGGATAGTAGCGCGGCATATAGACTACCACTGGGTTGCAGCTGTCGATGTGGTCGAAGACGTAGGTTTGGGCGTCGTATTGTGAAAAGTTTATCTGCCACTGCGCAAGGCTGTCGCTCTTGCGGTGGTATTCTTTTAAGAGGGCTTTGTTGCCGCCCGTGGCTCGGTATTCTTGGATGCCCATTGGTTGTCCGTTCTTGGATATGTTTTCGGTGTAAAGATAGTCAAATTTTTGATTAAGCAAAATGTAGTAGTTTCTATATTCCTCACAAAAAAATGCAAAAAATGTTAACTTCCTATGATTAAAAGAACAAAACACAAAAAAATACTATATTTGCAAAATTTTTAAAAATAATGCAGAATACAAACACAGAAACCGGCAAATATCCAATTCTCGATGGAATCAATTATCCATCGGATGTTAAGAAGTTGACTATCGACAAGTTGCCAGCTCTTTGCGACGATGTGCGCAGGTTTATTATCGACACGCTTTCGCAGCATCCGGGTCATTTTGCGGCTGGTCTCGGTGTGGTGGAACTCACTGTAGCTCTGCATTATATCTATAATACGCCCTATGACCAGATTGTGTTCGACGTGGGACATCAGGCTTATCCGCACAAGATTCTTACAGGCAGAAAAAACATTTTTTCTACCCTCCGCAGTTTTCACGGTATGAGTCCGTTTCCAAACCGCGACGAAAGTGAGTACGACGCCTTTACCGTTGGACATGCCTCCACGTCAATATCTTCGGCTCTCGGCTTGGCAGTGGCGTCAGAAAAACTTGGACGGCACAATCAGCACGTTATTGCTGTAATCGGCGACGGCGCTATGACCGGCGGAATGGCTTTTGAGGCTCTCAACAATGCAGGTATTCAAAAAAACAACCTTCTTGTTATCCTCAACGACAACCATATGGCTATCGATCCCAACCGTGGTGCGCTCAACGATTATCTTTTGGATATTACCACTTCAAAAACCTACAATCGTGTTAAAAACGATGTGTGGAACGCTCTCGGCAAGTTTAACCGACTTGTACCAAGTGCTCGCCAGTTTATTGCCAAGGTAGAAAACGGCATAAAATACGTGGTGATGAAGCGTAGCAACCTTTTTGAGGGATTGGGACTCAGATATTTCGGTCCTGTTGATGGACACGATGTGGTGCACCTTGCGCAACTTTTAGCAGACCTTAAAAATATTCCGGGTCCTAAACTACTGCATATCATTACAGTAAAAGGCAAAGGCTACAAATTTGCCGAAGAAAACCAAACCAAATGGCACGCCACCAGCACAGCTTTCGACATTGAAACCGGCAAAACAGTAAAAAACTCATCAACAAAGCCACAAGGTCCTAAATATCAAGATGTTTTTGGCAAAACAGTTACCGAATTGGCAACCAAAAACAGCAAAATTGTGGGTGTAACGCCCGCTATGCCAACAGGTTGCTCGCTCAACATTATGTCCGACAAATTTCCCGACCGTGTATACGATGTGGGCATTGCCGAGGAACACGCAGTAACTTTTTCGGCAGGTATGGCGGCGCAGGGTCTTGTGCCTTACTGCAATATCTATTCATCGTTTATGCAGAGGGCTTACGACCAAATTATCCACGATGTATGCTTACCTCGATTGCCTGTAATACTTTGCTTAGACCGTGCAGGACTTGTGGGTGCCGACGGAGCCACACACCAAGGAGCATTTGATATTTCGTACCTTCGCCATATACCCAACCTAACTTGCTCAGCTCCAATGGACGAAATTGACCTTCGCAACTTGCTATACACTGCGCAGTTAGGCAACAAAGGTCCGTTCTCAATCCGTTATCCAAGGGGCAACGGTTTCAATCCCGATTGGCAACAGCCGTTTGCCGAAATAGAGATTGGCAAAGGACGCATGATTGCCGACGGTGAAGATGTGGCAATACTATCAATAGGCACTGTGGGTCACGAAGTTGCGCTTGCTCTTCAAAACCTCGGCACAGAAGGTATTCATCCTGCGCATTTTGATATGCGATTTATCAAACCATTGGATACCGCACTGTTAGAAACCATTTTTGCAAAATTCAAACGCATTATCACCGTGGAAGACAACGTGCTGCAAGGAGGATTTGGCTCAGCTGTGTGCGAATTTGCCTGCGACCATTTTTACAATATAAAAATCAAGCGTCTCGGCATACCCGACAGATTTATAGAACACGGATCGCCTCAAGATTTGTACAAAGTGTGCGGAATAGACAGCGAAACTATAGCTAAAACAGTGAAAGAGATGATAAAAGGTTAACCCCTACCCTACCAGATTTTCTTGGTATCGCGCGAAATCTGATAGCCGATGGTTACAATAAAACTTTTGTTATACGAAATAGGAGCTTCTATCTCTTTGTAATCGCGCAATGTGCTGATAGTAAGCATAAAATCGCAAGTAAAATGTCGATAATAGCAACCACCGCCGCAAAGTGCATAAAGATTTATTCGGCGAGGTGTCCAAGGGAAAATATACGTTGTGTTTAATACAGGCGGAACCTCTTTGCCTTCTTCCATCATCGAAAACGAGAGTGTTTTATCCTCGTTGTACATAATTGCAGGCATTGCTCCCACAAAAAAATAAGGACGTGGTTTGTGTCGTCCTTCTGCCGAAACTTTTAATTTGAAAGGGGCAACAATATTGTTAAAGCGGACTTTTGCCTTGTAGTTTATTGGATTAGCCTCATCGTGTCCGCAAAAAGTTGCACCTGTGCCAAAATATCCTAAACCTATTGTCCAATATTTAAACTTCGCAAAACGGTATCCGTAATATGCCTCGTAGTAGTAATTGAGCATAGGGGTAAGCGAATCCACCTCTTTGGTAGAAACCGAACCGATAGTAATGCCGCCTTTCATGCCGAAAACCTGCGCGCGTGCAGGTACACAAACAGAGGCGAGCGTTACCGCTATGCCTAATACCGCTAAAAATTTGGCAATAAGTTTCATGATATAAGGCTGTTATCGCCGCCGGTAGGTTTTTGAATGACGGTTTTGTTGAAAATATACGCCCACCGATACGCAGAAAACTTGGTTGCGGAGAACTTTTTTCTGTGCATCAGTTTTTTCCTCAACAGAGAAAAAGCCAATTTTGTAACTCAAATCAATAAAAATATCAAGACTACGCGAAATAGATGATTGATAGCCAACTGCAAACGCTGCTCCTACATCATATTTACGAAGTTTGTTGATAAAGCTATTATACGAACCACGATGCACCGACATTGTATCGCGGGCAATAGAATCTTTTTTCCAATCGCTACTTGCCTGCAATGCCATTGAAGCAAATGGACCTATCTTGGTGTAAATATCGCCAAAAGATTGTTTCCAAAATAGTGGAACTTGGAGATAATCAACATATTTAGTAATAGTTTCTTTTTCTCTGACGCTACCACGAGTAATTTCGTCGGTTTTAACGGCAACACCCTGCTGCGAATAGTACGCGCCTATCTCCAAATAGGTATCGTATACAAGTGGGATGTCAACGTTGATGCCCGGACACATAGCTATTCTGGGTTTGCTGTCTTGAATTTTGTCGGTACCAATAAGGTTGGCAAAATTAGCGCCCATACTGATGCCAAAGATAGGTTTCTGAGCCGAATGTTTCTGAGCGGAACAGTTGGCGGCTATAAGTGCTAATAATACTATTAATAATGTCTTGTTGCGCATATATATACCGTTTTCGTCGTTACTTATCAATTTGCAAATTTAACTCATATTCTTTTAAAACGCATTTTTTCAACTAAAATTATTTGATAACAGTAAAATATCAAAAAATGTATAGCAGAGAATCAATGTTAAGCTCCCACAAATGTCATACCCGCTTTTGCATATATCCGCCATTTTTCGATTAAATCGGCAAAACCTTGAGGAAGTTCTGAGTCAAAGCTCATTACCTTGCCAGTAGTGGGATGCACAAATTCCAAGGTTTTGGCGTGAAGTGCCTGCGATGGCAACAACGAAAAACAGTTTTCTACAAACTTTTTGTATTTGGTAAATGTGGTGCCACGGAGAATTTTGTTGCCGCCGTAAACATCGTCGTTGAAGAGCGGATGACATTTGGTTTTCATGTGAACACGTATTTGATGGGTACGGCCGGTTTCAAGTTTGCACTCAATAAGTGTAACATAACCAAAGCGTTCCAACACTTTGTAATGAGTAATAGCAGGTTTTCCAATGCCGGTTTCGGGGTCGAACACACACATACTTTTACGGTCGTGAGGATTGCGGCCAATATTACCTTCAATAGTGCCATATTCGTGGTCAAAATCACCCCAAACAAGTGCCTGATAGCGACGGTTGACAGTATGGTTAAAAAACTGTTTGGCAAGATGAGCCTTGGCAGCTTCGGTTTTGGCAATTACCAAAAGTCCCGATGTGTTTTTGTCGATACGGTGCACAAGTCCCGGACGGATATCGTTTTTGTCGAAATTAGAATTATCGCCAAAATGAAACGCAAGCGCATTAACCAACGTGCCAGTATAATTACCATGAGCAGGGTGAACCACCATTCCGGCAGGCTTGTTTACCACAATGAGTGTATCGTCTTCGTAAACGATATTGAGCGGAATATCTTCGGGTTCTACCTTAAAATCAATACGTTCGCCGGGTAGGTTTACAGTAATAACATCGTATGGATGAACGCGGTAGTTTTGTTTAACCACATTGCCATTGGCGCAGATGTATCCTGCTTTGGCAGCCTCTTGAATCTTATTGCGCGATACTCCGGCAATACGGTTGTCGAGAAACTTATCTATTCGCACAAGCTCCTGCCCCTTATCGGCTTCAAAACGGTAATGCTCGGCAAGCTCTTGGGTTTCTTCGGTAGATTCAATATCGTCGTCGTCAAAATCTTCTACTTCTAACAAATTATCGTCTGTCATAATCGATTAACTATTTAATTTTGAGAAATTTGGTAGTAAAATCACCTACCTTTAACAAATACACTCCCTCGGCAAGATCGGTTATATCAATATCTTCTTCTGCATAAAGGGTAATTTGCTTTACAATTTTGCCCGATGAGCTGATAATAAACACTCGGGAAGGATAGTCGCCAAGTCCCGAAATATGCAGATAATTTTTTGCAGGATTGGGAGTTAAGGTAATATTTTGGGATTTAATTTCGGTTTCGGGAACAAACTCGGTGGGTGTGGATGTTGAGCCAAAAGATGGGCGAATCATTATTTGTCCACGTTCGGCAGATTTTTTCCACACGCCGTTTATGTTGTAATAATTGTTGACAGTGGTGGTGGTGCTTTTATCAAAACCCACGTTAAGTATCTCGTTTTGAACCTTTTTCCATCCAATATAAAAAATATCCGACACTGCTACGGCATGTTTTAATGGGAAATATACAAAACTTCCGCACTCGTTTTTGGGGATAGAAAGATTGCTATCAGAATATAATTCGTCGCCAGGTAATCCATTGTTGTCTGCCCAAATTTTCAAATCAAAAAAATTGGCTTGAGCATCGTTGAATGTAGGATTAAAATAGATATACACACCTTTAATATAGTCAGGAGCAAGAGGTTGAAAAGCCACTGCCACCAAACTTCCAGTAGAGCCTTCGCCATGAATACCATATCCAGCCTCGGCACTGCCATCGTCGTAGGCATAATAATCGGCAAAAGTTTTGTTGCTAAAAAATGTGTTGTTTGGAGCAAAATCTTGATGCGAAACGTCACTAACGAGTTTTATTCCAAACTGATATTCAGCAGTTTCGATGTCTGATTTAAAAGAATATTTAAACTGTTTTGTTTCGTCAAAATCCCAATAAGAAGGCAAGTTGTACGAACCAAGCATCAATGTATCTACAACATCTTTTGACTTTAAAATCAGATTGATAGAATCAAGCATACGGGGTTCGTTGTCGTTGTTGCGATAAAAAATGGAGTATGAAATCGGGGCTTTGTCGCTTGCCTTGGCATAATGACTCCATGGCACTGTTTGATAATTTCCGATTTTGATTTCGGGACAGTTGGTGAGTGCAACATCTTGATATACAGTATCTGTTGCGCTACGCAACTTGTCTAATTTAATATAATCCAAAAGCCAATAATCGCAATTAGACACTAAGTCAGCTTGTTTTGCCGAGCCAAGACTAAAATAATTGCGAAATCTAAATCGAAATCCCTCTTGCAAATAGCACCTCTGAGTAATAGCTATCGATTCTTGTTTAAAACCATAACAAGCTGAGCCAGAAAAAGTTTTAACAGTTGTCCACTCATCGTCTTCGGGCGAATAAAAATCGAGCATCAACTCATCTTCGGGTTCGGGAGCATCGCCAAATCCTCCGGGCTGATAAAAAAATGTAAGATAAATGGTATTATCGCCGGGGTAATTGAGGTTGATGGGTTTTGATGTAAGAGTATCGCCGTTGGAATACTTCAGATTGTATTGCGATGGATAAAACGAACCATTAGCATCCAAAGCATCAAACACTGCAGCTCCAATACTCGGTGGACGGTTTGGAAGTGTGGTTGAAATATCAACTCCACTATTGATCCACAGCGAGTTGTCGGGAGTTTTGCTGTTGTACGAAAAATCATCAAAAAACGGCAGCTCAAGCAATTCTGACGATTGAGCATAAGAAATGCCGTTACCACTCAAAATGGCGGTAATAGCTGTTAATGTTATAATTTTTTGCGGTAATGGCATATTCTAAATTATGGTTTAAAAATCGTCCAAACTTTCGTCATCGGATTGAGATGGTTGATTGTTTGAATCATCACTAACAGACTCAGTATTATTGAGTTTGCTTTGATCGGTAGTAATCCATACATCAATTTCAGATCCTGGCAACACCATGCGACCTTTAGCAGGCGACTGTTTGTATATAACGGCAGAAAGCGAATCTGCTTGTGTTTTAACTGTTCCATCGCCGATTTTTGCTCCGATGTTGAGCGAATTTTGAGCAGCCACAAGTCCTGCAGTATAAAGCGAATAGCTTTTGAGGTCGGGAACAACTGTTTTTGTAATACCCTCGTCTTCGCCTTTACCAAGCACAAGGTCGATAAGCGAACCCTTAGCCACACGTGTGCCAGCAGGAATCGGTTTGCCGTTGAACATTTGCTCAATAACAGCATCGCGGGCAATATCAGGCTTGTACGAAATTTTGCCAACTCCCAAACCAACAGTAGCCAATTGAGCCTGAGCAGATTTTATCGAAAGGTCGATAAGCCTTGGCATAGCCACTTGCTCTACCGAATATGCTTTGATAGTTAAGAATATAGTACGCTCTTTTTTCACTTTAAAAGTGGCAGGAGGAGTTTGGTCAATTACCGTTCCGGGAGCGGCGTTTGAGCTATAAACCGAGTCGCTGATTTCAAATTTAAGTCCGCGTTCGTCGCAAATCTTTTTAACCTCGGTAAGCGAAAGCCTACGCAATTCGGGAACGCTAACATTTTGTCCGTGACGGGTATACACACGCAACGCCACAAATATCAAAACTACAAATAATACCACCACTGCTATCAAGATAGCCAATTGTCGTATAAGGATAAGTAATTGCGAACGGCTGTCGTCGTTATTCTCTTGATTGTTTTTTTCGGGTGTTTCTTCCATGCTATGTTATTGTTATAATGGTTTTTACCTTATTTTAATAGATAATAAATCTAACAGCAAAGGTAAAGAGATTTTCTAAGATAGAAAATTTTTTGCAGCAATTTGAAAAAAACTTTGTTTAATTTGTTAAAAATAATAATATTTGTAATCTAAAAATTAAGCATAGAGTGCAAATGTCAACATCTTGCAAATCAACATTATGAGTATTACTGAAAAGCAGACGATATTGGTAGTAGACGACGCAGAGTCGATTACACAGTTTATACAACAGATGCTCGAAGAACGAGGATATAAAGCTATAGGGTGCGGAAATGGTGCCGACGCCTTAAGGCTCGCGGTTGAAATCCGTCCCGACCTTATACTCCTCGACATTATGATGCCCGATGTTGACGGATACGCCATTTGTGCCCAACTAAAAGCAGATAGCAAAACCAAAGATATTCCGGTAATTTTTCTCTCGGCTCTCAATAGTTCGTTCGACAAAGTAAAAGCATTTAAATGCGGTGCGGTAGATTATGTTACCAAACCCGTACAAAACGACGAGCTCTTGGCAAGGGTAAAAACACACCTCACCATCAGCATGTTGCATCACTCTTTAATATCCAACAACCACGACCTTGAAGAGAAAATCAAAGAACGCACCCAAAATCTCGAAATCGAAAACGAAAACCTCCGCCGCCTAAATGCCATTTTGGAACAAACGTTGGTAAAATACCGCGACGAAAAAGTAAAACACGATGAAGATGTAGAACTGAGAAAAAATTTTCTCGAAGATGTTAGGCACGAACTTTTTACTCCATTACAATCGGTATATGGTTTTGCAGGACTGATCGGTAGCGGCAGCGGTTCTCCCGAAAAAATTAAAGAATACGCCAATGTGATAGAAACCAACGCTCAGTTTTTGAGTACAAGTTTCGACAAAATAATTCAATATTCGCTCAACCAAGTATCTCCTTCAAAGCCAAACCCCACAGATATTGATGTGTCGGCAATGATAGCCGAAATTTGCGAACAGCGGAAACCCGCCACACTTCACAAAAAAATCGAACTTGTGGTAAAAGACAGCCTCGGAAATCAAAATATCTTTTTTTCTGACCATGCTATGCTGTCGTGCATTTTTGAAAACCTCATCGACAATGCTATTGAATTTACACACGAAGGGTCGATCGAAGTGCGTGCCTCGCGCGAAAATGGCAGTTTTGTATTCTGCATCAAAGATACCGGCATAGGCATCAACCCCGAAAAAATCGACATCATTTTCAATCCGATAGGATACAACGAAAAAGCATCCACACGAGGATACGCGTTTGCCACAATTGGTCTGGCTCTCGTAAAAGAATTTGTGGATACGCTCAAAGGTGAAATTTGGATCGACTCCACACCCGGACGAGGAACCGAATTTTACATTTCGCTCCCCGCTGATGCTCTCAAAAATACAACTTCTGACGACAATATTTTTGAAAATAAAACTATACTTGTTGGCGACGACGACGATGTGTCGTTTATACTACTCTGCGAAGCCTTAAAACCCACAGGCATCAAAATTTTGCGTGCTAAAGACGGCAGAGAACTTTTTGATATGTTTAGACTTAACCCAACTCCGTTAGTGATCACAAACTTGAAATTACCCAACATGAATGGTTCGGAGGTAATGAAAATTATCAAAAAAATGTCGCCCGAAACCGTGGCAATTGCTCAAATGCCATATTTTTCGGCTGTGGACAAACGCGACTATTCAAACTCGTTTTGCGACGACTATATCGAACGTCCCGCTAAACAAGAACAAATTATCGAGGTACTTAAAAAACACCTTATAAATAATGCATAAACTGAATAAATTATAATATACATCATTCAAATTATAAAAAAACAACCAAATGGAACAAAAACAGATAGACCTTAAAGCAGCCGACAACGTGCGAATGCTTGCCGCTGCAATGGTAGAAAAAGCAAAATCAGGACACCCCGGTGGTGCTATGGGCGGAGCTGACTTCGTTCATGTACTTTACTCTGAATTCCTTAAATTCGACCCAGAAGATCCTTCGTGGGACAACCGCGACCGTTTCTTCCTCGACCCGGGACACATGTCGCCGATGCTTTATTCGATTCTTACTCTCTGCAACAAATTCTCGTTGGAAGATATTAAAAACTTCCGTCAGTGGGGCAGCGTAACACCCGGTCACCCCGAACGCGATATCAACCGTGGTATCGAAAACACTTCGGGTCCTCTTGGTGTTGGTCACGCTCTCGGTATCGGTGCAGCCATCGCTCAAGAGTTCCTCGCAGCTCGCTTTGGCAAACGTCAACAGCACAAAACCTACGTTTACATCTCTGACGGCGGTATCCAAGAAGAAATTTCACAGGGCGCAGGTCGTATCGCTGGTTTCCTCGGATTGAAGAACCTTATCATGTTCTACGACAGCAACAAGATTCAGCTTTCTACAAAATGCAACGAAGTTTCCGACGAGGACACTTACGCTAAATACAAAACTTGGGGCTGGAACGTTGTAAAAATCAACGGAAACGATGCTGCCGCTATCCGTCAGGCTTTGAAAAACGCTCAAAACGAGCAAAACCGTCCTACCCTCATCATCGGCGAAACCGCTATGGGTAAGGGCATCGTAACAGAAAACAACGAAAACTTCGAAGGCAAATGCTCTACTCACGGTCAGCCCGTTTCTAAATCGGGTGGTTCGTTTGAAATGACTATCAAACACCTTGGTGGAAATCCTGAAAATCCGTTCGAGATTTTCCCCGAAGTTAAAGAATATTACGCCAAGAAATTAGCCGAAAAAGCAGCTGCCGCAAAAGCAGAAAAAGCAGAAGAGGCTAAATGGGCTGCCGAAAATCCCGAATTGGCTAAAAAACTCGAAAAATACTACAAAAACGATTTTGAACTTCCTGATTTCAAGGATCTCAACTTCGACAAAGCTACCGCTACTCGTGGCTCGCTCGGCAAAACTCTTGCTGCTATGTACGGCAAAATCGAGAACCTCGTTGTGGCTTCTGCCGACCTTTCTAACTCTGACAAAACCGACGAGTTCCTCAAAAAGACCAAGGCTTTTGTTCCCGGCGATTTCAGCGGCTCGTTCCTCCAAGCTGGTGTATCAGAGCTCACAATGGCAGCACTCTGCACAGGTATGTGTCTCCACGGCGGCGTAAGAACCGTTTGCGGCACATTCTTCGTATTCTCCGACTACGAGAAACCTGTTCTCCGCGTTGCAGCATTGATGAAAACTCCCGCTATCTTCCTCTACACTCACGACTCGTTCCGCGTTGGCGAAGATGGACCTACCCACGAACCTATCGAGCAAGAGGCACAAATCCGCCTTATGGAACAGGTAGACAACCACGATGGCAAAATGTCGACACTCGTTCTCCGTCCTGCCGATGGCTACGAATCAATTGCCGCTTACAAGATGGCTATCAACAACCTCGACTGCCCCACAGTAATGATCGGTTCACGTCAGAATATCGACTGCCTGCCCCAAGGCAAAGCAGCTTCGCAACTCGACCGCGCCGAGCAAATCAAGAAAGGCGGTTATGTTGTATGCCAAACTGCAGAAGGCAATCCTGACGTAGTTTTGGTTGCCAACGGTTCTGAGGTTGCTACATTGGTTGGCGCAGCTCCCGCAATTGCAGAACAGACCGGCAAAAAAGTTCGTGTAGTATCTGTAATCTCGCCCCGCTTGTTTGAAAATCAGGGTGAAGCTTACGTTGAGAGCGTAATCCCCTCGTCGGCAAAAGTTCTCGGTATGACAGCAGGACTTCCGAGCGTATTCGCCACCATCATCCCCGGATTCAAGAAAGATGTATTCGGCCTTACACACTTCGGTGCTTCGGCTCCCGCAGGCGTTTTGGACGAAAAATTCGGTTTCAAACCCGAACTCTTTGCTCAATGGGCTGTAGCTAAATTGAAATAAGCACACCTTATATATAATAGTAAAAATGGAGCGGCAGTAAAAAGCCGCTCTATTTTTTTTATCACAAAAAAATGCTTTTCTTTGCGCTGCAATCATTCACAAACGTACAATGGACATAACAATATACACCGACGGAGCATCAAGAGGCAATCCGGGTCCGGGAGGATTCGGCACAGTGCTCCTCTACGGACAATATCGCAAAGAACTTTCGCAAGGTTTTAAACTCACCACCAACAACCGCATGGAACTATTGGCTGTAATCAAAGGCTTAGAAGCACTTAAAAAGCCGGGCATGAACGTTACCATATATTCCGACTCAAAATACGTGGTAGACAGCGTGGAGAAAAAATGGATAATAGGCTGGCTAAAAAAAGGATTCAAAGACAAGAAAAACAAAGACCTCTGGCTAAGGTTTCTCGAAGTGTATAGACAGCACACTGTACGCTTTGTGTGGATCAAAGGTCATAACGAAACCCCCGAAAACGAACGCTGCGACCGTCTTGCCGTGGCTGCAGCATTAGACACCCCAAATCTTTTGGATGATACAGGATATTTAGCCGAAGGAAAAACAGGTTCATTATTATAATATTTTTTTTATAACTTTGGGACGGAAAAATTTTTAAAAGAACACATCATTTATGAAACATCACTCCTTTATATTAATAATAATGGCGTTGTTGTTGGTTTCGTGCGGAGCAGGCAAAAAACTTGTGCAAGAGCAGCAAACCGCCAACCGCTATTTTTACGAAAAACAATACGACTCGGCGGCAGCAGCATACGAGGAGATTATAGCAAAATACGAAGCAAAACATATCTCAGCACCCGTAGAAGTGTATGCCTCGGCTGGTAAGTCGCTCTACTACTCAGGACGCGAAAAAGATGGCATCGACCTACTATACAAGGCTGAAGTTATGGGCTACGAAGACGAACTTGGTCTTATAATGAAAATCAAGTATTACGGCAAAATCGACAACCATTCCAAAGAACTCGACAATCTTGAAAAATACCAAAACATGTATCGCAACGGCGATGAAATTCAATACGTAAGTATCCGTCTACTAAAACGATACATGCAAATGAAAGAGTATCAAAAAGCCCAAAAAGCTTACGAGCAGATAAAAGAACCTGAATCGGCAGAAATTGAACTGATGGAACTCTATCACACAGCACTTACACAAAACGGTGCAAAAGACAAAGCCAACTTGGTAGCTCAAAAACTGTTCAACGCCGACCCCACCAACTTTATTGGTCTTAACTATATGGCACGCAAAACTTTCGACCATGCTGAAAATGCTTACGTGGCTGCAATCAAAGAATACGAAGCTAAAAAGACCAACGCCGCCTACCGCACAATGGTGCAGAAAACAAAACCGTTGTTAGAAGAATTTAAAACCGCTAAAGGTCTGTATATCAAGTTATACAATCTATACAAGCGTCCCATCGACGCCGAAATATTATCTCGAATTTTTACACGGCTCAACGACAAGAAAAACGCAGCCGCATACGCCAAACTTGCAAAATCACAAAAATAATAATACAATGACACTTACAGAACAGATTCAGGACGACATGAAGTCCGCAATGAAGGAAAAAAATCAGGCAAAACTCGCCGCAGTTCGCGCTATCAAAGCCGAAATTCTCAAAGAGCAAACATCGGGCAAAGGCTCGGAAGTTACCGATGCCGACGTGCTTAAACTCATCCAAAAGATGGTTAAGCAGCGCAACGACTCAATAGCCATTTACCAGCAGCAAGGCCGTCAAGACCTCGTTGACGAAGAAAACGCTCAATTGGACTTTATAAAATGCTACTTACCCAAACAACTTTCGGAAGCAGAAGTAGAAGCAATTGTAAAACAAATAGTTGCCGAAACAGGCGCAACTTCGGTTAAAGATATGGGCAAGGTAATGAAAGCCGCCAACGCTCAATTAGCAGGCAAAGCCGAAAGCAAAATGATTGCCGACATTGTTAAGAAGTGCCTCAACAACTAATGGAAAAACTGTCGTTAGAAAAACTGAACAGGATTTCGGTTGAGGAATTTAAGCAGGCAGAGAAAACACCCATAACTGTTGTGCTCGACAATGTGCGTAGTGCACTTAACGTGGGTTCAGTTTTCCGCACTTGCGATGCCTTTCGCATTGAACGCATTGTGCTCTGCGGCATTACAGCCACTCCGCCCAACAACGAAATCCGCAAAACAGCCATCGGCGCAGAGCAGTCGGTAGAATGGTCGTACGCCAAAGACTCGATATCCGCCGTCAACGACCTCAAATCGCAGGGCTACACCATTATAGCAGTGGAACAAGCCGACCAGAGCGTGATGATAGACCATTTAGACTCGGTGCAAATCACAAAAGCCGCTCTCGTATTCGGCAACGAAGTAAAAGGTGTTGACGATGGTATTATGGACATCTGCGACATTTGCGTAGAAATTCCGCAATTTGGCACAAAACACTCACTGAATGTAAGTGTTAGCGCGGGGATAGCAATTTGGGAGTTTTTTAAAACACTGAAATAAAAAATGCGCCACATATTGCGGCGCATTTTTTATTAATACTAACTATTGTATTACAAAACCGAAACTTTGTAACTTTCTCCATTGATAATAACAATGTAGATACCTGATTTAGTGGATATTTCTTCTTTGGTTGATTTTGTTGTTGAAGATTTTAAGATTCTCCCATTTAAGTCGATAATTGTGTATTTGGTGTCGGGTAAAGTTTCAAGATAGATGATAGAGTTGTAAGCCCAAACTTTAGCTTTGTTTTGTTCTTCGGAAATCTCTGATACAGGGGTGGTCAAAGTAGTTTCGTGTCCAAGATACGAAATTGTAATGGTTTGTTCACCCAACTTGTTTTTATCATAGCCAGAGATTGTAGCTGCCGAAAGATCAATGATTGAGGTTCTTCCAGTGCTGTATTGTATTGAAAGCGTACCATCTTGAGTTGAAAAATTCTCACCCAAAGCATATTGAGTCTTAGGTAATGTTGCCACTTGAATAGCCACTACTTTTGCAAAAGCAGGTTCTCCCTTTTTGGTTAAGTAACCAGGGGCAGATTCTCCTCCGTCAATTTTGGCATAAGTTTCATCATATTTTCTCAATTCGTTGACAGAAGATCCTTTACCTCCATAAAGATTGTCACATCCCAAAAACATATTCAAAGCAGAAGTAACAGGAGATATTCCCCATCCGTCGCTGACATAGATTGTACACAAATTAGGGTTAACACTAAACATACCAAACATCTCCACAACGTTTTTGGTGCTAAAACTGCTCAAATCAAGACTTGTAACACTCAAATTACTAAACATATTAATCATATCTGTAACTTTAGATGTATTAAAACTGCTAACATCAAGACTTGTAAGATTACTGCAATTACAGAACATTTCGTACATAGATATAACATTTGCAGTATTGAATCCACTCAAATCAATGCTTTTAAGATTTGAACAACTATAGAACATAGCACTCATATTCCAAGCATCTGAAGTATTAAGATACTCTTTCATCCCCGAAATTTCAGTAAGGTTGATAAATTTATAGAACCAATAGCCACAATTTTTGGGTTTGTATGATTTAAACGATTCATCAAACACTACTTTGAAAATAGAATTTCTTACCTCTTCTGGCCATAGCTCAATTGACAATTGCACATTAAATGCATTTTGTGTTTTTTTGTCATAAAAGAATGTTGCTACTCCATTTTCAATTTCAACTTAGGCTTGTTTACCAGGTACAAAAGGCTGTTCGCCCGATTTAGTTAAGAACCCTGGATTTTCTTCACCACCGTCAATCTTGGCATAGGTACAATCATGAATTGGATAATCATATACAAAAGAACCCTTACCTCCATAAAGATTATTACAAAGGTTAAACATTGTTTGAGATTCAATTACAGAAGATGTTGTCCAAGAAGTTCCAACAAAGATAGTCTTTAGATTACAACACCCATTAAACATATCATACATATTTGTAACATTAGCGGTATTAAACACGCTTAAATCAAGACTTGTAAGGGATTCACAACCTGAGAACATATATGCAAGATTTTCAACCTTAGTAGTATTGAATCCGCTAACATCAATATTTGCAAGCTTTTTACAAAAAGTGAACATGCCATTCAAATCTGTCACATTTGAGGTATTAAGGTTCTCTTTCATACCTGATATAGTGGTCAGGTTTTTCAAATTAGCAAACCAATAGGCGCAACTTGTTGGAAAATAATCTTTAAAAGAGCTATGAAATACGACTTTGGCAACAGATGCTCTCGTGTCGTAATTCCACTGCGAACTTTCCACACCCAAAGCTCCATCAGGTTTAGTGCCATAATAGTATGTGGCAGTACTATCTTTTACTACCACGTAAGGTTCTTTTCCGCTCTGTGCCGACACTGCAATAGCATACAGCATTAGGCAAAATGTTGTAAATAAGGATTTTAGCTTCATTGTTTATGAGTATAAATTAGTTATTAGTAAAAAATTATTTATGCAAAAATATAAAACAATACAAACATACCAAATATTAGGCATATTATTCAACCTTACAGCGAAAAACGCTCAGTAATATTCCCCGGAATCTCATCAAAGTTGTGAGTAACATATATAAGAGTGCGCCCCGACTGTCGGCAATAAAAGTCGATTACGTTGCGGGCGCGTTTTTTGTTTATGGCGTCCAACCCATGCAGAGGCTCGTCTAAAATAAGCAAATCGGGATTCTTAATCAATGTACGGGCAAGGAGCACAAGGCGTTGTTCGCCGTCGGATGTTTTTAAAAACGGACGCTCGGCAAGATGGGCGATGCCAAAAGTGCGCATTATCTCCAATGCCTTGTCGAATTGTTCTTGATGGCAAACACGGAAAAGACCCTGAGTATCAAACAATCCCGAAGCCACCACCTTGATACACGGCTGATTTTCACGAAAATAGAGGTGCATTTCGGCAGAGATGTAGCCAATGCGTTTTTTAATATCCCAAATGCTTTCGCCCGTGCCACGCTTATGGTCAAAAAGTGTAATGTCCATATTGTAAGCCCGTGGGTTGTCGGCAGTTATAAGACTAAGAAGCGTAGATTTGCCACTGCCGTTGCCACCTGTGAGAGCCCATTTTTCGCCACGATGTATTGTCCACGAAAGATTTTTAAAAAGTGTTCTGCCCGGATATTCTATGCTAACGGAATTCAATTGTGCGGCTATGTCAAAAGACTTTAAATCAGAATGTTCCTTTGTGGGAATGGTAATTTCCAAATCCACATCAGGATAAAGCGATTGTTGAAAATCTTTGTCGGCAAGAAAAGCCTCGCGACTCATTTTTGGCAAAACCTGCATATTCTTTACAGGAATCACCGTCTTGGATATTTCGGGAATCTCCTTGATGTCGGGAATGATAAATATCATCTGCTGACGGTCGGCAATATCGCTAAACAACTGATTTAGTTGTGCTTTGGTGTCCACGTCGAGACCAATAAATGGATTGTCGAAAATCACCAAATCGGGCTTGCGAATAAGCACCGAGGCAATAAGAAAACGCCGCAACTCGCCCGACGACAGCATTATAAGTGTTTTGTGAAACAGCGGAGTAAGGTTCAATTTGCTAATCCAATAATCCTTGTCGGCACCGTCAACAGCATCCAAATGGTCTTTGACGGTGGGCATTGGCTTGTTTTCTATGGCATCAAACGTGTTTTCGCACGCCGAAAAACGCTGCTGATAATACATATTGTTGTAATCAGCCATAGTGTAAGCCGATTCAAAACCCATTTTCACAACTCGCCCTTTTACGTATGTGCCACCGTCGGGCATAAATCCGTAGCGGATAGAACCGCCTTTGAGGGCAACTTTTCCACAGATAATTTCAGCAAGTTTGGTTTTTCCGGCTCCGTTAGAGCCTATTATAGAGGGGTTTTCACCATAATCGATACTAAGATCTATTGTTCCGCCGAAATCTAATCCGTAAACAAACGGGGTGGCGGAGGTGAGTTTTATCAATTCATAATTCATAATTCACAATGCACAATTCATAATGCATATTTTTATTAAATATCTTTTAGAATAACTTTGCCTATCTCCCTGTCGGTGATGTCGTTGAGACGGCGACATTCGCGGTCGATTTTTTCAAGGTCGGGATTTTTGGTGATGTTGAAATCCTCATCGTTGCCGTGGGTTTCAAGTTTTTCGTACACGGTGTGCATCGAAATTGTGTTGATATCCATAGCGGGAATAAAAATTCGTTTGTCGTGTTGGTCGGTTTTGATTTCGGCTAAAAGGTTAACATCCACTAATTTTTGCGCCACATGAGTAAAGAATCGTTGCGAAATTTTCAACTCATCTGCCCATTCAGCAGCATCTTTAGGAGGATTGTCATCAGCAAAGTTTTTCACAATGCGAGTCATAATAAGCACGGCAATGCGTTTTTCGAGTTTCAAACTTACATCGTCAACTCCGTGTTCCATAGAATATTTGCTCACAATCTGCACCGAATATGCAATTTCGCAACCCACCAGCACTATCATCCAAGAGGTCTGCAACCATGTGAGAAACAACGGCAAGGCAGCAAAACTTCCGTAGATAGCACCGTAGTTGCTAACGCCCACCTGAAACGTTACATAAATCCATTGCCAAATCTGAAAAACCGTACCCGTAATTATGCCTGCCACCACAGCAGCCTTGATTTTCACCTTGGTGTTGGGCATTATCAGATAGAGAAGGGTAAAAGTAATCCACATAAGTACGTATGGCACAATAGTAAAGAGCGGCGTAAGGTATCCCGAAAGAAGGTTTTGAAGTTGCGTTTTAACAAAGATTGTTGCGCTCACACCTGTTAACAGCAATATGGGCGTAAAAATCATTATAGCCACATAGTCGGTAATTTTTCTGGTGATGGAGCGCGATTCGTGAATGTCCCACAGATAGTTGAACGATTCCTCAATATTGTTGAGCAATTTAAACACAGCGTAAAGCAACATTACCACGCCAATACCGGCAATAAGCCCGCCCTTAGTATTGTCGAGCATCGAGGTAGAAAACTGAATAAGGTACTCTCCCACCTCAGACGTGGCTCCAAAAGCGTTTTGGATAACACGTTCTAAAAGGTGGTCTAATCCGAAGCCCTTAGAAATTGCAAACGCCAAGGCAATCACCGGCACAATCGACAGCAAGGTAAAAAACGTCAACGCCGAGGCATTTACCGAACAGCGGTTTTCGGTAAAACCTTTTACGGCAATAATAATAATCTTAAGCACCTCATACAGAGAGTGTTTAACCTTGCCGAGCACGGTAGTATCTTTTTTCCAAATGCCCTTATTGATAAAGTGCTTGGCTTCGTTGTATTTTTCGGAGAAGTTGATCATGAGCTATGGATTTTTTTCGGATAAAATTAAATATTGTTGGTGTATACGTCAACAATTTTCTGGTAAAAAATATCAAAATTAAGATTTTGCTGGTAAAATTTTCGTGCATTATTGCCAATATCAACGAAAGAGCCGTTTTTGTAAACAGTCTCAATAGCCTCAGATAGTTTAGCACAATCGTTCACAGGCACAATAATACCCGTCACTCCATTTTGGATATACTCTTTCTGAGCACCGTTGTCTGTTGTTATCACAGTTTTTCCAGCCATCATATATTCCACAGCTGACAAACCAAAAGCTTCGCGTGCAATGGTGGGTAGCAATCCTAAGTCGCATCCGCCTATCCACTGCTCAATTTGTTTTTGGTAACCTGTCCAAACAACTTTGTCGTCGAGAGATTTTTCAGAGATAAGTTTCTTCAATTTATAAGCATATTCCGTAGTGTCATCGCCCACAAAAACCATACGATACGGTATGTTAGACAAACAAGACAGAGCATTGATAATAACCTCTACGCCTT